>NZ_JBSFCF010000023.1:0-154940 GCF_053593335.1 Streptomyces sp. NPDC002324
TAACGTGTTGTGTACGCCGTGCGGGGCGGGGCGGAACGGTCCCCGGTGGCCCCCCCGCCGCCCCGCGCCGGCGGGCGGGGGGCGCCGGCCGCGCGACCCCGGCACGGGTAGGGTGCATCCGCCACGTGAGGGACGGGAGACCGAGGTGACCGAGACGACGCGGACCGGGACGACGGTCGCCGAGGTGATGGCCGAGCTGGCCGCACTCGACGACCCGAAAGCGCGCGAGGTCAACGAGCGACACGGCGACGACCACGGTGTGAACCTCGGCAGCCTGCGCGCCCTCGCGAAGCAGCTCAGGACGCAGCAGGACCTCGCGTGCGGGCTGTGGGCGACGGGCGACGGCGCGGCGAGGCTGCTGGCGCTCCTGATCTGCCGGCCGAAGGCGTTCGGGCGGGACGAGCTGGACTCCATGCTGCGCGAGGCGCGCACCCCCAAGGTGCACGACTGGCTCGTGAACTACGTGGTGAAGAAGAGCCCGCACGCCGAGGAACTCCGCCTGGCGTGGTGTGCCGATCCGGACCCCGTGGTCGCGAGCGCCGGCTGGGCCCTCACCACCGAACGGGTGGCGAAGAGGCCCGAGGGCCTCGACCTCCCCGGGCTGCTCGACGTCATCGAGGCACGGATGAAGGACGCCCCGGACCGCCTGCAGTGGGCGATGAACCACTGCCTCGCGCAGATCGGCATCGAACACGCCGAGCACCGAGCCCGTGCGATCGACATCGGCGAGCGCCTGGAGGTGCTCAGGGACTATCCGACCTCCCCGGGCTGCACATCCCCGTTCGCGCCGGCCTGGATCGCCGAGATGGTGCGGCGGCAGCAGGCGACGTAGGGGCGCGGCGCGCCGGTCCGCCGCGCCCCTACCCTGCCGGTTCCTACTGCGGCTGGGTCGCGATCTGGATCAGGTTGCCGCAGGTGTCGTCGAGGACGGCGGTGGTGACGGGGCCCATCTCCAGCGGCTCCTGGGTGAAGCGCACACCGAGGCCGCGCAGGCGGTCGTACTCCGCCCGCACGTCGTCGACGGCGAACTGGGCGAGCGGGATGCCGTCCCCGACGAGTGCGTCGCGGTAGGGCTTGACGGCCGGATGTCCGGCGGGCTCCAGGAGAAGTTCGGTGCCGTCGGGCTCGTCCGGCGAGACGACGGTCAGCCAGCGGTCCTTCTCGCCCAGCGGGACGTCGTGCTTCTTCACGAAGCCGAGGATCTCGGTGTAGAAGTGCTCGGCCTTGGCCTGGTCGTCGACGAAGACACTGGTCAGACGGATCTTCATGAGGTGCTCTCCTGCGGTCCGGAGGGGTCGTGCATGAGCCACCGCTCGGTGATCTGCCGCAGCGGGGCGGTGTTCAGGTCGTGGAACTTGTAGCGGCCCTCCCGCCTGGTCTCGACGAGCCCGGCGGCCTCCAGCACGGCGAGGTGCTGGGAGATCGCCTGGCGCGAGCTGCCCAGCCCGTGCTTCATGGTCAGCCGCGAACAGATCTCGAACAGTGTCTGTCCGGACTTCTCGGTCAGCTCGTCGAGGATGGTCCGGCGGGTGGGGTCGGCCAGGGCTTTGAACAGGTCGTCGGCCACGACCCCACCATAGGCAAGCAATAACTTGCCTATCAAGTCCTTCCGCGTTCCTCTGCCGTGTGGACCCGCCACCGCCTTCCGTGTGGACCCGCCGCCGCCGTGCCGGTCACAGCCCGAACAGCTCTGCCGCGTTGTCGTGGCACACCGCCCGCAACCACTCCTCCCCCAGACCCAGGCGCTCCAGGGCGTGCAGCTGGTGGAAGTACGGGTAGGGGATGTTGGGGAAGTCGGAGCCGAGGAGGACCCGGTCGCCGAGGGCGGCCAGCCCGTGGCAGGGCTCGGCGGGGGAACGGCATGAACCCCTCGCTGAAATCGGTGAACGCCATCGTCGTGTCGAACCGCACCTCTCCGTACCGCTCGGCGAGGCCGAAGAACTCCTCGTACTCGGGCATCCCCATGTGCGCGACGACCAGCCGGAGCCGGGGATGACACGCCAGTACGCGCGCGATCGGCCCGGGGCCGGTGTACTTGCCGGGCGCGGGCCCGGAACCGCAGTGGATGACCACGGGGACACCCGCCTCGGCCAGCAACCCCCATGCCTGGTCGAGGAGTCGGTCGGCCGGGTCGTACGCCCCCACCTGTATGTGCGCCTTGAAGACGCGTGCACCCGCCTCGACGGCCTCCCGGACGTACGCGGCGGTGTCCGTCTCGGGGTAGAGGGTGGCGGTGTGCAGACAGTCGGGGGTACGGCGGGCGAAGTCGGCCGCCCAGCCGTTCAGCCAGCGGGCCATGCCCGGCTTGTGCGGGTAGAGCATCGAGGTGAACGCCCGCACGCCGAAGGCCCGGAGCAGGTCCGCCCGTTCCGTCTCCTCCTGGCGGTAGGTGATCGGCCACTCCATGCCACCGGTCAGCGGTCCGAGCGCGTCGAAGTACTCCCACACCTTGCGCAGGACGCGCTCGGGCATGAAGTGTGTGTGGACATCGACGAGGCCGGGCAGACCGAGCGCCCCGGCGAACCGGCGGATCTCTCCGGCCTCCTCGCCCACGGGCACGTCACTGGGGTGATCACTCATGCCTTACACGATCGACTCCCGTGCGGTGGTGGGTCCACCACCGCGCGCGCGTGACCGATGAGGGATCCGTCACCGGCCGTTCCCGGCCGGTCGGCTACAGGTTCTGGCCGCCCTTCACCGGCTGCACGTCCTCGACGAACAACTGGAACAGAAGGCGGGTGATGTCGGTGTCCCCGAGGGAGAGACTGAACGGCTCTTTCTTCTCGGGCTTCAGGCCGACATAGCCAGGAAGGGCCCCTTCGCCGGCCGCGGCCTGCGGGAAGGTACTCCCGGTCTCCTCCTCGCGGGTCTTCCTGATGTGATAGGGAGTGCCCTTGTCTCCTGATATCGCCATGTAATTCGGGTGGAACAGGAGTTCATGCGCGCCCTCCTTGAGGGTGAACTCCATCATCACCTGCTGATCCTCGTCCTTGAAATATTCTTCGGCCTGGCCGATGTCACCGAGGTGGTTCTTCACGGGCATGGCGCCGATCGGGCCGCTGCCCCCCGCCTCCGTCTCGCGATAGCGCTTCGCGATCCCGACGGGGTTCTTGCTCTCGGTCCTCATCCATTCCTCCGTCTCGGCCGCCTTTCCCCGTCCCTTCCACTCCATGATGGCGACGGCCTCGCTCGTGAACATCGACCTGTAGAGCTTCAGGCGCCCGGTCTCTCCCTTTCCGCTCCGCTCGGCCAGTTCAGCCAGGAGAGCCGGCCCCACGGTGTGCAGAACATCCTCCAGCTTCCGCTTCGCGGGTGCGGCGCCCTTTGCCTTCTTCTTAGGCGCCTTGGGCGGAAGCAGCGAGTGCCCGGCCTCCGTCATCTTGTTCTTCCAGTGATCCTCCTGGAACAATTCCTGCGGGTCGCCGAGCATCCGCTGAACAAAGGCTCCGGAGGGTGCTCCGTGAGCGCCGCGCGATTCCTCCGGCGCCCGAGAGGAGTCGGTCGCACGCTGCACGGCGGGCTGTGCCGGGCCTGACATCACCTTGCGCGCGTTGGCCTCGGCGGCCTGCTCGAACCGGTCGGAGGGGTCGGAGACCCTCAGCCCGCCGCCGTCGTCGGTGCCGGCGACGGGACCCTGACGCTGCTGGATGACATGGGTCAGCTCGTGGGCGAGGGTGTGCTTGTCCGCACCGCCGTCGCCGATGACCACGTGGCTGCCGGACGTGTAGGCGCGGGCGCCGACCTCGGCGGCGGACGCCTTCGCCGCACTGTCGTCGTGGATGCGGACGTCGGAGAAGTCGGCGCCGAGCCGCGCCTCCATGTCCGTGCGGGTGGCGCTGTCCAGGGGCTGGCCGGGGGCGCGCAGCACCTCGTGGACGGCCGAGCGCTGCACGTCGTGAACGGCCGAGCGCTGCACGGTGGGCTCCGCGGCACCTCGGTGTCCGCAGTCGGCACCGTGCCGGTGCTCCTCCTGGGCCCAGGAATGGCCGGCCCGGCGCAGCAACTGGACGACCGCGGCATTGCCCGTGGTGCCCTGGAGCGCGAGCAGCCCCTGCGGCGACGACAGATCCGGTCGCCGCCGCGCGGGCGCTTCCATCGTCGTGACGGCGGGGACCCGGACGGCCTTCGTCTCGTCGCCTGCCTTGTCGCTACCGCGTGTCCGCACTGACAGCCCTCTTCCATGATCAACGACTCGACCTTTCTTGATACACCGGCGCCGGCGCGTTCGAGAAGGTCCCTCGGGGCAGACCTCGGCATCCGATCGGGCAACGGCACCGGTCGACGCGACGCCCGCCGCTTGACCTGGTGTGGATCCCCTCGGGCCGGGCACTCGGCCGTCGACCGGGATGGGACCGGCTGGAGGTGTGGCATGGCGGTACGGCATCGTCTGATCAAGGTGAGTCCGCAGGTCGTGTGGGCCGTCCTCGCCGACGGCACCCGGTACGCGGAGTGGGTGGTGGGAACGTCGGCCGCCGAGCCGTTGCGGGGGCGGTGGCCGCAGGTGGGCTCGGCGATCGAGTACGAAGTCCGGGTGGGCCCGCTGCGCCTGAACAACGAGACCGTCGTCCGGTACTGCGACGAGGGCGCCGAACTGGGGCTGGAAGCGCGGGCGGGTGTGCTGGGGACGGCGCGGATCTCCCTCCGGCTCCGCCCCTGGGGACCGTACTGCCTGGTGATCGCGGACGAACACCCGCTGCAGGGAGTGGGCGGAGCGCTCCACAACGTGGGCGTGGAGGCACTGATCCAGCTCCGGCACCGCGCGATGCTCGCCCGGCTCGCCCGGCTCTGCGAGAAGCGGGCCGAGGACGACGGCGGCGCCGAGGCCGAGGCGCGGACCGAGGCCGAACAGCCCACGAAGCTCCACGGGCGGCGCAGGGCCGCGGGCCACGGCACCGGCGGCCATGCCTGACGCGGTGGTGATCGGAGCCGGCCCCAACGGACTGGTGGCCGCCAACCTGCTCGCCGACGCCGGATGGAGCGTCGAGGTCCTGGAGGAACAGCCGGAACCCGGCGGCGCGGTGCGCCACGACAGGGGGGTCGACCCCGACTTCGCGAGCGACCTGTTCAGCTCCTTCTATCCCCTCACCGCCGCGTCATCGGTACTGACACGGCTCGGCCTCGACGAGTACGGCCTGCGATGGAGCCACGCGCCGCACGTCCTGGCGCACCCCCTCGGCGACGGCAGGTGCGCGGTCCTGTCCCGGGACATCGACACCACCGCCGCCTCCCTCGACGCCTTCCACCCGGGCGACGGAGACGCCTGGAAACGTTTGCACGCCACATGGGAGAACCTCGGCCCCGACATCGTCGACGCGCTGTTCACCCCTTTCCCGCCGGTGCGCGCCACCGCCCGTCTCGCCGTCAGGCTGAAGGCGGCCGGCGGCCTGCGGATGGCCCGCACCCTGGTCGCGCCGGTCCGCCGCATGGGGGAGGAGGAATTCCGCGGCGAGGGCGGCAGACTGCTGCTGGCCGGCAACGCCCTGCACGCCGACCTCGCGCCGGAGGCCGCGGGCAGCGGCGGATACGGGTGGCTGCTGTGCATGCTCGGCCAGACCTACGGCTTTCCCGTGCCGGCCGGTGGCGCGGGCGCCCTGACGGCGGCCCTCGTCAGCCGGCTGCGGGCGCGTGGCGGGAGCGTCCGCTGCGGGCATCGGGTCAGTCGCGTCCTGGTACGGAACGGACGGGCCGCCGGGGTCCTCACCTCCGACGGCGAGAAGGTGGCCGCGCGCCGCGCCGTGCTGGCGGACGTGTCCGCGCCGGCCCTCTACGGCGAGCTCGTCGACGCGGAGCACCTCCCGGCCCAGCTGATGGCCGACCTGAAGCGCTTCGAGTGGGACTTCGCCACCTTCAAGGTCGACTGGGCCTGCGACGGGCCGGTGCCCTGGCGGGCCGAGGCGGCGGCTCGGGCCGGAACGGTCCACCTCGCCGACGGCGTCGACGAACTCACCCGCTGCGCCGCGCAGATCGCCATGGGCCAGGTCCCCGACCGCCCCTTCGCCCTGTTCGGCCAGATGACGACCGCGGATCCCACCCGTTCGCCCCGGGGCACCGAGGCCGCCTGGGCGTACACCCATGTGCCGCACGTCATCAAGTCCGACGCGGGCGACGAGGGACTGACGGGCAGCTGGAGCAGCACGGAGCAGGAGGTGATGGCCGACCGTGTCGAAGGTCAGGTGGAGCGGTTCGCGCCGGGATTCCGCTCGCGCATCCGCGCCCGCCGGGTGCTGGCACCGCCCACTCTCCAGGCGCTGGACCGCAATCTGCACGGCGGCGCCATCAACGGCGGCACCGCGGCACTGCACCAGCAGCTGTTCTTCCGCCCCGCCCCCGGCACCGGCCGCCCCGAGACCCCCGTGGACGGCCTCTATCTCGCCTCCGCCTCCGCCCACCCGGGCGGCGGGGTGCACGGCGCGCCCGGCGCCAACGCCGCCCGCGCGGCACTGCGCCGACACCGGCTGCCCGGGCTCACCCTCGCCCAACGCGTCCTCGCCCGCCGGGACCGCACCGGCCGCAGACAGGGCCGGACAGGAAGGGACCAGCCGTGAACGACAGCCCCCTCAAGGACCGCACGGTCGTGGTGACCGGCGCGGCGCGCGGCATCGGAGCGGCACTGGCGAACGCGCTCGCCCGGCGAGGCGCACGGCTGGCCCTCCTCGACCTGGACGAACCGGCGCTGAGGGCGACCGCGGCCGCCCTCCCCGGCGAGGCCCTGGCCATCCGCGCCGACGTGTCCGACGCCGCCGCCCTCGCCGACGCGGCCGAAGCCGTCCGTAGCCGCCTGGGGCCGCCCTCGGTCGTGGTGGCGAACGCGGGCATCGCCGAGGGCGGCCCCTTCGCCCGGTCCGACCCCGGCACCTGGCGCCGGGTGATCGACGTCAACCTGATCGGCAGCGCCCAGACCGCCCGGGCCTTCCTGCCGGACCTGATACGGACCGCCGGCTACCACCTGCAGATCGCCTCGCTGGCCTCGATCGGCGCCGCCCCGATGATGAGCGCGTACTGCGCCTCCAAGTCCGGCGTCGAGGCCTTCACCCACACCCTGCGCGCCGAGACGGCCCAGCACGGTGTGGCCGTGGGCATCGCCTATCTCGGCTGGACCGACACCGAGCTGATCCGCGACGCCGACCACTACGTGACCATGCGGGAGCTACGCGCCCACATGCCGCCGCCGGCCCGGCGCGTCCACCCCACCGAGATGGTCGCCGCGCGCCTCACCCACGCGGTGGAACAGCGGCGGACCGCCGTGTACGTCCCCCGCTGGCTGCGCCTGACCCAGCTGACCCGAGCCGCGATCCCGCCCGTCGTCCTGCGCGCCACCCGCCGCGCTCTCCCCCGCCTCGAAGCGGAGCAGCCCCTGCACCCCACCGGCCTGCTGGGCCCGGGCGGCCGCGCCGACGGCGCCACGCGGGCGGGCGGCTGAGCCGCAGGCGGGCTCGATGACCTAACGTAATGATTCGGATACTCTGCGAAATCGACGACACGGCTGACATCGGGCGGGGAGACGCGGATGGACGCGGGCAGGCGACGATTTCTCGGCAGGTGGGGAGCGGTGGGGACGGGAGTCTCGGCACCCCTCTCCACCCCGGAGCCGCACCTGGGCGGTGTCCCGGCAGGCCTCACGAACCGCATCTCCCAGGAGGCCCGGCGGCTGCGCGAGGCACTCCCCGACGGCACCCCCGGCGACCATGCCGCGTAAGGGTGCGCGGGGTGGCGGGGGCCACGACGTGGAGAAGGCGCTCGACGAGCTCTACGCCACGCCGCCCCCGCGTTTCGTCTCACGCCGCGAGGAGCTGGCGCTGGAGGCCAGGACCGATGGACGCGCGGAGGACGCGCGTCGACTCCATGCCGCCCGGCGCCCCTCCCTCGCCGCCTGGACGGTGAACCTGCTGCGGCGCTCCGAACCCGAGGAGTGCGGCCGGTTCCTGGAACTGGGGCGGGCGCTGCGCGAGGCCTATCAGAGCCTGGACGCCGAGGGAATCAAGGCGCTGTCCGAGCAGCGCCGGAGCATCGTTGCGGCCATGTCCGGGCAGGCCGTCGCTCAGGCCGCCGAGGCCGGTCATCGGCTGTCGGAGCCGGTACGGCGGGACGTCGAGGCCACCCTGCGTGCCGTGCTCGCCGACCAGGAGGCAGCCGACCGGTGGGCCACCGGACGGCTGGAGAGCGCCCTCACCCCGCCGACGGACTTTCCCGGGCGGGCCTCCGCGACCGCGCCGGCCGCCCCACCCCGCGCACCGGCCCGAGCGGTGGATCCGCCGGCTTCCGCGCGGTCCCGTGCGAAGGACGAGGTCGCCGAGCGGCGCCGCCGGAAGGAGGAGCAGCTCGGCCGGGCCCGTGAGGCGGCCGAGGCCGCCGACCGCCGGCTGCGTGATCTGCGCACCGCGCGGACGGAGGCCGAAGCACTGCTGGAGCGGGCGCGTGACCGGCACGACCGGGCGGGGAACGACGTGTCCGCCGCCGAGCGGCGGCTGCGGCAGGCTCAGGAGGACCAGCGACGGGCGGACCACGACCGGCAGGAGGCGCAGGAGCGCTGCGCGGCGACTGCCGACGAGGTGTCCCGGGCCGAGCGGGCGGCCCGCGAGGCCGCCCGGGAAGTGAAACGTCTGTCCGGGCGGTCCGTCAGGTAGCGCGGGCTCCCGTCCGGCGTCCGGCGGGAGGGGGCTGTCGGGGCCGCACTCAGCCGAGCGCCTTGATCTTCTTCATCGTCAGGTGGGGCTCGGTGCGCAGGACGCCGGGCAGACCGGTGTGCACGGTCTTCGCCCGGTGAGCGCGGGCGCCTCACAGAGAAGGGGCCCGCGCTCACCATCGGGGGCACGCCCACGCCGGCTCGGCGCACGGATCGACCGGCCCCGGCACCCCGCGACCGGCCGCCACGCGCCCGTCAGGTCACGCGGACGCCGCCGGCCTGAACACGTCCGCGTGCCGCGCGGCCCACTGGGCGAAGGTGCGGGCCGGGTTGCCGGTGACCTTCTCCACGGTGTCGACGACCGTTTTGCCCACCTCCGGGGTGTTGCCGTACGCCTCGACCAGGAAGCCGATCACCTCGTCCGGGTGGCCCGCCGCCCGCCATTGCGCGACGGCCTGCTCCTCGGTGAGTTCGGTGAGGGCGATCTCCCTGCCCCGGGCGGCGGCGATCGCGGCCACCTTGTCGGCGACGGTCAGCAGCTCGGGACCGGTGATGACGTATTCCTGGCCGGCGTGGCCCTCCTCCGTGAGCGCGACGGCGGCGACGGCTCCGATGTCGCCTTCGTGGACCATGGCGCTCAGCCTGGAGACGAACGGCTCGCGGACCTCGTCCGAGGCCACGATCCCGTCCGCCCACTCCAGGGCGTTCGCCATGAACTCGACCGGCATGAGCACGGTCCAGTCCACACCGTCGTCGGCCCGCACCGCGTCCTCCAGCGGGGTCGGTCCGCCGCCGTGCAGCACGGTGATCCGGCGTACGCCGGCGGCGCGGGCCAGCTCCAGGAGCCGCGGGCCGGTCTCCAGTGGAGCGAAGTAGGCACCGCCGAAGGTGATCAGATGGACGCCGGTGACGCCGGCCAGGGCCGGGATCAGGCTGTCCGGTTCGGCCAGGTCGCCCTGGACGACCTCGACCTCGGCCGGGAAGTCGGCCCTGGACGCGTCCCGGGTGAGGGCGCGGACCGCGTGGCCGCGGGCGAGGAGTTCGGCGACGACCTGACGGCCGACGGTTCCGGTGGCGCCGGTGACAAGGAGCTTCTGGGTCTGAGTCATGACACGACCGTACGGAGCCTTGAGGTCAACTTCCGTCCGCAAGGCCGGAGTTCGGATCGCCGATGCCGGGCACGAGCGTGCACGGGCGAGGAGACGCAGACCACTCCCCCTCAAATACGTATCTGATATGCAACATTGCTAGAGTGCTGCCGTGAGGCTGACCAGATACACGGATCTCGCACTGCGGGCAGTGATGCGCCTGGCCGTCGTGGACAGCGAGGAGTTGCTGACCACGAGGCAGATCGCCGACTCCATGAACGTCCCCTACACCCACATGGCGAAGGCCATCGCACAGTTGCAGCGCCTCGGGGTGATCGAGGCGCGGCGCGGGCGCAACGGCGGACTGACCGTCACCGACGCGGGCCGGAGCACCCCGGTGGGGAATCTGGTCAGGACTCTGGAGGGGGCCCGGGAAGCCGTGGTGTGCGAAGGCGAGACCCCCTGCCCCCTGTCGGGCGCCTGCCGGCTGCGGCGAGCGCTGCGCGAGGCGCAGGAGGCCTTCTACTCCTCGCTCAACGGCGTGACCGTCGGCGATCTGGTGGCGTCACCGACGGGGCCGATACTGCTGGCGCTGGGTGCACCACCGGGCTGACCCGTCGCGGTATCGAGCAGCGCGCGCGGCCCGCGCAGTCAAAAATATGCATCTTTGCTACCAATTCAAAACCCATGCAATCGAACCTCGATCAGGTCCAGGAGTGTGTCTGATGCTTTCCGCGCAGTCGGCCCCCGTCGTCAGGGCGACGCTTCCCGTGGTGGGGGCCTCGCTGACCACCGTCACGGAGCTGTTCTACCGGCGGATGTTCGAGGAGCGTCCGGAGCTGCTGCGGCATCTGTTCAACCGGACCAACCAGGCGACCGGCGCCCAGCGCGAGGCACTGGCCGGCTCGGTGGCGGCCTTCGCCACCCTGCTGGTCGAGCGGCCCGAGGAGCGGCCGGACGCCGTCCTCGCGCGCATCGCGCACAAGCACGTCTCGCTCGGCATCACCGCCGACCAGTACCCGCTGGTCGGACGCCACCTGCTCGGCGCGGTCGCCGAGGTCCTCGGTGACGCCGTCACCCCCGAGGTCGCGGCCGCCTGGGACGAGGTCTACTGGCTGATGGCCAACGCCCTGATGGCCATGGAGGGGCGCCTGTACGCCGAGGCCGGTGTGGAGAACGGCGACGTGTGGCGACGCATGGAGATCGCCGAGCGGCACCAGGAGACCCCCGACGCCGTCTCCCTGGTCCTGCGCCGGACCGACGGCCGCCCCACCGCGCCGTTCCGCCCCGGCCAGTACATCGGTGTGCGGGTGGAACTGCCCGACGGCGCCCACCAGATCCGCCAGTACAGCCTGTCCACGGCACCCGACCACAAGACCTGGCGCATCACCGTCAAGCGCGAGCGGGCCACCGACGGCCGCGTACCCGACGGCGAGGTCTCGTCGTGGCTGCACGCCCACGCCGAGGCGGGCGACCTCCTGGACGTCTCACTGCCCGCCGGTGACCTCGTGCTGCCCGAGGCCGGCACGCCCCTGTTCCTCGCCTCCGCCGGCATCGGCATCACCCCGATGCTGTCGATGCTCGACCATCTCGCCCTCACCTCCTCCTCGCGCCAGGTCACCGTCGTCCACGCCGACCGCAGCCCTCTCGACCATGTCCACCGTGACGAACAGGCGGACCTCGTCAGCCGCCTGACCAGCGCCGATCTGCACCTGTGGTACGAGAACGACGCCCATCTCGCCCCCGGCGCCCATGTCTACGCCGGCCGCGCCACGCTCGACCACCTGACCCTGGCCGCCGACACCACCGCCTACCTCTGCGGTCCGCTGCCCTTCATGCGCCTGATGCGGGGCGCGTTGCTCGCCGAGGGACTCCACCCGTCCGCCGTCCATTACGAGGTCTTCGGCCCCGACCTCTGGCTCGGCAAGTAGGCATGGCAGCCCCACGGCGGCCCCTCGCACCACTCGCACCACTCGCACCCCGCGCACAGCTCGCACGCGACAAAGAGCAGCCGGCGCCGGCCACGGCCGTCCGCACGCCCGGAGGAACCGCATGACCCACGACGACCGACGGCGGCCGGCCGCCGGCCCGGCGGAGCAGCTCCCCGACATCGCGGGCCGCGAGGACGTGGAACGCCTGGTGCGGGCGTTCTACGACGTGGTCCTCGACGACCCGCTGATCGGACGGCTCTTCACGGAGGTGGCCCGCATCGACGTGGCCACCCATCTGCCCGTCATGGCCGACTTCTGGGAGAGCGCCCTGCTCACCCCTGGTGTCTACCGCCGCAACGCCCTGCGCGCACACCGCGACCTGCACGCCAGGAGCCCGCTGCGCGCCGAGCATTTCGATCGCTGGCTGGAACTGTGGACCGTCGCCGTACGAGGGCGTCACGCCGGGCCGGTGGCCGACCGGGCGGTCATCAAGGCGCGGGCCGTGGCCGGGGCACTGCTGCACAACACGGCCGGTGCCGGACGGCCTCCCGCGGTGCGCGGTCCAGTCGTCGTCGACCTCGAACCACCGACGAGACGCCCGCCATCCGCTCCACGGAGCTGAGCACCTTCGTCGACGGCGCGGCGGGGGACGGCCACGTGGCGCCCCAGAAGGGCCTGGGTAGGCTTTCTCCCGGGCCGCGCGACCGTGTGCGCCCAGGTCGCCCTGCCAACCGGTGCGGTGTGCCGCTCGACCGAGAGAGACATGATGTCCCCGACGATTCGCAGGGCTGTGATCCCCGCCGCCGGCCTCGGCTCCCGTCTGCTGCCGCTGACGAAGGCGACGCCCAAGGAGATGCTCCCCGTCGGCGACAAGCCGGTCATCGAGCACACGGTCCGTGAGCTGGTCGACTCCGGCATCACCGACATCACCATCGTCGTCTCCGGCGGCAAGAGCCTCATCCAGGACCACTTCCGCCCCAACCCCGCCCTGGTCGGGCAACTGCGCGAGGACGGCAAGACGGCCTACGCGGACGCGGTGGAGGAGGTCGCGGAGCTGGCCCGGCGCGGCCACATCACCTACCTCGACCAGTACGGCCCGTACGGCAACGGCACCCCGGTGCTCAACGCCGCCCGGGCCTTCGGCGACGAGCCGGTGCTGGTGCTCTGGCCCGACGACGTCTTCGTGGCCGAGACCCCCCGCGCCCAGCAGCTGATCCGCGCCTACGAACAGACCGGCTGCCCGGTGCTGGCCCTCCTGCCGATGGACCCCACCGAGTCCCAGCGCTACGGCGTACCCATAGTCAAGGAGGACCTCGGCGACGGCCAGTTGCGCATCACCGGCCTGGTGGAGAAGCCCGAGCCCGCCGCCGCACCCTCCGCGTACGCGGCCATCGGCGGCTACGTCGTCACCCCCGGCATCATCGACGAACTGCGCGAGCAGACCCGCCGCTGGTACGAGCACCGCACCGGCGAGGTCTACCTGACCGACGCCATCAACGCCTACGCCGCCACCCGCGCGGTGTACGGACAGGTCATCAAGGGCCGCTGGTACGACACCGGCAACCCCGCCGACTATCTGGTCGCCCAGATGGCCTTCGCCCTCTCCCACCCGGAGTACGGCCCCCTCCTGCGCGGCCTGGTCAACGGCCTCGACGCCGACACGGCCTAGCACCGCGCCCCGAGCGACACGGGCACATACCGCGCGGCCCGCGAACAACCCTCACCCGACCGCGCCTGTCGACGCACGACATCACTCCACAGGCCGGCGTCAGCGCACGCGGCCGCCTTCCGAGACCAGCCATGCGCCGGTTTCCCAGTCGGACGGACCGTCTTCCGTCCGATAACAGAGGTCGAATCGGATATCCAGCCCCGGCCAAGGACTGCGGACCGGTACGACGCGGAAGACCTCCTCGAGTTCGGGGAACGTCATCCCTTCGGGCTCGGGGAACAGCTGCTCCAGTTCCGGGCGGGTCAGGTCGGTCCAGAGCGCGAACTGCCACTGCGGCTGCGTCAGCCACTGGTCGTGGACGAGCTCGAACCGTGGCTCGCGGCCGACGACGAAGTCATGGATGTCGTCGAGAAGTTCGTCCGATGTCGACGGAAGGACGAAGGGCCAGTCCTCGCCGGTGGGATAGCGGTACATGGTGGACGTCGAGGCGATCGCGCTCACAAGCTCGTGCCACTGCTCGCGCGAAGTGACACAGGCGGGCACGTTCACCCCGGTGTGATCGACTCGCCGGACATGCCCGGCCACGCGGCGGGTCAGGTCCGCCAAGTCGACCCGGGCCGGCAAGGCCCGAGTCTCGCGCGTGTCGGCCGCAGCCCGAGCGGAGACGGACAGGTGCGCGCCGAAGGCGACTTCAGGGGCGCCCACGTCGGCCAGCTCGAACGCCGTCACGGGACGGGCATCGGCCGGCCGCGGCGGGGTGAGCGTCAAGCGGTTCCCCACCCGGTCGGGCGTACGCGCGGATCCGGTGAGGTCGGCGTACGCCACCTCGGCGAACAAGGAGCGCAGTTCGCCGAGGAAGCGATGCGATTCCGGTGCGTCGGGCAGGAGGAAGGTGATCTCGGACAGGCGACCCATCCGCCCGACCGTAGCCGAATTCGCGTGCGTCGTCGACGCCGATCCACGTGCGGCGGTCTTGTCAGACCTCTTGCAAAGGTCCGGACCAACTGATAATTCCCTTTCTGTTAGGAAAGTTTCCTACCAGTTGTGTTCCCCGAATGGCCGATCGGTGACCGCCGGTCGGCCACAGACCGCCAGGAGTCCCCCATGAGACCGGCACGACATGTTCCGCTCGTCGCCGTGCTGCTCCTTCTCGGCCTCGTTCTGACCCCCAACACCGCGCAGGCCGGCCCCACAGCCCCGAGAGCGGTCACACCCGTCGCCGCCAACGGACAGCTCAAGGTGTGCGGTACCAAGCTCTGCAACCAGCAAGGAAAAACGATCCAGCTCCGAGGGATGAGCACGCACGGCCTGCAGTGGTACAGCCAGTGCGTCACCAACGGCTCGCTCAACGCCCTCGCCACCGACTGGCGGGCCGACGTACTGCGCGTCTCCATGTACATCCAGGAGGGCGGTTACGAGACCGATCCGCGTCGCTTCACCGACCTGGTCCACGCCGCCATCGAACAGGCCACGGCCCGCGGCATGTACGCCATCGTCGACTGGCACATGCTCGACCCGGGCGACCCGCACCAGAACCTCGCCCGCGCCAAGACCTTCTTCTCCGAGATCGCCCAGCGCCACCGCGACAAGAACAACGTGCTGTACGAGATCGCGAACGAGCCCAGCGGAGTGAGCTGGTCCCGCATCAAGAGCTATGCCGAGCAGCTGATCCCCGTCATCAGGGCCAAGGACCCGAACACCCCGATCCTGGTCGGCACCCGCGCCTGGTCCTCACTCGGCGTGTCGGACGGCGCGAACGAGTCCGAGGTGGTCAACAACCCGGTGAACGCGGCCAACATCATGTACACCTTCCACTTCTACGCGTACTCGCACCGCGACGAGTACCTCCAGACCCTCTCCCGCGCGGCCGACCGCATACCCGTCTTCGTCACGGAGTTCGGCACCCAGAACTACGCGGGTGAGGGCGCGAACGACTTCACCATGTCGCAGCGCTACCTCGATCTGATGGCGGCCAAGAAGATCAGCTGGGTCAACTGGAACTACTCCGACGACGAACGCTCCGGTGCCGTCTTCAAGCAGGGAACCTGCGCCGCCAGCGGTCCGTGGACCGGCACCTCCCCCCTCAAGCCCGCGGGCGTCTGGGTCCGCGAACGCGTCAGGACTCCGGACGACTTCTGACCCCTACGAAAGCGCGACGGGAGCCCGGCCCACCGGTACATCGCACCGCACCCACGGGCCGGCTCCCCCGTGTCGAGGCGGGCGCAGGTCCGCCGATGGGGCAACTTGGGGAAATGTCCTCCCCTCTGCGCAACGGCCCGCACGGCTATGGGATCGTCACGAAAGCGCTCCACTGGATGGTGTTCGTGGCCATCGCCGTGCAGTTCGCCGTGGGCTATCTGCTCGACATCGACGACAGTGGTCGTGGCCGAGGCCGTGGACGCGGACGCGGTGAGGGCTCGGGCAGAGGGCGAGGCCGCGGCAGGGGCGGGGAGGAGGCGTACGAGCCCTTCGGTGACGACACGCTGCTCACCGTCCACGTCGTCCTGGGCGCCACCGTCCTTCTGCTCGGCGCCGCCCGCCTCGCCTGGCGCCTCACCACGCCCCTGCCCCCGTGGGCGCCCACCCTCACCCCGGCGGAGCGACGCCTCGCACACGGCACCGAGACCGCCCTGTACGCGGCCACGTTCGCCGTCCCGCTCACCGGTGTCGCCCTGCTCCTCTCGGGCGAGGACCTGCTCGTCCCGCACATCGCCGCCCAGGCCGTCCTCTACGCCGCCCTCGCGGCACATGTCGCTCTGGTGCTCAAGCACCAGCTGGTCGACGGCGACCGTCTCCTGCGCCGCATGCTGTGACGGGCAGGCCCGCTCCCCCGAATGACGTCAGTCCGCCTCGTCGAGCAGTCGCCGCACGCCGGTCCGGTCCAGCTTCCCGGAGGCGTTCCTCGGGACGGCCGGGACGATGGTCAGGTGCTGGGGCAGTTTGTAGCCGGCCAGCGTCTTCGCCGCGTACGCGTGGACGGCCTCCAGGGTGACGTCCGTCGTGCCGTCCACGCTCATGACGGCCTGCACGGTCTCGCCCCACTCCTCGTCGGGGACCCCGACGACCGCGATGTCGACCACACCCGGCATGGGGGCCAGCGCCCGCTCGACCTCCGCCGGATAGATGTTCTCGCCGCCACTGATGATCATGTCTTTGAGCCGGTCGACGATGTACAGACAGCCGTCCTCGTCGAGGTGGCCGATGTCGCCCGAATGGAACCACCCCTCGTCGTCGAAGGCCGCCCGGTTGGCCTCCGGGTCGTTCCAGTAGCCCGGCGTGACGTTGGGGCCACGTACGACGATCTCCCCCGGTTCCCCCGGTCCCAGCGGCGTGTTGGTGACGATGTCCACGACCCGGACCTCGGTGAACGGCATGGGGACACCGGCGGAGCCGAGCTTGTCCCGGGTCCGCTCGGCCGGCAGATGCGTGGCGAAGGGGGCGGTCTCGGTCAGGCCCCACGCCTGCTGCAGCACCACCCCGTGATCGGCGTACTGCTCGATGAGCGCGGGCGGCACCGGGGCGCCCGCGACCACGATCGACCGCAGACGACTCAGATCCTGGTCGAACAGGCCGGGCTGCCTGGCCAGGGCGGCGAACATCTGAGGGACGGCGAACAGGGAGTTGACGCGATGGGTGACCAGGTCGTCGAGGCACGTCCGCGGGTCGAAGGCACGTCTGACGACCACGGTCCCCCCGCGCACCAGGGTACGGAGCACGAAGCTGTTCAGGGTGCCGATGTGGAACAGCGGAGCGACGGCGTACGTGACATCTCCGCGGCGGGTGTCAAGTCGGAGGTCCACGTTCACGGCGTTCCAGAAGACGTTGCCGTGGGTGAGGACCACGCCCTTGGGTGTGCCGGTGGTGCCCGAGGTGAACATCAGGATCGCCGGGTCGTCGGCGTACTTGGCGGCCACGCAGGACGCGGGTGCGGCGGCCGCGAGAAGGGGCGCCCACGGCTCCCAGCCCGCCGCGCTCCCGGCCGGCACCTCGGGGTCGTCGTCCACCAGGAGGAAGCGTGTGAGGGCGGTCCGCTCGCGTACCGCGTCCACGCTCTTTCGGTGCCCCTCCTCGCAGACGAGGGCGGTCGCGCCGCTGCGGACGAGGACGGCCTCCAACTCGGCTGCCGCCAGGCGGAAGTTGACCGGGACGTAGACGGCCCCCAGCCGGTGGGCGGCCAGCAGCGTGACGACGAAGGAGCCGCTGTTGAGGCCGAGGTAGGCGACCCGGTCCCCGTCGCCGATGCCGCCGTCGGCCAGGACGGTGGCCAACCGGGCTGCCCTGTCGTCGAGTTCGGCGTAGGTGAGATCGCCGCCCGCGTAGCGGATGACGACCGAGTCGCCGTGGTGGCGGGCGTTGTACGCGACGGCCGCGGCCGGGTTGAGGTCGACCCGCAGGCCCGAGTTGCGCGGGTGCGGCATCGTCGCTTCAGGGGTGGTCACGAGCGGCTCCTCATCGAGCGTCAGGGGTCGGGCGTCGCGAGTGGTCACGGTCGGCGGCAGCGGCGACAGCGGGGGGTCGGCGCGCTTACGCACGGGCGAGCCGAGAACGCGCGACCCGGGGCCAGGGCCTCGGGCCGCGCGGAGCGGTGTTCATGCCGCCGCAGGCTACGCCGTCGACGCGGACCTGCGGAGCGGGTCGGTGGAGGAGGTAACCGCGCGTGCGACACGCAGAGGTGGGGGACGCCGTCCACGAAGTCCGTCGCAGGGCCGTCCGGCTCACGACGAGGACGACGACGGTCGCCGCGCCCCTCGGCCTTCTCGGGTTCCTCACCGTCCGTCCTGGCCATGTGCTCACGCAGCACCATGATCCTCGTACTCGCGGCCCCGGTCCTCCACCGGCGTCGCGTTTCGCACGATCAGGAAGAGTGCCATTCCGGCTGGTGAGGCGAAAGCGCGCGGGCCGTACGCCGGGACAGCCGCCCCCAAGGCGCAGATCGTACGGGCGGCACACCGTTTCGCGGAGAACGGCGACGTCAAGGCTTCCCTGCGCGACATCGCGGCACGCGCCGGCATCACCCACGCGGGTCTCCTGCACCACTTCCGCCAGGAGCCGCCCGAGCTGATGCGCCTGTGGATCGAGCCGGCCGCCGCGGCCTCACGCCCGGATCATCCGGCCCACGCGTACTTCGTCGAGCGCTACGAACCCGGGCGCGACCGGTTGCCGCGGGAGTCCAGGAGACGACGCCGCTCGCGGCGGGCCTTCGGCCGGGAACCCACCGACGAGCGACATCAGCACCGGAGCCGCTCGGCGGGCGCACCCCGCGCCGTGCGCCCGTCGTCGCTGTCAGCCCGGGATTTCAGCCCGGGAATTCAGTCCAGGGACGGACCCAGGGTCGCGGGGCTGGATCCGTCGGGGCGAACGGTGAGGCCGAACACGGCGGTGGTGGGGGTGGAGCGGAAGGCCGGGACATGGGCCGGCAACAGGTGTTCCAGCAGGACGGTCGACTCGCGCAGCGCGAACTGCAGGCCGAGGCAGGCGCGGGGGCCGATACCGAAGGGGAAGTACGCGCCCGGGTGGGTCGAGCGACCGTTCGGGGTGGTGAAGCGCCGGGGGTCGAAGCGCTCCGGGTCCGGCCACGGTCCGGGATCGCGGTGCGTGAGGTACGGGCAGACCAGGAGGTCGGTGCCCGCCTCGACGGTGTGGCCGGCGAGGATGTCGTCCTCGGCGGCGTGGCGGGGCAGGATCCAGGCGGGCGGGTAGAGCCGGAGCGTCTCGTGGATCAGGGCCTGGACGGCCCGGCGGCGCTCGGCCGAGCCCTCGGCACCGGCGGCGAGGGCCTGTTCGCGGGCTTCGGGGTGCCGGTCGAGGAGCAGGTGGAGCCAGGTCAGGGTGGTCGCGGTGGTCTCGTGGCCGGCCGCGAGCAGGGTGACGAACTCGTCGCGGATCAGCCGGTCGGTGTATTCGGGGCGCTCGGTGGCGGCGTCGGTCAGAAGGTGCAGCAGGCCGGGACCGTGCGGGCCTGCCGCCCCGCCGCGGGCGGCCTCGATGGCGTGCCGGGCGACCGCGTCGATCCGGGCGAGATCGGCGGCGACGGCTTCGCGGGCCTCGTCGGCGTCGGCGGGCAGGGTCGGCAGGGCGGCGCCCACGGTGTCCACGGCTGCCAGTTCGCGCTCGGTCGCGTCGTCGAGGGGGTGGCCGGTGAGTGAGCGCCAGATGGTGTCCAGGGCGAAGCGGCGCATCTCCTGGCCCACGTCGAAGGTCTGCCGGGTGCGGGCGTACGCGTCCCAGCGTTCCGCCGTGGTCCGGGCGGCGGCGGTGATCCGCTGTTCGTGGCGGCGCATCCCGGTGCCGGTGAACTGGGCCTGCAGCAAGCGGCGTTGCCGTTGCCACGCCGCGCCGGTGGCGGCCAGGACACCGTCGCCGATCAGCAGACGCGCCCGATGCGAACGCTTGACGTACCGCTCCGGCCGCCGGGCGAGGACGTGCTGCACCGCGGCCGGGTCCGTGACGAGGACGGTGGGGGCAGGGCCCAGACGGAACGCGGCGACACCGCCGAGCCGTTCGCGAACCTGGGTCAGCAGCGCGACCAGTTCGCCTCCGTCCGCCCGCCACCGCTCCACGAGCCCCGGCTCGGCCTCGGGGATCGGCTTTGCCGCCCCGGGAGCGTACGGAAGAGCGCCGAGACCGGCGTCGGTGTCCATCTGTCTTCCCCCTGATCGACCGCTGAGCCGGCCCTGAACCGTCGAGGACGTACGGCACGGACTGTACGCGAACAGGTACATCGCGTGACAGTCGCCGGAGGGTGCCCCGTAAATGCGGTGGCCCTTCGCGAGGGAGGTCGTTAGCTTCCCTCTGCGCGTGACAGCGAAGTGCGCCACCGGAAAAGGGAGCCGCAGATGGAGACGCAGGGTGCGCCGAGCGACCGATTGGGGCTGCTGCTCGACCAGTTCGACCAGGCCCGCGAGATGGCCCGGGTACGGCTGGCGGGGCTCGGCGACGCGGAGTACCTCTGGGAGCCGGTGCCCGGTTGCTGGTCGGTCCGGCGCCGGGGCGAGGCGACGACGCCCGGGGCGTTCGGGCCGGGCGAGTGGGTGCTCGACCTCGGCGCCCCGGCCATCCCCGCGAGCGAGTACGCCGAGGTCGCCCGGCAGGCCGCCGACGGAATGAGCGTCGCCGCGATCGCCGAGGACTGGAGTGTGAGCGTCGAACGGGTCGAGGAGGTTCTCGCCCACACAGGCACCCCGGAGCCCGACCGGACGCCGGTCACGACCATCGCGTGGCGACTGGCCCACCTGCACGTCCAGTTCGCGGGCGGCTGGGAGTGGACCTTCGGCGGACGGCGGCAGGATCCGCGGCTGGCGGTCGATTTCCAGCCGTCCGCCGCCTCGGCACTCGACCGGTTCTGGCCCGTGGTCGACCGGTGGCGCGAAAGCGTCGCCGGCGTCACCGACGAGCAACTCGACACGATCGGCTTCTCGCAGTATCCGTACGGCTCCGCCCCGTACGACCCGTTCGTGGGTGTCCTGTCGGGGAGCAACCTCGAATTCATTCACCACATGGCCGAGATCGCCCTGCTGCGCGACCTGTGGCGGGCCCGCGCCGACGCCGCGTCGCAATCGTGAACTAGATCGCATACCCGGGGTTCGAGTTGCGGGCAGGGGTGGTGCACATGTTCGGATGAGACGATGCGCTCCCCCCACCGCACAGATCCACACGAACCGGCCCTCGACCGCTCCACCGCGCCCCGCAATCCGTACGACGAACTCGGCACCCTCGACGACGGCCCGCTGGAGGCGACCTCGCTGGAGGACTTCTTCGACGAGGACACCACCGAGGCGGCCACCGGGGAGGGGGACGAGCAGGAGCCGGAGTGGACTCCGCCCGTCCACCGTCGCGGCGGCCGGCGCCGGCGCGGGCGCGGGCGCTTCGCGGGGCTGCCCCTCGCGGTGAAGGCGGTGGTGGGCATGGTCGTCCTCGCCTCCTTCGTGACCCTCGCCGACCGCTGGGCCGTGTTGTACGCCGAACACCGGGCCGCGGACACCCTGGAGGACCGGCTGGACCTGGCGGCCGCGCCCGAGGTGGAGATCGGCGGTTTCCCCTTCCTCACCCAACTCGCGGGCAAGCGGCTGGACTCGGTGCGGGTGACCGTGCCGGACGTGGCGGCCGACCGGGTGTCGCTGGCGAAGGTGTCGGCCACGGCCCACGACGTACGGCTGGACGCCGACGGCCTCACCTCCGTGCGCGGCGCACGCGTCCCGCGCCTCGACGGCGATGTGCTGCTGTCGTTCGCCGACCTCAATCGTGAACTCGGCGCGTCCCAGGTGACGTTCACCGGTGACGGCCGGGACCGGGTCCGGGCGCGCGGCACCCTGCCGGTCGCCGGACGTGATCTGCGGCTGCGCGCCGAGGCCACGATCCAGCGGGAGGGCGAGCGGGGTATCGCCACGCGGATCGGCGGCATGCGCCTGGACATCGGGGACCTGGCCACCTACCGCCCCGGCACGCGCGCCTCGGACGGTCTGCACCTGACGCCGAAGGCGGCCGCCGGCCTCGCCCGGGAGACCCGCAGGGCGAAGGCACTGCTGTCGGTCCCGGCGATCGTGAAGCGGCTGGGGGTGCCCGACGCGACCGCGCGCGCCGCCCTGAGCGACGACGGCGAACTCGCCGAACTCACCGGCTCACCGCGGTTCGCGCGCCAGGCCCGGAGCCTCAACCTCATCGATCTCGCCCTGGACAACCCCGCTCTGCTGCGCGACCTGGGCCTGGACCCCAACCTCCTGGACGCCCTGTCCCAGCTCACCCGGCCCGTCCTCGCCGACCAGCTGTCCCTGTCCTTCGAACTGCCCGAGCCGGAGCGCGGGACCATGCGGCTGCGGGACGTCCGGGTGGAGGAGGAGGGCATCCGGGTGCGGCTCATCGGGTCGGAACTGGCTGTGGGCGGCTCATAGTTCTGTGTTCTTGATGAAATTTGGTGTGCAGATGTGTTGACCTCTGTTCGAGATCTCTTCTACTTTGCGGGAGTTACAGATCCGCCGACCTGCCCTTCCAGGTTTCGCGGACGCAACCGCCCAGAAAGGGATCCGGTGCCACTCAAGAACCATCGCGGGACAGCCTGCCTCGCGGCGTCGCTGGCCGGCGTCACGGCATTCGGCGGACTCGTCGCCTCCCCCGCATCCGCCGCCCCCCACCACGCCTCGCCGCCGCCCGTCAGCGAGTTCCGCGGCGTCAACTGGGCCGACCCGCGTGACAACTACGCCGACGACGCGGTCGTGCCCTCGGGCCTGTCCACCACCGACGGCTACGCCACGGCCTACGCCAAGTCCAAGGCGATCATCGGCGGGTTCTCCAAACTCGGCGCCAACACGGTGCGCCTCCCGGTCAACCCCACCTCCGTGAACGGCCCCTTCTGGAAGTCGTACCGGGGCGCGATCGACGCCGCCACCGCCAAGGGCTTCAAGGTCGTCCTGGGCTACTGGGAGGCCGACAACGCCAAGGACGGCAAGATCGACGACCAGGCGACCTGGGACCGGATGTGGCGGCGGATCACCTCCGCCTACGGCCACAACGGCAAGGTGTACTTCGAGCCGATGAACGAGCCGTTCGGCTACACCTCCCAGGAATGGCGCGACGTGGCCGCCCGCTGGCTGGACAAGCACCGCTCCATTCCCCGCGACCGGGTCCTCATCGGCGGCTACAAGTACAGCGAGGACGTCAAGCCGGTCTGCGCCGACAAGCGGCTCGACGGCACCCGGATCGCCCTGCACAACTACGGCTTCTGGCACACCGACTGGACCAGCGTCGACCAGTGGAAGGCGGACTTCAAGGAGCGCATCGGCACCTGCGCCTCGCGCACGATCCTGGACGAGTTCGGCGCTTCCATGACGACCGGCCTGGACTACAACGGCCCGGTCAACGGCTCCAACGAGGTCGCCTACATCCAGGCCGCCACCGACGTCATCCGGGAACTGCGCCTCGGCTCGGTCTACTGGCCCGGCCTGCGCAACGGCGACACCTACTCGCTGACCACCCTCCAGGGCACGGGCACCCGTCTCAGCCTGAAGGTCAACAACCAGAGCGGGCTCGACCGCCTGCACTGGGCGTGGAAGAAGTAGCGGCGGCACGACAGCCCCGCTGACCCGTCCGGGTCCGGCCCCCCGGTGGCCCGGACCCGGACCTGCGCGCTTCCGCTCGCCACTGAAAGGCCCTGTCCGGCACCGCAGTTGACGGCTGCCACGGCACATGCTCATGACCGGGCCGGCCGGCTACGACGCGGCCACCGACGCGCGGCTCGACGGCGCGAAGGACTGCAAGGTCAAGGCGGCGGCGCCCTTCGGCACTCTCCTCGCCGTCCTCACCGGCGACCGGAAGTTCCCCGTCCACACCGTCGGACGGAAGCTGACGTTCGTGGCCACCGGGCACGGCACCCTGCACCTGGGCATGAACGACGCCGCCGGCTCCTGTTCCGAGAACCACAGTGGCACGCTGATCGTGCGGGTCGCCGGCACACACCGGAACTGACGGAACGACGGGCCCTGCCGGGCAACCGGCGTCCTGCCGAGGCAACCGGGCCCCGTGAGCGGCGGGCCCGCCCGGGTCACGGCAGCAGTCCCGCGCGCCGCGCCGCGGTGACCGCTTCGAAGCGGGTGGTGGTGCCCAGTTTGCGCATGACCGAGCGCAGATGACCCTTCACGGTCTCCAGGCCGATGTCGAGCCGGGTGGAGATGTCGAGGTTGGTGCAGCCCGCGGCGACCGCGGCGAGGACGTCGAGTTCCCGGGGAGACAGCCGCGCCCGCCTCTCCGGCACCGATTCCCCGGGCCCCTCTGAGCAGCAGCCCCGCTCCAGCAGACGGCACACCTCGTGGAAACGCTCCTTGAGGTGTCCGTCGTCGAGGGCCGCGGTGAGTTCCAGGAGGTCGGCGTGGGCCTCGTGGACGCGTTCCCAGGCGGCGTCGTCGCGGGGCGCGGTGCCGACGCGGCCGGCCCGGGCCTCCGACAGCAGCCGGTGGACCTGTTCCCGGCACGCGAGGAACTGCTCCAGATCGCGCGCCGCCCGCGTCACCGCCGTCAGCACCCGGTCGCCGAGACGTACCGCGTCGCGCGATCCCACGAAGACCACCGCCCGGGACGTGGTTCCCACGATCACGGGCGCCGCCGCCATCGCCCGCACCCCCTCGGCCGCGACGAAGGAGTCGTACTCATGGCTGATCCGCCGAGCCGACCGGTAGTCGCTCACCGCCGCCGGCCGGCCGGTCGTCAGCACCTTGCCGATCAGTCCGGCCCCCGCCGGCACGGACAGTCCCCGGCGGTCCCGTGATCTCACTCCGCTCGTCTCGCTGATCCGGAGCTGCCCCGGTCCGACGACCCAGGCGACCCCGGCGACGGACATCCCGCTCTCCCTGCGCAGAGCCAGGACCGCGGCGCGGGCGGCCGCCGCCTCTTCGCTGTCTTCCGCCGGTAACACGACCGGGTCGACTCCTTATCTGACCGACAGTGGGGAACGCGCCGACTCCCCCGTCGTCAGAAGAACAGTTCTGTAGAAGTCTCAAGTACGTCAAGAGACGTCGGAGAAAACGTAGTTGACGATCTGTCAGTACAGCCCGGAGGTGACACGTGCACGCACACCCGGGACAGTCGCACCCCTGCCGGGCCGAGTCGCGACCGGCTCTGCTTCGACCCGGTCCACGTCGCCATGCCGCCCGCGCACCCCCCTCACACGGGGGTAGCTGGACGGGCTCGGTCTCCCTCATGGTGGCCCAAGGCCCTGTGGACGCCGGGTCGTTGTCCGCTCCTTGTACGTGGACAGCACCCGGGTACACGCTCTCAGCGGTCGCCGCACCGCACCACTCCCGCACGAGGCCCGCGCACGACGCGGGCAGGGGGCGCACTTCTGCCCCCGGGCAGATCGAGGTAGCCGCAATGACAGTGACATCACCCCTTGTTCCGGACGACGACCGCCAAGTCAAACGCGGTGTGCAGGCGTTACGGGACACCGCCGGAGTGGATCTCGCCTTCGGCGGCGTCGTCGTCAGGGGCCGGCACGCGCAGCTCACCGAGTTCACGGGGAACGACACCAACGCCCTGTCCGGACTCACCCTCGGATTCGGCATGGGGCTCGGCGGCAAGGTGGTGGCCCTGCACCGCCCCATCGCCGTCAACGACTACGCGAACTGCAAGCAGATCAGCCACCATTACGACCTCATGGTCGCGGCGGAGGGCATCCACGCCGTCGTGGCCGCGCCCGTCGTGGTGAACCGGGCGGTGCGCGCGGTCATGTACGGCGCGGTCCGCAGGTCCGTGGCCCTCGGCGACCGGACCGTCGACTCGGTCATGCGGGCCGCCCGCGATCTGGAGCAGAGCCTGGCGGTGCGGGACGAGGTGACGCGCCGCCTCGACAGCCTGCGCGCCTCCTCGGAACGTGTCGAGGGGTCCGAGCGTCCCACATCCCCCCGGTGGGAGACGATCCGTGAGGCCTACGCCGAACTGCGTATCCTCGCCCAGCGACTCCCGGACGACGAGTCGCGCGACCGGGTCGTCGGAGTGTGCGACAAACTGGCCGGCGCCGGCACCGGGGCCCCCGCCTCCCAGCCCCTGAGCGCTCTCTCGGCACGCGAACTCGACGTGCTGTCCTGCGTCGCGCTGGGGCGGACCAATGCCGACGTGGCGGATGAACTCGGCCTTCGCGCCGAGACGGTGAAGAGCTATCTGCGCAGCGCGATGCGCCGGCTCGGCTGCCACACCCGGATGGAGACGGTCATGACGGCCCGCCGTCTGGGCCTGCTGCCCTGAGAGCGGGGAAACCGGCGCGGACGCCCGAGGAAGCCGCCCGGCATGAGCCGGGCGGCTTCCTCGGCACGCCGTTCAGGAGTTGAGGGCCTCCTTGCGCAGGCGTTCGAGCACGGCGAGCCGGTCCTCGTTCTCGATGCGCGCGGTGGCGGCGCGGTCGGGGTAGCAGCGCATGAACATGTTGGTGAAGTGCGTCCCGTAGTGGATGAACTCGTCCGGGCCGCCCCCGTCCAGGGGCCGCGCGACCGCCTGGAAGGACGGCTCGTGGAAGTACGCGATGGTGTACCGCTCGCGGTCGGCCAGGCGCACCTTGTGCGGGGTGGAGAGCAGGGTGCCGCCGGTGATGAACTGCATGATGTCACCGGGGAAGACGGTGAACACCGCGGGGACCGGGGTGACGAAGGTCCAGGGCTCCTCGTTCTCGTACCGCCCGGCCATGGACTCGTCGGCCAGCCAGTTGCGGCCGCGGGTCTCGCCCGGTACCGGCGGGCGGATGTAGAGGCCGCCCACGTCGTCCTGGACCGCGATGACCAGCAGACCGTAGTCGGTGTGCGAGCCGATGCCCCGCTCGGAGGTGGCGTCCGCCCGCGGGAAGCGCAGGACCCGCATGTGGTGCCAGCCGTCCTCGGTGAGCTTCGTGAAGTGGTCCATGTCGTCCAGACCGAGGCCCAGGGCGACCAGGCGGAGCAGTCGCTCGCCGATGTCGCCCACGGCGCCCATGTAGTCCTTCATGGCACCGGCGTACTGCTCCGAGGGCCAGGGGGCGGGCCCGTGACACGGCCACTTGTCGACGACCCGGGCGTCGTCCTCGGCGATGTCGGGGCAGACGGTGTAGATCTCCGAGCCGTCCTTCTCCCCGGCCGTCTCCTCCTCGCCCGAGGCGACGTAGCCGCTGTAGGTGAGGTCGGACACGTGCCCGGCCTTGTCCTCGAACGGGCGGCCGAAGAAGCCCCGGGAGGCTTCGAGGGCCCGTTCGGTGACGGCTTCCTGTTCCGGGGTCGCCTGGATCTGGAAGATGCCGTCCGCCTGCCAGGCGGCGATCAGCGCCTGGCCCAGTGCCTTGTCCACGTCACTGCCGTCAACCACGGGGGGCAGGACGAAGGTCTGCAGTTCTGTCATGCCCCTCACCCTGAACCGGAGCCTCTCGATCCACTACCCCCGTCTGAGGGGAGCGCCGCTCGCGATCCCACGCGCAAGCGACGTCGGCTGTGTGTCCGAGGGTGCACGACGAAGACCTCGGTGCCGCCGTCCGCGTCGGTGAGCCGGGTGGTCATCGTCATCGTGCCGCGCAGGGCGGGGTCGTCCGACTCGAACCGGAGGACCTCGACCACCTCCTCGTCGGGCACGAGCCGCGCAAGTGGCCGTGTCAGGTGTCGATGTGTGACGCCGACTTGTCGGTCCCGGCCGGCGTGTCGTAGGTGAGGGAGACACGGAACCTGCCTCCCTCACGGGCGTCGAACTCGTGCACCTCGGCGCTCATGCCGTCCGGGACCCGCCATCGCGCGACCGCGTCGGCGTCCACCAGCGCCCGGTACACGTCCGCACGTGCGGCGTTCACATGTCCGGAGAGGCGCGTCGCGTACATGGACCCGACCTGACGTCCGCGCTCATCGACGTTCGGACAACGCCCGCAGCCGGAACTCGCTGGGTGCGATTCCATGGGCGGTACGGAAGGCGCGGGTGAAGTCGGAGGCACGGGGCATGCCCCAGCGGGCGGCGATGGCATGGATCGGTATGGTGCGCAGGGACGGGTCCGCCAGGTCGCGGCCCGCGCCCTCCAGGCGCCGGGCGCGGATCCAGGCGGCCACCGTCTCGCCGTCCGTCTGCTGCTGGAAGACGCGGTGGAGGTAGCTGAGAGAGATGTGGTGTGCGGCGGCGATCACCGGAGGCGTCAGTTCCGGGTCGTGCAGGTTCTGCCGGATGAACGCCTGGACGCGTCGCGTCAGCGCGTGCAGACGCGTCTCCGGGGACAGGGCCGTCTCGGCCTCCAGCGCGTGGGCGAACCAGGCCGACAGCAGATCGAGGACGACCGTGCCCAGCCGTGGCGCGTCGGACGGCTGGAGGGAGTCGGCCTGCCGCTCCAGGCCGATGAGGAAGTCCGCCAGCAGGGCGCCCATGCCCTCCCGGCCCGACAGCCCCCGGCCGAGCAACTCCCGGACCTGGTGCGGCGGCAGCGGAAACAGCGCCTTGGGGAAGTCGACGCCCACCCCCTTGATGACCCCGGTCCCCCCGCCGTCCGCCGACCGGATGTCGTACGGCCGCGAACTGTCGGCCAGGTGCAGATCGCGCGGGCCGAACGTGTCGCGCCGGTCGGCGTGGTCGAGGGCCAGGCTCCCGTCCAGCAGCAGTGTCAGGTGGTACAGCTCGGGGTCGGACCGGCGCACCATCCGCTGGTCACGCCGGTAGCGCGAGGGCAGGAACGACGCCGGCCACACGGTCACCGGGCCCAGCTCCATCAGGCGCAACTCCCCCCAGAAGTCCGCCGAATGAGGGCTGATCGCCTCGCTCGCCCGTGTCGCGCCGAGCAGTTCCCGCCAGAAGTCGAATCTGTCCTCCGCCGGCACGTCCGCACTGCGGAACACGGTCCCGATCATTGCGTCCCATCTCCGATGTCCCCGCCGGGTCTTCGCGCCGACATTTTTGCACGCGCGGATCACCTCGGTCGCGGCGCCTCCGCTCCCGCGCACCGGCTCGCGCGAGAGCCGAAGGGGCAGGTCCGAGGGCATCAGGCGTGCCTCGGCGTCCCGCCTACGATCGGCGTATGAGCACGTGGAAGCAGAGCCTGGACGCAGCAGGTGTGCGGCAGCCGGAGTCGCGGCGGGACTACGACAGACAGCGGGACCTGGTGGCGCGGGCCCGGCGCACCTCCTACCTCGCCGCCCGGTTGCTGTTGCCACGGGCGCTGTTGCCGCACGTCGTGGCGGCGACGGCGATCATGCACCACAGCGACGACCTCTTGGACACCGGCCCGAAGCCGTCGCGGGTCTCGGCGTGGGCGTCGTGGGAGCGGGAGGTGCGCGGCGCGCTGGAGACGGGTGTGAGCGCCGATCCGTTGATCCGCGCGCTGCTGAACAGTGCGGCGGCCTGTCCGGGTCTGCGCGGGGCGGTGGAGCAGTATCTGGGCACCGCGACCGCCGATCTGGAGTTCACCGGTTTCGCCACCGAGGCCGACTACCAGGCCTATGTGGACGCCTATTCGCTGCCCGCGTTCATGCTGGTCGCGTCGCTGCTGGGCCCCGAGGGCGACGACGGGCGGTTCCGCGCGGCCTGCCGGACGCTCATGGAGGGCAGCCAGCGGCTGGACTTCGTCAACGATCTGGCCGAGGACCTCCCGGAAGGACGCCTGGGCATCCCGGAGGAGACGCTGAAGCGCTTCTCGGTCACGGCGGATGATCTCGCGGAGGGCCGCGAGTCGTCGCGCGTAAGGGAGTTGGTGGAGGACCAGATCGAGGAGGCCCGCGTCCGCCTGCGTGCGGCGAGGGCTCTGCCCGTGCTCACGCAGGGCCTCGGTGGAGTGCTGTTGCGGACGGTCGTCGACATCGAACTGCTCACCGCGGACGCGGCGTTCGCGCGGGGCGCGAGGCTGCTGCGCGGTTCGGCGTCCCCGCCCGTGCCGGCCACGGCACGGACGCTGCTGAGGGCGCGGCGCGAGGCCCGGCGCATGCGCTGGGCCGGGGGTACACACGGAGCCAGGTAGGACCCACGCTCGGGCGGTGGTGTCGCGGCGGCCCGGCGACGGCGGCGCCGAAGCCGTCCGCCTGGAGGAGTACGACTCACCCGCTGGAGCAGGCAGAAGCCCGGCGGCCGACGGCCCCTGTGCCAGTCTGAGGGACATGACGGTGCATCAAGTCTCCACCTTTCTGCAGTTGACCAGCCCGGAGGAGGTCACCCCGGGGCTCAGAGGGGAGATCGCCGGCTGCTGGGAGGTCGTGGCGAACGCTGGTGGCGCGGTCCTCGCGACCGAGTTCCCCCCTCTTCCGGTGAGCGCCCACGACGTCGCCCCCGTGGTCGACTCGCTCGTCCACTCGCTGCATCCCGCGCGCGGCAGACTGCTCGTCGCCCTCGTCGGTGACGCGCTCGCCGGCTGGCTGATCGTCCGCCGGGAGTCGCATCCGCTCGGCGCGCACTGCGGCACCGTCAACCACGTCCAGACCCATCCGCGCTTCCGCGGCCGGGGCATCGGGGTCGCGCTGATGCACCGCGTCCACGGCATCGCCCGGGACGAGATGGGCCTGGAGCGGCTCTCCCTGTCCACCCGGGGCGGCGTCGGCCTGGAGGAGTTCTACCGCAAGGTCGGCTGGGTGGAGGTCGGCCGCTGGCCCGGCGCGCTGCGGATCGCCCCCGGTGACGACCGGGACGCGATCCTGATGAGCCTCGCCCTGCGCCCCGGCTGACCGTCCGCCCCACGCGGCCCTGCGAACCCACCGGCCCCACCCGGGCTCGCCGTTCGTTCACCCATCGACCCGTTCCTCCGCGTCGACCGTCCCGTTCCAGCCGTCGGAGGTCGGGAAACAGCCCCTCCCCCACCGTGCCCGGTTCCCGAAGGCCCGGCGAGGGGAGGGTTACGGTCGTTATGGCCGTTTGCCGACACCGGTACGTCTTCCTCGGTGGGGAGGAACATCTGGGATGAGCGACGACGACCCGTTGTACCTGGAACCCCGGCTGGAGCCGCGCACGGCGGCCCTCCTGGACTCGGCACCGCTGCTGCACGATCTGGTGGACGCCCTGGGCTCCCCGCTGAACGTCCTTCTGCCGGACCAGATCGCCGAGAACGTACGGCGCTTCCGTTCGGTTCTCGACCGTCACCGGCTGGCCGGGCGGATCTACTTCGCCCACAAGGCGAACCGTGCGGCCTCCCTGGTGCGCCGGCTCACCACGACGGACGCGGCCCTGGACGCCGCGTCGCTCGGCGAGCTGCGGCATGCTCTCGGCTCCGGCTTCGCGGGCTCCCGGATCATGGCGACCGGCCCCAAGGACCCCGAGTTCCTCTGGCTCGCCGCGTACAGCGGGGCGTGTCTCAACGCCGACGGTCCCGCCGAGCTGGAGCGGGCGGCGGGTCTCGTGCGCGCCCATGGGCTGCCGCGCGTCCGCGTCCTGTTGCGCCTCAGCGGCTTCGAGACGGCCGGAGCCAGAAGGCTGTCGCGCAGAAGCCGCTTCGGTACGCCGGTGAAGTCCCTGCATCACCTGCTGGACGTCCTCGAACGGCACCGGGACGAGCTGGAGCCGATCGGCGTCGGCTACCACCTCGACACCACGAGCCTCGAGGAGAAGGCGGCCGCGCTCGAAGGATGTCTCCAGGCCATGGAGGAGCTGCGGATCCGCGGTTTCCGGCCACGCGCGATCGACGTCGGCGGCGGCTTCGGCGTCTCCTACCTGGCGCACGCGGCCCAGTGGGAGCGCTGGACGACCGAACTGACCTCGGCGGTCCTGGGCGACCGGCCACCCCTGACCTGGGGCGGCCACGGCTACGGCCTCCGGGTCGAGAACGGCACCCTCAAGGGCGCCCTGAGCCTCTACCCGGCCCATCGGCCCACGGCCGGCGCCGCATACCTCGACGACCTGCTCTCCCACCCGGCGCCGAGCCTGGGCCGCCCCCTGGGCACCCTGCTGCTGGAAAGCATGTACGACCTCTACGTCGAGCCCGGCCGCGCCCTGGCCGACCAGTGCGGGCTCACGCTCGGCAAGGTCCTGGAAGTGCGGCCCACGGACACGGGAGGGCCCCTGGTGCGCCTGGCGATGAACGCAGGTGATGTCGGCCTGGAGGACCACGGCGTACTGCTGGACCCCGTGGTCCTGCCCCGCGCCCCGGGCCCGCCCGGCCCGGCGGACCCGGTGGCGGTCCATCTCGTGGGCAACCTCTGCCTGGAGTCGGATCTCCTCACCCGCCGCACCGTGTTCCTGCCCCGGCTGCCGCGCTCCGGCGACCTCCTCGCCTTCGTCAACACGGCCGCCTACTGCATGGACTTCACCGCCACGCACGCCCAACAGCAGCCCATGGCACGCAAGGTGGCCGTCCACGAGGAGGACGGCCGCGCGCGGTGGTGTCTGGACGAGGAGTACTGGCCGTTCGACCGTACGGGGGACCCGCAGGGATGAGGTACGACAACATCACCGACGCCATCGGCGACACGCCACTGGTCCGTATCGACCCGGCCGTGCACGGCCTGCGCAACATCGACCTGTACGCCAAGCTGGAGATGCTCAACCCGTTCGGCTCGCTGAAGGACCGGGCCGCGTGGAGCATGACCCGCCCGGAGATCGCCGGAGCCAAGGAGCGCGGCGAGACGATCGTGGAGCTGTCCAGCGGGAACACCGCCAAGGCCCTGGCGCTCATCGCCGGGCTGCACGGACTGCCCTTCAAGAGTGTCACCAACCGGATGCGCGTCCCCGAGATCAAGGACCTGCTCCTGCTGCTCGGCGCCGAGATCGAGGAACTGCCCGGCCGGACCGAATGTCTCGACCCGACCGACACCGACGATCCGCTGACCCTCTTCCACCAGCGGCTGAACCGCCCGGGCGGCACCCATCTGCACACGGACCAGTACTTCAACGCTCTCAACACCGAGGCGCACGCGACCGGGACGGGCCCGGAGATCATCGCCGACCTGGACGGCCGGGCGCCCGACTGGTTCATCGCCTGTGTGGGCACGGCCGGCTCCTCCACCGGCGTGGCCCGGGCGCTGCGCGCGCACGACCCGGCGGTGCGTGTCGTCGGACTCGTCGGGGAGAAGACGGACTTCATCCCGGGCATCCGTACCGTCGACGAGGTACGGGAGGTCGGCATCTTCGACCCGGCCACCTACGACACCCTGGAGGCGGTGGGCGCCGACGAGGCCATCGAGGGGATGCTCACCCTGCTCCGCCGCTGCGGCCTGCTCGCCGGCCCCACCGGAGGGGCGGCCTACTACGGCGGTGTCCGTCATCTGCGGGCGCTGGACGCCGGGTTGACGCAGCGGCGGACCGCCGTCTTCATCGTCTGCGACCGGGTGGAGAGCTACCTCGACTACGTCCGCCGGCGCCGCCCGGACCTGCTGGGCCGCCCGCCCGTGAAGAACTCGGTCACCACGGTGACCGACGACGAGGTCCGCTCGGCGGCCGTCGTCGACGTCGAGGACGCCCAGAAGTGGATCGCCGCGCACCGCCCTCTCGTGATCGACCTGCGCGGCCCCTTCGCGTACGCGGCACTCCACATCGACGGCTCGGTCAACATCGTCGACGAGCTGTTCGACGAACTCCTCCGGGGCGGGCTGCCCTTCGGCAGACGGCAGCCCGTGCTGCTCGCGTGCCCGGTCGGCGAGAAGTCGGCCCGGTACGCGGCCCTGCTCACCCGCATGGGCCACCCCGATGTGCGCAGCCTGGCCGGCGGCATCATCGCCTGGCGGGACGCCGGCGCCCCACTGGTGCGTGACTGACGTGGCCGGTCCCGTCGTACACCCGGCGGAGCCGGGGGAAGCAGGTGAACCGGTCTCGTGGCAGCGGTCGTTGCGCGCCCAGTTCCCGATCGTCGTCGGGCATCCGGACCTCGTCTATCTGGACAGCGCGGCCACCAGCCAGAAGCCGCGGGCCGTCCTGGACGCCGTACAGACGTATCTGACGACGTCGAACGCCAACGCCGGACGGGGTTCGTATCCCTGGGCCAACGCCACGACGGCGCTGGTGGAGAACGCCCGGGACCGGATCAAGGCGTTCCTGGACGACCCGGACCCCGGGCGGTCGTCGGTCCACTTCACCAGCGGGACCACCGAGGGGCTGCGGAGCGTCGCCCGGGACTGGCTGCCCGCTCTCCTCGGCGACGGCGACGAGATCGTCGTGCCCTTCGCCGACCACCGGGCGAACCTGTCGCCGTGGCTGGAGGCCCAGGAACTGCTGGCCCTGCGCGGGGTGCGCGTCCGGGTGCGCGGAGTGCCGTACCAGGAGAGTTCGGGTGACTACGATCCACAGGCGCTCGCCGGGGTCGTGGGTCCCCGCACCCGCTTCGTGGCCGCGACCCACGTCCATCACGTCTACGGCGTCGACATGAACGTGCACCGCATCCGGCAGGTCGTCGGGCCCGAGGTGCCGATCTGTCTGGACGCGGCGCAGAGCATCGGCCATCTGCCGCTCTCCACGGCCGCCCTGGACGTCGACCTCGTGGTGTTCTCCGGTCACAAGGCGATGGCGCTGCCCGGTACCGGTGCCGTCTGGTCCCGGAACCTCCGCGGACCGGAGTTCCGGCCGGGTGGCTGGAGCGGTACGCCCAACACGGCCGGCGTGGTCTCGCTGACGGCGGCGCTCGACTGGCTGGACGCCGCCGGGACCGACCGGATCGAACGCTGGACGGTGGCCCTGACCTCCCGGCTCACGGACGGACTGGCGCGGATGGACGCCTATGAGGTGCTCGGCTGCCGGTCCAGCCTCACCGCCGGCACCGAGGTGCAGCGGCGCCGGAGTCTGGTCACCTTCCGGCACCGCGAGATCGGCTCACAGGACCTCGGCTTCATCCTCTTCGGTCAGGGATTCATGGTGCGCACGGACGGCCACTGCCAGGCGGGCCGGGCGGAGGAGGAGGGCTCGGTACGGGTCAGCCTGCATGTGTACAACACCCCGCAGGAGATCGACGCGTTGCTCACCACCCTCGCCAATCTGCAATGATTTCCATTAGCAGCGGCGGGACGGGGCGGAGGCAGTGCGACCGGCATGGATGTGAGCACGGCGACGGCGGCGCGATGGGTGGAGCGCTGGGAACGTCAGCAGCAGCGGTACGCGGTCGACCGCGAAGAGCGTTTCGAGGTCATCGCGGACCTGGTCGAGCATGTGACGCGCGAGTGCCCCGCGCCCCTCGTCCTGGACCTCGGCAGCGGCCCCGGATGCCTGGCGGCGCGGCTCGCCGGCCGCCTGCCCGGGGCCGAGGTGCTCGCCGTGGACGCGGACCCGCTCCTCCTGGAACTCGGCAGCGCCCACTACGGAAGCGCCCTGCGGTACGTCAGGACCCTGATCGGCGCCCCCGGCTGGCTCGACGCGCTCGACCTGGCCCGCCCCGCGGACGCGGTGGTGTCGACCACCGCCCTGCACTACCTGGGCACGGACACGCTGCGGCGGGTGTACGGGGAGCTGGCCGGGCTGCTGCGCCCCGGCGGCATCCTGGTCAACGGCGACCACATCAGCCCGGACTCGACGAAGGTGTCCGAACTCGCGGTCGACCTCGGCCGCCGCCGGGCCGCCCGGAGCGCCGCCTCCCTCGCCGAGGACTGGGACTCCTGGTGGTCCGGCGCGGCCTCGGACCCGGAGCTGGCCCCCTTCCTCACGCGCGGCGACGACGGCGGGCGTCCCCGCTGCGAGGGCAACGATCTGACCCTGTCCGGCCATGTCGCGCTGTTGCGCGAGGCGGGCTTCGAGCACGTCGGAGCGGTCTGGCAGGTGGGTCCCAGCCACGTTCTGGCCGCCGTGCGGTGAGCCGCGCGGGGCCGGAGTCAGCAGCGCGTCCCGCCGCCCGGCGGCCCCTCGTTCCGCGTCGTCGCGCGCCCCAGGTAGGTCACCGGGCCGGGGTCCGGGACCGCTATCCCGTGGAATCCCAGGCGGTCGTAGAAGGCACGGGCCGGTGTGTTGGCGGTGACCATGCAGAGGTGGACGGCCGGCACCCCTCCGGCGCGCAGGGCCCGCAGGAAGGTGTGCATCAGGGCCCGGCCGTGGCCCCGGCCCTGCCAGGCGGGAAGGATGTCGATGTGCAAGTGGGCCGGATACGGGGCGAGTTCGGGCAGAACCATGCGTTCGGGACGGTGCAGCAGCTCGGCGATCGCCTCGTCGGGGGTGGTGGGCGGGCCGAGGGGCGCCGGGAAGCGCTCGGCGACCAGCGGGAGCCACTTCGCGCGGAAGGCGTCCACGAAGGCGGGAGTGTCCGCGGTGCCGAGGATGTAGCCGACGGCCCGCCCGCGACCGTCGTCCAGTACGAAGGTCAGTTCCGGTTCCAGGTGGGCGTACGGCGTGGCGAAGGTGGCCGGGAAGACGTCGGGGTCCGAGTGGAAGGGCCGGCTGTCGCCGCCGTTGTGGGCGGTACGGACGCAGATCTCGTGGACGGCGTCGGCGTCCCCGGGGCGGTACGGGCGTACTGCGGGAGGCGAGGTCATCACAGCATCCTGCGCGGTGCGGGACGGTCCCCACAACGGTCCGGGGCGGGCGGTCTTGCGCCCGCTCCCTTCGGCACCCGCCCCGTACGCCCTCGCCTCCCGGCGCGAGCGTGGTCAGCCGGTGGCGGCCCCGAACCACCGCGGGAGCCGGTCGAGGAGTTCCCGGCCGTCCGCACCGGCCCACGCCACATGGCCGTCGGGGCGCAGGAGTACCGCGGGGACGTCCAGGTCCTCGGCGGTGTCGACGACGTGGTCGACCCGGTCCGCCCAGCCCTCGACCGAGAGGGTGCCGGTCGGGTCGAGCAGCAGGCCGCGGCCCTCGCGCATCAGCTCGTACAGGCGGCCCCGCTTCAGCCGCACGTCCCGCATGCGCCGGCCGAGGAGGTCATGGCCCTCGCCGAAGTCGTAGCGGACGTCGACGGCGGTGATCATCCCGGTGATGTACCGGTTCACCTCCTCGAAGTCCATCAGCTCCGACAGCAGCTCCCGCAGCGCGGTCGGACCCGGATCGGATCCCAGCAGGGTGATCTGCGCGCGGGTGTTGACCAGCACGCGGGCGGCCACCGGATGCCGCTCGGCGTGGTAGCTGTCCAGCAGGCCCTCCGGCGCCCAGCCGTGGACCGCGGCGGCCAGCTTCCAGCCGAGGTTGAACGCGTCCTGCACACCGAGGTTCAGCCCCTGCCCGCCGGTCGGCGGGTGAATGTGCGCCGCGTCGCCGGCCAGCAGCACCCGGCCGACGCGGTAGCGCTCGGCCTGCCGGGTTGCGTCGCCGAACCGGGAGAGCCAGCGCGGTGAGTGCACCCCGAAGTCGGTGCCCGCGAAAGCCCGCAGCTGTTTTTTGAACTCGTCGAGGGTCGGCGGGGCCGTACGGTCCTCCGCCACCCCCTCGGCCGGCACGAGAACGCGGTAGTGCCCGTCCTCGAGAGGGGCGAGTCCGAACCGCAGCTCGGTCCTGCGGACCTCCTCGACGACAGCGGTGATCGTCGCCGGATCCTCGGTCGCGGCCATGTCGCCCAGCAGTGTCTCCACCGTGGCGGACTCGCCGGGGAAGGCGACACCCAGGAGCTTGCGCACCGCGCTGCGGCCGCCGTCGCAGCCGACGAGATAGCGGGCGCGCAGCCGTGTGCCGTCGGCCAGCTCGGCGCTCACGCCGTCCGGGTCCTGGCTCAGTCCGACCAGTTCGCCGCCCCGCCGGATGTCGGCGCCCAGTTCGACGGCGCGCTCGTGGAGCAGACGCTCGGTGACCGGCTGCGGGGTGGCCACGCCGTATGCGTGGGCCGTGTCCAGGGTGTCGGGCCACGGTTTCATGATCCCGCCGAAGAGACCGCCCACCCGGAACGTCTCGCTGACCGCGAGGAAGCGGTCCAGCAGTCCGCGCTGGTCCATGATCTCGACACTGCGCGTGCAGGCCCTGCCCGCGGGACTCGCCGGTCGGTTCGGTCAGCTTCTCCAGCACCACCGTGCCCACTCCGGCCAGCCGCAGTTCGCTCGCCAGCATCAGCCCGGTCGGCCCGCCGCCGACGACGATCACGTCGATCATCACAACCCCCATGTGCGCGGATTCGCGTTTCGGTCGGCGATTCTGCGGCACGGGCGGGGTCTTGCCGCAAGCCCCCCGGTGCGCTATAAGTTGAGAGTGGCAAGGAGTGGTGGACTCCTTGCCTTCGTCGTTTCAGGACTCTTTGCGCCTTGTCTCAGGACTCTCCGCGCCTTGGTCGCATCCGGTCCCTCTGCCCGCTGATGCCACGGCCCGCCGTGGCGTACTTCCGTTCCCGGCGCCACTGCTCCGGCCGGTTCGCGTGACGGCCCCGGCCGTGCCCACAATGGCGCATGCCGGGAACGGACTGTCCGACGGTCTCCCGAACCGCGGGCGGCCCGGGGTCGGGCCGTCAGTCGCTCAGGCGTCGGTGCAGGAGCCGCTTGCCGAGGTCGGCGCCCTTGCGGCTGTCGGCCTGTGCCGTGCGGAACAGCTCGGCCACCTCGGTGTCCTTCTCCCGCTCCGCGTCCTCGCCCGTCAGCGACACCGCGTACACGGATCCGGCCCGGCGTCGTCCGGTGAGGTGTTCCGGCGCCGTCCGAGGGCACACGGCTGTCACCACCTAGCGCGAAAGGGCCTGATGACGTGCGTACCGTCGGAGTGGAAGAGGAACTCCTGCTGGTCGACCCCGAGACCGGCGAGCCGCGGGCACAGGCCGCGGCGGTGCTCGCGCGGGCCGCGCAGGAGGGCGCCGGCCAGGACGTGTTCGAGAAGGAGCTGCACGACGAGCAGCTGGAGTTCGCCACCCATCCGCAGTCGTCGATGGCCGATCTGGGGGCCGAGATCATCCGCTGCCGCAAGGACGCGGCGCGCCATGCGGAGGGGCTCGGCGGCGCGGTCGTGGCGCTGGCCTCGTCGCCGTTGCCGGTGAGCCCGACCATCACCATGAACAGCCGGTATCTGTGGATGGCGCGGGAGTTCGGCCTGCCCACCCAGGTGCAGCTCGTGTGCGGCTGCCATGTCCATGTGTCGGTCGAGTCCGACGAGGAGGGCGTCGCCGTCCTGGACCGTATGCGGCCGTGGCTGTCGGTCCTGACGGCGCTGAGCGCGAACTCCCCGTTCTGGCAGGGCCGCGACAGCCGGTACGCCAGCTACCGCACCCAGGTGTGGGACATGTGGCCGATGGCCGGGCCCGCCGACATCTTCGGTTCGGCGGAGCGGTACCACCGGTGCGTCGAGGATCTGATCTCCACGGAGATCGTGCGCGACCGGGGCATGATCTACTTCGACGCACGGCTGTCCCAGCGGTATCCGACCGTCGAGATCCGGGTCGCGGACGTCTGTCTGCACCCCGACACGGCGGTCCTGATCGCGACCCTCGCCCGGGGGCTCGTGGAGACCGCGGCCCGCGAGTGGCGGGCCGGTCTGGAACCTCTCCCGCACAGTGCCGGGCTGCTGCGGCTGGCCGCCTGGCGGGCCGCCCGTTCCGGTATGTCGGAGACCCTCCTGGACCCCGCGACGATGCGGCCCCGGCCCGCCGGCGAGGTGATCCACGCGTTGCTCGACCATGTCGAGGAGGCTCTCGTCGACCACGGTGACGCCGAGTCGGCCCGCGCGTCCGTCGCGGAGCTGATGGGGCGCGGCAACGGGGCCCGGGTGCAGCGCGAGGTGATGGAGCGCACGGGGAGTCTGCGCGAGGTCGTCTCGGCGTGCGTAAGGCACACTCAGGCCTGAGGCGGCGGGCCGTGGGCGACGGGGCTGGCGCCCGCTGTCGCCGGCGGCTGTCGCGGCGGTGCGCGGTCCGCGGGACGGGCTCTGACCTGCTGTCTCGGACCTTTTGCGCGTAGGGGGCCGGGTAGCGGGGTACTGCGTGAGGCACGTAGGGCGGACACGCCCGCCGAGGCGTACTACAGTCCCGTCCGCGACCGGAGCAGGAGGAGCCCGAACATGAGCGCGTGGAGTCCGGATCACGTCGACCGGCAGCCGCCCGGCCCGGCTGCGCGGTCCTCGGACGGGCTGCCCGATCTCTCGGACGCGGGCATGTATCTGGTGCACGACAACGGCTCCATCGTCTCGGTGAACGCCCGCGCCGAGGAACTGCTCGGCCGCACGGCCGACGAACTCGTCGGCCACGACGCCCACGACCTGCTGCACCGCGACCACCTCGGACAGACGATGGCCCGGTCGTCGTGCACGATGACGCGGGTGTTCGTCAGCGGCCGTACGGGCGGCGGGGACCGCGAGTGGTTCGAGCGCGGCGACGGCACGCTGCTACCCGTGACCTGGCTGGTGACCCCGTGCCGGCTCGACGACGGGGCGACCGGCGCCGCCGTCCTCTTCTACGAGTGCGCCACGGGGAACGAATCGCTCCGGTCCGTCCAGTCGACGACGCTGTCCCAGCTGGACCGGCTGGCGCTGCTCGCGGAGACGACGACCCGGCTGACCTCGACGCTGGACTCCGACGAGGCGATCGCGCGCCTGGTCCGGCTGGTCGTACCGCGGCTGGCGGACTGGGCCGTCGTGGACCTGATCACCGAGAGCGACGACGTCTGGCGGGACACGGTGGCGACCCACCACAACGGTGCCGTGGTGCGGCGCGAGGAGCTGGAGGGCCCGCTGCCGCCGGTGCACGAGGAGTCGTTCATGCCGCTGTCCCGGGCCCTGCGCGGGGCGGCGTCGGCCCTCGCCGGGCCGGAGACCTACCAGGGGCCGCCCGATTCCGGGATCACGGTCGCACAGCAGAAGCTGTTCCAGGTCACGGGTCTGCGCTCGGCGGCGATCGCGCCCATCCGTGGGCCGCGCGCGGTGCTCGGCGCTCTCACCCTGGGCCTCAGCGACCGGCCGGGTTCCTTCACCGACGCCGAGCTGTCCCTGCTGGAGGACATCGCGCGCCGGGCCGGGCTGGCGCTGGAGAACGCGCGCCTGTACCAGCGTCAGCGGCACATCGCGGAGACCATGCAGCGCCATCTGCTGCCCCAGATGCCGGAGGTGCCGGGCCTGAAGATGGCCGCCCGCTACGAGTCGGCGTCGGAGTCCTCCCAGGTCGGCGGCGACTGGTACGACGTGTTCTCGTTGTCCGACGGTGCCACGGCGGTGGCCATCGGCGACGTCGTCGGGCACAACATCGACGCCGCTGCGGGCATGGCGCAGGTCCGCAACATGCTCCGGGCCTACGCCTGGGCCCTGCACGAGCCGCCGAGCATCATCGTGGAGCGGCTGGACCAGGCCGTGGTGAACGTGGCCGAGGCGTCCATGGCGACCCTGATCTTCGGCCGCGTGGAGCGCAGCGACGAGGACTGGATCCTGCGGTGGACCAACGCCGGGCATCCGCCGCCGCTGCTGATCACGCACGACGGCCGGTCCCGGTTCCTGGACGAGGAACACGACCACCTGCTCGGCACGGGCCTGGTCCGGGCGCGCTCCGACACCCTCACGCGGCTGCCGCCGCTGTCCACGCTCGTGCTGTACACGGACGGTCTGATCGAGTCGCCGGGGCAGACGCTCGACCGGGGCATGGCCCGGCTGCGCCAGCATGCCGCGGCCCTCGCCCACCGGCCCCTGCACGTCTTCTGCGACCTGCTGCTGGACCGCGCCCGTCCCGTCGACAACGACGACGACGTGGCCCTGCTGGTCCTGCGCACACCGGACGGGGACGGTGAGACCGGTGACCGCTAGTGCGCCGACGCTCACCAGGAGCACCGGAGAGCCACTCTCTTCCCCAAGGCCCCACACATCCCTACGCTTTCGCACGCGTAGCCACTCGGCCCACGGGAAACACGAGCGTCGGAGGGGGAAGCGACATCGCGTCCGCCTCAAGAAGCCGAGCGGGGGAAGCCAAGTTGGCAACAGAGCCACGTAGGGACGACAAACTGCCTGCCGAGGAGATCTACGACGGACACGCCGCCTTCGACGGAGAGTTGGGCGACGTGACGGGCGCCCGTACGGCCGCCGAAGGGTTCCTGGGCGTTCTCTCACGCACCTCGCCGCCGGCGGCGGTCGAGCACTGGGACGACATCCTGCTGGTGGTCACGGAGCTGGCCGCCAACGCGGTGCAGTACGCTCCGGGGCGCTTCGAGCTGACGATGCGCCGCACCATCGACGGGGTCCATGTGACGCTCGGGGACACGAGCACGACGTCGCCGGCGCCGCGCCCCTTCAGTCCCAGCAAGGGCGGCGGCGGTATCGGCTGGTACCTGATCCACACACTGTGCGACGAGGTGAGCGTGGTGGTGCACGACCACGGCAAGGACGTGCACGTCTTCCTGCCCTGGTGAGGCGGCGCGGGAAAAACACGCGAAGAAGCCAGGAAGCCAGGGGGAGAGAACAGGGAAAAAGGCGGGGTGCCGCGATCAGGTCAGCGGCACCAGCACACTGATCGTCTTGCCGCCCGCCGCGGGGCACTCGACGCGGACCTCGCGGGACAGCCGGTTGATCAGTGGCCATCCGTAGCCGTTGCCCTCGTGGACACGCGGCAGCGCGCCGTGCCCGTGGAGGTCCACGGGCACGGCGGCGCTGTTGTCCCGCACGTTCAGCCACACGCCCTCAGGGGTGAGGCCGACGTCGAAACCGGCGATCCCGCCGCCGTGCCGGACCGCGTTCGTGACCAGTTCCGACACGACGAGCAGGAGATCGATCATGGCCGCCTCGGTCGGCGGCCCGGCCGAGGAACGCCACCGCTCCCCCACGAACGTCCGCACATGGCGGCGGGCCGCCCCGGCGGTGGTGATCGCGCCCGGCGGCCCTACCGGCCGGCCGGGCGGTTCCTCCGCGGCGGCTGTGCCGTGTTCGGTGAGGTGGTGGCGTTCCCTCGGCATCACGGGACGTGCGGGGTCGACGACTCGCAAGGGCCCGGCTGGTCACTGTTCATGCAACGCCGCGTACCCGCTCGCGCGCGAACCATGGCTGTCGGCTTCCGGGGAGAGGATCACCCGCTTCCCGCACAGCTCCGCGGTAGCGGTGGCCTGGGCGGCGGCGAGCTGCCCGCGTGCCGCTTCGAGGGCCTGGCGTATGTCGCGGGTGCCCGTGGACACGCACAGCGTGTAGGCCAGGTCCTGCGCGCGCCGCGTGGTCTGCGGATCGCTCTGCTCACCCTCGTGGGCCGCTAGTGACTCGTACTCCTCGACGAGCCTGCGCAGGGTCGCGGGGTGGGGCATCAGCATCTGTTTTCGCTCCTGGGTGATCCGATGACGGCAGGGGGACACGGGTGGGGCGGCGAGGGTCAGGAAGAAGGCGTGGTGCGGCCGAGGGCCTCCTCGCGGACGCGGGCGCAGCTGCGGCTGATGAGGCGGGAGACATGCATCTGGGAGATGCCCAGGCGGTCGGCGATACGGTTCTGCGTCATGTCCTCGAAGAAGCGCATGTAGAGGATGGCGCGCTCGCGCTCGGGCAGTCGGCGCAGCCCCTGCTTGACCGCCTCGCGGTCCACCACCACGTCGTACGCGGCGTCCGGTGCGCCGAGGGTGTCGGCGAGGTTGTAGCCGTCGTCGCCGGAGGACATCTCGGCGTCCAGCGACAGGGCGCTGAAGCTGTCGAGCGCCTCCATCCCCGCGTGGACCTCCTCCTCCGTGAGTCCCGCCAGGGCGGCGATGTCGGCGACCGAGGGCTCGGTGGCGCCGCCGGAGGTCTGGCTGAGTTCGCGGCGCGCCACACGTACCTTGTTGCGGAGGTCCTGGACCCGCCGGGGGACGCGCAGCGTCCACATCCGGTCGCGGAAGTGCCTCTTGATCTCGCCGGTGATGGTGGGCACGGCGTAGCTCTCGAACGCCCCCCGCTCGGGCTCGTAGCGGTCCACCGCCTTGACCAGGCCCATCGCGGCGACCTGGCGCAGGTCCTCCAGCGACTCGCCGCGGTTGCGGAAGCGGCTCGCGATGCGGTGGGCCATGGGCAGCCAGGCGCGGACGAGTTCGTCCCGGACGTGGTCGCGTTCCGGCCCCGGGTCCATGGCGGCGAGCCGTGCGAAGGCGGTGGCGGTGTCGGGGGCGTCGTCGTGCGTCCTCCTGTCGGGCGTGCCGGGACGTACGGGGGTGCCTGAACCGTTTGCGGACACATTGACCAGCATGGGAATTCGCTCCTGAACGACGCTTTCAGGGACTTCGCGGCGGGGAACGGTGAATGGGCGACCAGGCCCGTGCGCGGACGACCGCTCCCGCCGACCGACCTCCGATCCGGAGGCGTGGAACTCCGATTGCCCCGCGATTCCGTGGACAAACAACGGTTCGCGTATTCACGGTGACGGAACGGGTCGGCCGCGGCGTCGCCCGCTTCCGGAGCCGACGGCGACTTCCGGCCAGAGTGGGGAGCGACACGGTCCCTTTCGTGTCAGAGGGGGACTGAGTCGCGGCTTTGGGGGCAAGCGTGGGTTGGCAACGAGGCTTCGGGCGAGAGGGGTGGACAGCATGGCAGCCGTGACGGCACTTACTACGGCCACGGCAAGGGGGAGGGTCATGTCGGAGGAAGTGGACCTCCCGCTGATCGAGGACCCTTCACAGGTCAGGCCCAAGGACGCGCGGGCGATGTCGCGGCAGTTCTTCGACCGGCTGGCCGTGCTGGAGGAGGGCACGCACACGTATCAGTACGTGCGCAACACGCTCATCGAGATGAACCTGTCCCTCGTGCGGTACGCGGCCTCGCGCTTCCGGGGGCGCGAGGACTCCCTGGAGGACATCGTCCAGGTGGGGACGATCGGGCTGATCAAGGCCATCGACCGGTTCGAGCTGTCCCGGGAGGTGGAGTTCACCACGTTCGCCGTGCCGTACATCGTCGGCGAGATCAAGCGGTTCTTCCGGGACACGAGCTGGGCGGTGCATGTGCCGCGGCGACTGCAGGAGGCGCGGGTGGAGCTGGCCCGCGCGACGGACGAGCTGCAGTCCCGGCTGGGCCGGATGCCGACGACGCGTGAGCTGTCCGAGCTGATGTCGCTGTCGGAGGAGGAGGTCATCGAGGCGCGCAAGGCGTCCAACGGCTACAACACCTCCTCGCTCGACGCGGCCCTCACCTCCGACGGCGGCGAGGACGGTGACGCCGTACTGGGCGACCTCATCGGCGAGGAGGACCACTCGCTGCAACTCGTCGAGGACTTCCACTCGCTGGCGCCGCTGATCGCCCAGCTCGACGACCGTGAGCGGCGCATCCTGCACCTGCGGTTCGTGGAGGAGCGGACCCAGTCGCAGATCGCCGAGCAGCTGGGGGTGTCGCAGATGCATGTGTCCCGGCTGATCAGCCGGATCATCAAGCGGCTGCGCACGGGGCTCCTGGAACCCGGTGTCGCCTGATCGGGGCGGTGTGTCCGGACGATTCGCGGGTATGCGCACGGGCGCATCGCCGGGCGATGCGTCGAATCCGTGAATCGGGGCACCCGTCCCGATCGGTTAGTGCCTTGGAGGCTCCTGTGTCCGTTGCCCAGAACCCGCTGTCGATCAAGGTCGACCTTCCTCGGGACGACGCCGTGCTGCTCACGATCGAGGGGGAACTGGACATCGACACGGCGACCGAGCTGCAACATCATGTCGCGAACCAGCTGCGCCACGGCCGACGCCATTTCCTGCTCGAAGTGTCGGCCGTCCCCTTCATGGACTCGTCGGGCATGAACATCATCCTGCGGACGTACCAGGAGGTACGGCGGATCCCGGGCGGGGTCTATGTCATCGCCCCGACACCGGCCGTGCGGCGCATACTCGACCTGACCGGTGTCAGTCTCACCGTCGCCACGGTGGACAGCGTGGACGAGGCGCTGGCCGCCGTGGACTCCGGACAGGTCGCCACGCTCCCGGACGAACAACCGGCGGAGGAATAGCCGTTGACGACGCGTCGACGTACCGACGGGCCGAGCCGATCGGCCATTTCCGTCGGTGCGTCACGGCTTAGCCATGGCCAACAGTTGTCGTTTGACAACTATGGCCGGAAGGCAACAGAGTGAGCCGGGCCAAGAGTGTGGGAAGGGTTGGGATGAGGCTGTCGGACCAGGTCCGCGGTGGTCAGGCGCTCCGGACGGCGGCGTCGGCGTCGCCCTCGTGGATCTCCGCCGCCGCGGCGGCGCAGAACGCCTCCAGCCCCTCCAGCAGCGCGGTCCGCTTCACGGCGGGCATCTGTTCCAGCACCGACCGCAGGGCCTGTTCACGACGGGCGCGGAGGTCCACCAGGAAGGCCTGTCCGCGCCGGCTCAGCCGCAGACACAGCGCGCGCCTGCTCGCCGTACTGGCATGGCGCTCGACGAAGCCCACCGCTTCCAGCCGGTCGCAGAGCCGGCTGGTGGAGGGCGGGGTGGAGCCGAGGGCGTCGGCGAGCATCCGCAGGTTGATGCCGTCGTTGTGCTCCAGGATGAAGAGCACGCGGAGCTGGGAGGCGGACACCGGAGCCGTCGAGGCGCGCCCCCACAGGACCTCCAGCAGCTCGGCCGTCTCGGAGGTCACACGAGCCACCTCGTCCGGCCGCGGGTTGGAGGAGGAAGTCACAGGCCCACTCTTCCAGGCATCCCGAACACTGTCAGCTCTGGAAAGAATGGCGTATCCGACATCGTGAACAGATTCGTGGCAGCCGAACGGGCACTTCGCGCCGCTGCTCCGCACCACCTGCTGGACGCACTGCGCGACGTACTCGGCGAGGACGCCTGGTCCGCGCGGGAGGTCGAGCTGTACCTGGCCGACTACTCGCTCACCGCGTTGCGGCCGGTCTCCACACACCCCGACGCGCCGGAACCCCTGCCGATGCACGGCGGCCCGACCGGCCGGGCGTTCGGGTCGCAGGAGCCGTACCTGGAGAAGCGCGGCGACGGCCGGGTCCGGGCGCATCTGCCGGTCACCGTGCGCGGCGACCGGCTGGGCGTGCTGCGTCTGACGCTGTCTTCCGCCGCGCACGCCGAGGAGGGCCTGGCCGAACTGACCGAGCTGGCCGGGGTCCTGGCCCATGAGCTGGTCGTCGCGGAGCGCGACACCGACCTGTATGTCCGTGCGCGTCGCTCCAGCCGGCTGACCCTGGCGGCGGAGATGCAGTGGCAGCTGCTGCCGGGCCGTTCCTCCACCACCACCGAGTACGCGCTCGGCGGCCAGCTGGAACCCGCCTACGCGATCTTCGGCGACAACTTCGACTGGTCCGCCGACGCCGACCATCTGATGCTGTACGTCACCAACGGCATGGGCGAGGGCATCGAGGCCGCCCTGCTGACCAACCTGGGGATCAACGCCCTGCGCAACGCCCGGCGGGCCGGTGTCCCCATCGCCGACCAGGCGGCCCTGGCCGACCAGGCCCTCCACGCCCAGTACGGCGGGGCCCAGCATCTGTCGGTGCTGCTGCTGGACCTGGACCTGACCACCGGGCGGCTGAGCATCGTCGACGCGGGCTCCCCGCGGATGCTGCTGCTGCGCGAGGGGAACGTCTCCGCGATCGCCCTGGACGCCCAACTGCCGCTGGGCATGTTCGAGGAGACGGAGTACACCGCCCAGGAGCTGATCGTCGAGCCCGGAGACCGGCTCGTCTTCGTCAGCGACGGGGTGTACTCCGTCGCCGCCCCCGGCGGCGAGGAGTACGGCGAACGTGCGCTGGCCCGCGCGGTCAACGCCACGCGGCTGCTGCCCGCCGCCGATGTCCCCGGCGCGGTGCTCAGGGAACTCTCCGGTCACCGCGGCACGCCCGTGGCGGACGACGACGCGCTCGTGGTCTGCCTCGACTGGTTCGGTCGGGGGGAGTCCGACCGCACCCGCCCATGAGTTCGACCGACCGTCGTTTCCCGCGGAAGGGAGACGCGCCCGTATGTGAGGAGAGATCCGTGCCGGAACAGGACACGGCAGACCGGCAGTCGACCCCGGCACAGGAGGTGGCGGAGTTCCTGCGCAACCGCCAGGAACAGATCGCGCAGCGCTGGGCCGACGCGGCGCTGTTCCGCACCGTCTTCACCCACTCCCGGGACGAGGCGGTGGAGGCGGGCCGGGCCGTCGTGGACGCGCTCGCCGCCGTGGCCGCCGCGGAGAGCGTCGAGGACGCGGAGTCCGGCGGCTTCCACGTCGTGCGCGAACAGCTCGCGCGGACGGCCGCCTCCCGGGCGCGGGCGGGCTCCACCGTCACGCAGATCTCCGCCGAGGTGGACGCGCTGCGGCCGCCCGTGACCGAGCTGCTGGTCGCCGAGCTCGCCGCCGCGCCGGCCACCCATCTGCGGGAGTGCACCACGACGCTGACGGTCCTGATGGGCACCCTGCGTCTGGTGGTGCTGGAGACGGCGCTCAACGAGGGCGAGGAAGTCATCCACCGGCAGCGTCTGCAGCTGATGGAGGTCGCCACGCCGGTCATCAGCCTGTGGGAGGGCATCGTCGCCGTCCCCCTGATCGGCACCCTGGACAGCGCGCGCAGCCAGGTGGTGATGGAGCGGCTCCTCGACTCGATCGTCGAGCAGCACGCCCGGTTCGCCATCCTGGACATCACCGGGGTCCCGACCGTCGACTCCCTGGTGGCCCAGCACCTCATGAAGACCGTGGCCGCCGCGCGGCTGATGGGAGCCGAGTGCATCGTCTCCGGCATCCGGCCGCCGATCGCGCAGACCATCGTCCACCTGGGCATCGACCTCAGCTCGGTGCTCACCCGCACGAGCCTCGCGGACGCCCTGGCCTACGCGCTGCGCGAGCTGGGCACGGACATCGTGTCCCGCGACCCGGCCGGTTCGGGGCGCAGGTGAGCGGCGATCTCTTCGCCGCGTACGGCGGTCCGTCCTCCTACGGGACACCCGTGCCGGTGCTCAAGCTGGGCAACGTGCTCCTGGTGTCGCTGCAGGGCGATCTGCACGACGGCGCGGCGGAGCAGCTCCAGCAGGACATCAGCTCCACCGTGGCGCGCAGCGGCGCCACGGGCGTGGTCATCGACCTCTCCGGTGTGGAGATGGTGGACTCGTTCCTGGGCCGGGTGCTCGGCGACATCGCCGCCCAGACGAGTCTGCTCGCCGCCGGGACAGTGGTCGCGGGCATGCGTCCGGCCGTCGCGATCACCCTGGTGGAGCTGGGTCTCACCCTGCCGGGCCTGCGTACCGCGCTCAGCACCGAGGACGCGTTCCGGCTCCTCGGCGAACCGCATCCGACCTATCCCCGCCGAGGACACGCCCGCCAGGAGAGTCCGTGATGCAGACCGCCGGCGGCCTCTCCGCCTGCCTGCCGATCCGCTCGGATCTCGATCTGGTGTGGGTACGTCAGCATGTGCGGCAGGCGGCCGCCCAGCTCGGCTTCGGTCTGGTCGAGCAGACCAAACTCGTCACCGCGGCCAGCGAACTGGCCCGCAACACCCTGGTCCACGGGGGCGGGGGACAGATGGAGTGCGAGCCCGTGGACAAGGGCGGCGCACGCGGGCTGCGCCTGGTCTTCAGCGACGAGGGACCCGGCATCCCGGACCTCGACCAGGCCCTCATCGACGGCTACACCTCCGGCGAGGGCCTCGGTATGGGCCTCGGCGGCGCCCGGCGGCTGGTCCACGAGTTCGCCATCGACAGCCGCCCCGGCTCGGGTACCGCCGTCACGGTGACCTCCTGGATGGCGGGTGCGCCGCGCCCGCGCGAGGAGCGGTGATGCCGCGCGTCTGGGAGGTTCCGGTGCACGACTCCACCCGGGTGCGTGACGCCCGGGTGGCCGCCGAGGCCGCGGCGGCACGGGCCGGGCTGGACGCGGACCGTGCCGCCGGCTGCGCGCTGGTGGCCACCGAGCTGGCTACCAACCTGCTCAAGCACGCCGATGGCGGACTGATACTGCTGGACGTCGTCTCCCGCCCCGCGCCGGAGCGGGCGGACGGCGCGGCCCCCATGGTGCAGATCGTGGCGATCGACCACGGTCCGGGGGTACGCGACGTGGCGGGCGCGCTGCGCGACGGTTTCTCCACGACGTCCTCGCTCGGGGCGGGCCTCGGCACCTGCCGCCGGGTCGCCGACGACTTCGACCTGCACAGCACGGTCGGCCGGGGCACTGTCGCCCTGGCCCGGCTCGGAGCCCGGCCCCGCCGCCGGGCCGGCGCGGCCCCCTCCCCCGCCGCGGCCGTGCGCGCCGGAGGTGTCAACGTGCCCTTCGCCGGGGCCGAGTTCTCCGGCGACGCCTGGGCGTGGGGCCGGGAGGGCGATCTCGTCACACTGATGCTGGCCGACGGTCTGGGCCACGGCGTGGCGGCCGCCCGCGCCTCCTCGGCTGCCGTGGAGCAGCTGTACCGGGCGCCCGGACTGCCCCCCGCCCAGCTGCTGCGGCGGCTGGAGGGCGCGCTGCGCGACACCCGGGGCGCCGCCGTCGCCGTCGCCCAACTCGACGTCGCCGCGGGCAGGCTGCTGTTCTCCGGCATCGGCAACATCGGGGCGCGGCTGCGTACCGGCGCGAACTGGCAGCCGCTGCTGTCACGGCCCGGCATAGTCGGCGCCCACCGGGCCGCCCACCTCCCGCAGCACACGGCGGAATGGGGGGACGACTGTCTGCTCGTGCTGCACAGTGACGGTCTGCCCAGCCGCTGGAGTCCCGGACCCGCCGCCCACAGTCCCTCCCTCGACCCCGCTGTGATCGCCGCCGTGATCGTGCGCGACGCGAGCAGCCCCGCCCGGCCGGTACGCGACGACACCACCGTCGCCGTACTGAGCCCCTCCCCGCCGGACCACTTTCCATGACCCGTACCTGGCATGTCAGTTCCGTCATCGACGCCGCCCGGGCCCGTATCGCCACCGCGCGGCTGGCCACCGCGCACGGGGTCTCCGCGACCGACCGGGCGCGGCTGGTGTCGGTGCTCTCCGCGCAGCTGCGGCAGTGCCTCACCAAGGGGGGCGCGTGGCTGCTGACCGCGCGGGTCTCGACGGCGGGGCCCGGCGGCAGCCGGTTCCTGGTCGAGGTGACGTCGGCGAACCGGCGGCCGGGCGAGTTCCGGCAGCCGTGGCGGCTCACGGTCGCCTGTTCGCAGGAGGGGCGTCTGCCGGACAGCGGGCATGTGCCGGGTGATCCGGAGACGCTCGCGGAGGCCCTGTTCGGGGCCGACGAGGACGCCGCGCTGCTGCTGGAGAAACTCGACGAGCAGGAGGCGCTGGTCGCCTTCCACCGTGAGGAGCTCCACCAGACCAACCAGGGTGTCCTCGCCCTGCACGCCGAGCTGGACGCGGCCGGGATCGCGCAGCGCGAACTGTTCGCCGCCGAGCAGAAGGCCCGTGAGGAGGCCGAGAACGCGCGCGGCCGGCTCACCTTCCTCGCCGACGCCAGCGCCGCTCTGACCGCCTCCCTCAACCCGGACGCGATCGTGCGGCTGCTGCCCACCCTCCTGGTCCCCCGGTACGCGCACACCGCCGACGTATGGCTGTTCGACGGGGAGGGCGACCTGGCCCGGGGCGGCCCGCGACCGGCCGCCGCCGTCGTCGCGGCCCGCCGCGGGCGCCCCCAGTACGCCGCCGACCACCCCGGCGGACTGCCCGGCGTCGACGACCATCCGCCCTCGGCGCTCGACCCCGCCCGGCCCCTGCTGTGCGTGCCCCTGGTGACCCGGGGCGCGCCCCTCGGGGTGCTGACGCTGTCCCCGCCGGACGACCAGCGGTGGGACGCCCACGACGCCGTCATGCTGATCGAGCTGGCCCGGCGCGCCGGCGTGGCGCTGGAGAACGCCCGCCGCTTCGAGCACAACCGTGACATCGCCGAGACCCTGCAACGGGCCCTGCTCACCGAGCTGCCCACCACCCCGGGGCTGCGGCTCGCCGCCCGCTATCTGCCGGCCACCCGGGGCCTGAACATCGGCGGCGACTGGTACGACGCCTTCCGCCAGCCCGACGGCAGCCTGATCACCGTCATCGGCGACGTCACCGGGCACGGTCTGCGCGCCGCGGTGATGATGAGCCAGCTGCGCACCGCGCTGCGCGCCTACGCCGTCGACGGCAAGACCCCCGGACAGCTCCTGACCCGTCTCCATCTGTTCCTGCACCATCTGCAGCCCGACCTGTACGCCACCGCCGTCATCGCCCGGTTCCATCCGAGCGAGCCCACCCTCACCTGGGCCGCCGCGGGGCATCCGCCGCCGGTGCTGCGCTCGCCCGACGGGCGGGTGCGGATCCTGGACGCCAAACCCGGCGCGATGCTCGGCATCCCTCTCCACCAGGAGATCCCCGACCACACCGTGCCGCTGCCGCCCGGCTCGACCCTGGCCCTCTACACGGACGGGCTGGTGGAGCGCCGCGCCCAGGGCATCGACCCCGGCATCGAGCGGCTGGCGACCACCCTCGGAGGCCTCCCGTCGGCGACGCTCGACGACGATCTCGCGGAATCCGCCGACCGGCTGCTCCAGCCGCTGCTGGACGACGAGCACGAGGACGACGTGTGCCTGCTGCTCTGCCATGTGCACAGTGACGGCGGGCGAATCCCTGCACGGGTCAGCTGACGGGTCCTCCCAGAGCCCGCAGCGTCTGCTCGACCCGGGCGCGCTCGGCGGCCGGCATCGCCGCCAGGACGTCGGTCAGACGCGCCGACAGCCTCCCGGTGAGGTCGGTGAGGAACCCGTGTCCGCGCTCGGTGACCATCAGGTGCACCTCGCGCCGGTCGTCGAAACGGACGCCCCGGCGGAGCAGGCCGGCTGCTTCGAGCCGGTCGCAGAGCCGGCTGGCCGTGGGCAGGCCGATCGCGAGCTGCTCGGCCAGGGCGGTCAGGTTCAGCTCGGGCTGCCTGCGTATCGCGCGCAGTGCCAGTATCTGTCGCGGGGACAACCGGGGGGAGACGTCGCCGACGGCCGAGAACCACAGCGGCACCAGGTTCTCCACGGCGTCGAGGAGCCGGCGGTCGATGTCGTGGGGGCCCGTCATGCGGGGGGCCTACCCGAAGTGCCCGGGAGTACACGGGTGACCTCCCGCGCCTCCCGCGTCCCCGGCCCGTCCCGCGCCGGGCCGGTGCCGCTACGCCTTGTGGGCCACTCCCCCGTACACGTCCGTCGGCTCCGGGTTCGTACCCGGCTCCGGACGCCACAGCGGGCAGGACACGATGCCGGGCTCCAGCAGCTCCAGGCCCTCGTAGTACGCGTGCAGCTGCCGGGGGCTGCGCAGCACGTAGGGAACGGCGCCGGTGTCGTCGTAACCGTCCTGGGCGCGCTTGAGTTCGGCGTCCGTGTCCGTGCTGTCGTAGTGGACGAAGTAGCTCCCCGACGGGAGGGCGGCCTGGAGGCGGCGGACGATGTCCTGCGCCTGCTCGTAGTCCTGGATGTGGCCGAGGATGCCCATCAGCATCAGGGCGACCGGCTGGTCGAAGTCGAGGACCTTCCCGGCGGCTTCGAGGATGGTGTCCGGGTCGCGCAGGTCGGCGTCGACGTAATCGGTGACGCCTTCCGGGGTGCTGGTGAGCAGGGCCTGCGCGTGCCGCAGCACCAGGGGGTCGTTGTCGACGTAGACGATGCGGGACTCCGGGGCGACCTTCTGGGCGACCTGGTGGGTGTTGTCGTACGTCGGAAGGCCGGTGCCGATGTCCAGGAACTGACGGATGCCGCGCTCCCGGGCCACGAAGGTGACCGTGCGGATGAGGTACACGCGGGAGGCGCGGGCCATCGTCTCGATGTTGGGGGCGATCTCGCGGTAGGCGTCGCCCGCCTCGCGGTCGACCTCGTAGTTGTCCTTGCCGCCCATCCAGTAGTTCCAGATGCGGGCCGAGTGCGGCACCGTGGTGTCGATCTTCGACAGGGCTTCCTGGTCGGGAGTGGGGTGGCCGTCTGCCATGGGTACTCTCCTGCCTCACATCGCGTGGTCGTCGCTAACCTATCGTCAACTGTCCTGCGTTTGGCCAGAGTTGGGACGGACGAGCAACGGGGGCACGGATGGGGCCGGCCGGCTCGCCGACGTCGAGGGTGACCACGGGTACGTGCTGGGCGAGGGTGCGGAAGACCCGGGTGTAGGCGGTGGCCGCCTCCGTGGCCTCGGGCGTGGTCAGGTGGAGCATGGCCCCGTCGCGTTCGGCCACGACGTCGGCGAGGTCCAGGGCCTGTATCCAGGTCACCCGGGAGCGGCCCCGGCGCAGTGGTCCGTGCACGAGTTCCGCGATGAGGTGCCCGTCGACGGCCAGTCGGCCGGGTCCGTCGAGGAGTTCGCGGTAGGGCAGGGCCGGGTCCAGGTGGTGCAGGGCGGGCGGCATGCGCCGGACCTCGAAGCCGAGGTCCGCCAGTTCACCGACGAGACGGTCACGGCCGGGCCCTTCGCACCCCTCGACGATCAGGGTCCGGTACCGGGTGAGCACGGGCGGCGGGATCATCCCAGGCTCCTCGGGAGCGACCGGCCGGGCTCGGCCCGGAACACGAGGCGGCGCGACCATGCCGCTCCCTTCGGGTGGTGGGCGACGGGCGCCGGCCCGACGGTCCCGTTCACGGCCTGGAGGTGCACCCAGTCTGGTCACGGCCGACGGCCGAGGGGAGTACGCGCACGGGGTGTCCGGTTGTGCGCGCGTAGTGACCCGCTGGGCGGGTGGGCGGGCGGTCAGGCGATGAGGAAGTCCGCCTCGCCCGCCTTGGCACCGTTCAGGAACGCCACCATCTCCTCCCGGGAGTAGACGAGGGCGGGGCCGTCCGGGTCGGTGGACTGGCGGAAGGCCACGCGGCCGTCGGCCAGGCGCTTGGCCTCGACACAGGAACCGCCGTTCGTGCCGCTCCAGGGCTTGCGCCAGCCCTCGGCGCCGAGTTCGGGAGCGGGCATGCCGCTGTGGACGGGGCTGTCGGGTGTCCTTGCCATGTTCACAACTCCTTGCGTAGTGCCGCCAGGATGTCCCTGGTACGAGCGACCGGTTCCGCCTGCACGGACATCCGGTCCAGTACCTCCAGATAGGTCACGACGTCCGCGGGCTGGTCGACGTACTGGGCACCCGCGAGGCCCTCGGTGTAGACGATGTCGGGGAGTTCGGAGAATCCGAAGCGGAAGTAGTGGAAGGGGCCGTACGCCCCGGGGTGGGGTCCGGCCGCGAACCGCATGATCTGGATCCTGATCTTGGGCCGGTCCGTCGCCTCGGCGAGCCGGTCGATCTGGGCCCGCATCACCTCGGGGCCGCCCACCGGCCGGCGCAGCACGGTCTCGTCGAGGATGGCCCAGACGGCCGGCGCCTCGGGTTTGACCAGCAGGTCCTGACGCCTGAGGCGCAGGGCGACCCGGCGGTCGACGTCCTCGGGGGCCGCGTTCGGGAAGCCGACCCGCATCAGCGCGGCGGCGTAGTCGTGGGTCTGCAACAGACCGGGCACGTACTGGGGTTCGTAGAGACGGATGACGGCGGCTTCGCTCTCCAGGCTCACGTACGCGCTGAACCACTCGGGCAGCACGTCACGGAACTTGTGCCACCAGCCGGGCTGGTTGGCCTCGCGGGCGAGGGCGAGGAAGTCCTCGATCTCGCCTCCGGAGACCCCGTAGGTGCGCAGCAGCTCCTTCACGTAGGGGATGCGGAGACCGACCTCGGCCTTCTCCATACGGCGGACCGTCAGCGCGGTGACCTCGATGGCGCGGGCGGCGTCGTCGAAGGAGACACCCGCCTGCTCCCGCAGTTGGCGGAGCCGTTTACCGAGGACCATGCGCAGGACCGTGGGCGCCGCGGGAGCGCTCCCTCCGACGCGGGTCTCACTCACGTGCAACCTCCCGGGGCGGGATTCACAGCGTGCAGTGTGCCATGCGATCCGTTGACACCAACAGGTCTTCGCGGTTCATTCTGAAATTATCAGAACGCAGGTTGCGGGCTGAGTTCTTCGGCCACCATAGTGACCGAGTGACCTGCCGCACATCGCGGGCAGCGTCCCTCGAACTCCTCCGGCCCGCCCAGGAGTTGGCGCCAGGGCGGGCACGGTTCAAGCCGCGCGCCGACACGATGCGACAACCTGGATGGCCGCCGTGACGAACGGATTACAGGGATTACCGAGGAACCCGGCCAAGGGGGCCGGCGGGCCCAACAAGCCGCTGGCGGCAGCCCTGAAGGAGGCCGGCTGCTCGTACGCCTCCCTCGCCCTGCGGGTCAACGACCTGGGCCGCTGCCAGGGCGCGGACACCAACTACGACAAGGCCTCCGTCACCCGCTGGCTCCAGGGCCAGCAACCACGGGGCAACACACCGGAGTTGATCGCCGCGGTCCTCGGCGAACGGCTGGGCCGCGCGCTCACTCCGGCCGACCTCGGTTTCCCGCTCGACCGCGGACGACCGGTGACGGGGCGGGCGCTGATGTACGTCGAGAACGTGGCGGAGACCCTGCACACCCTGGCGGAGCTGGGCTCGACCGACATCTCCCGGCGCAGTCTGCTCGGTTCGGTGCCCTTCGTGCCGGGCGCGCTGACGAACCCGCAACGGGCCTGGCTGCTGTGGCTGGTGGAGAGCCGGGACGCCCCGAGACTCGCTCCGGTGGCGGGCGGCGGGCCGGTGGAACAGGTCCACGCGATGCTCCGCATGTTCGACGAGATGGACAACCACTACGGCGGCGGCGGTATCCGCACGAGCATCGTGCAGTACCTCACCACCGAGGTCGTCCCGCTGCTCCAGCAGCGCGGCATCCCCCCGCACCACCGGCGCGAACTGTTCGCCGCCGCCGCCCGGCTCGCGGCCATGGCGGGCTGGAGCTCCTACGACGCCGGGGAGTACGGCCTGGCCCAGCGGTACATGACGCAGGGCCTCAGGCTCTGCGCGGAGGGCCGCGACCACGTATTGGGCGGCCAGATCCTGGCCGGGCTGTCCCATCTGGCGACCAGCCTCGGCCGCCCCGACGAGGGTGTGGCGCTGGCCCGGGCCGGGGTGGCCACCGCCAGGGACTCGGGCAGCCCCCTCGGTCTGATGCGCCTGCACGCCATGTCCGCGCGCGGCCACGCGGCACTGGGCCGCCCCCGCGAGACGGCCGAGGCGTTGCGCGCCGCCGAGAAGCAGCTCGACGCGAGCCGGGGCGCCGCCCAGGAGTCGCCCTGGGTGCGGTTCCTCGACCACCACTACCTCCAGGCCGAGTCCGCCCTCTGCTTCCGCGATCTGGGTCTCGCCGCGCAGGCCGAGCACACGGCGGGCGAGTCGGTGCGCGCGCACGCCGACCGCCGCCGCCGCCAGGCCATCAGCCGGTCCGTCCTCGCGACGGCCCACCTCCAGCAGAACCGTCTGGACGAGGCGATCGCCACGGCCACCGTCGCGCTCGACGCGCTCAGCGGTGTGCACAGCGAACGGTCCATCCAGGCCCTGCGCGACTTCCGCGGCCGGCTGACGTCCCGCCGCGACGAGCCGCTCGTGCAGGACTTCGAACGCCGGTCGCGGGTGGTGCTGGGGGCGGCCGCCTGAGGGGGGCGCGGCTCAGTATCCGTCCGGCGAGGGCGCGTTCTGGGCCCGGTCCACGGGCAGGTGGGCGCCGGAGACACCTGTCGCCCAGTCGGAGAGCAGGAACACCACCGTGCGCGCCACCTCGTGCAGGGTGACGGGGGCACCGGTCGGCAGCTCCGCCGCGGCGAAGTTCTCGTACGCCGGTGGATCTTCGCGGCGCATACGGTCCCAGCGGCGGCCGGGGATCAGCATCGAACCCGGTGACACGGCGTTGACGCGGATACGGTCCGGACCCAGCTCGCGGGCCAGGGAGGCGGCCAGATGGATGAGGGCACTCTTCGCCGCCCCGTACTGCGCGGGTGGTCCCGGTTTCCAGCCCGAGATCGAGCCGACGAGCACGACCGAGCCGCCGCCGGCCGCACGCAGAAACGGCAGCGCGGCCCGGACGAGACGGGCGGCGTGTCCGACGTTCAGCTCCCAGGTGGCCGCCCAGTCGACACCGTCGGCCTGCTCGAAGGTGCCACCGCGCGAACCGCCGACGCAGGCGACGACGCCATCGAATCCGACGGCTCCGGCGGGTCCAACGGGTCCAGCGGGTCCGGCCGGTCCGTCGGGTCCGGCCAATTCCGCGGGCCCAGCGACGACGAAACGTTTCGCCGCAGTCGTGACGAAGTCCTCCAGCCGTCCGGGCTCGGTGACGTCGAGCCGGTCGGTGAACAGCCGGTCTCGCTGCGCCCCCGCCAAGGAGTCCGCCGGCGCCGCCAGCCCCGCCCGCTCGCGCGCACAGGTCGCCACCTTCGCGCCCTCGGCGAGCAGCAGGCGTACGACGCTCTCGCCCAGCCCCCGGGTGCCCCCGGTGACCAGCACCCTCTTGCCGCGCATGCCGGGCCGTCCGGCGGGGACGTCCCGCTCACGAAGGGGCGGGTTCTCGTCGACGTTCACCATGGTCGGGAACCTGTACAGCGCGCGCCACTACCCGTCCGCACCTGCACAACCCCTCCACCACCTGGCGTTATGTGGGACCGGTGCTGTTGTCTGCGACAACAGCACCGGCGGCCCGCCACGCCGGTCGACCCCGCCACCATGAGGACACGGAGGAACCCGATGACGGCAGTCAGGGTCGGCGCGCCCCGCCGACGGATCCCTGCCGCGACGGCGCACGGCCCCCGGAGAAGCGTCCACGAGGCCCCGTACGGCGGGGCAGCCCGCCCCCGGGACACGGTGAGGCTGCCGTGATCCCGCGCGAGGAGCGGTTCTCGCACGCCGTCCGGGAGCCGATGTGAGGGGCGCCCCGGCCAGAGAGAACACGACGGAACCCACGCCCGGCGCGGCACCACCGCGTCGCGGGGTGGTCGCGGCCGAACTGGTGCGCAGGGCCGAGGACGAGCGGCGACTGGCCCACGAGGCCCGGTCCGCGCCCACCGCGCAGGCCCGGGACCGTATCGCCGAGTGCCGGGCCGGCAACGGGGACGCCCTCCGCGCGATCGTCGCCCGCCACGGCTGGCCCACGGCCGAATCGGTCGGCGAAACCGCCTCCACGGCGGCCCTGATGCTCCTCCTGCACTCCCCCGACCTCGGCTTCCAGCTCACCTGCCGCGATCTGATCGCCGAGGCGGTCGCGGACGGCAGCTGTCCCGCCGTGCACCACGCCTACATCGCCGACCACTGTGCCGTGGCCCTGGGCCAGCCCCAGTTCTACGGCACCCGGATCGACCCCGGCACCCTCTTCCCGTATCCCGTCCGCCACGCCGAGACGGTCGACGAACGCCGCCACGACGTGGGCCTCGGCCCGCTGACCGACCATCTGCGAGCGGTGCGGTGCGGGCTGGGGGCCGGCGGAGGGCTGTAGACGGCGGATACGACGGCGGCGGGGCCTGCCGACGAGCGGGTGGCGACACCGCAGCCGTCCGGCGCCGAGGGAGCCGTGGCGGCAACCGCCTTGTCCGGCACGGTAATGCGATCGCCCGCGCTCCAAGACGCCGTCAGGTTGGCGCGATGTCCGAACTGCGAACCGACCGCCTGCTCCTGCGCACCTGGCGGGAGTCCGACCTGGCTCCCTGGGCGGCCCTGAACGCCGATCCCGAGGTGCGCGAACACTTTCCGGGTGTCCTCACGAGGGAACAGAGCGCCGCGTCCGTCGCCCGCTTCCAGAGCGACATCGACGGGCGGGGGTGGGGCTGGTGGGCGGTGGAGGTGCGCGCCACGGGCGAGTTCGTCGGCTTCGCCGGGTTGGACCCGGTGGACGAGGACATGCCGTTCTCAGGCGTGGAGGCGGGCTGGCGGCTGGCGCGTACGGCCTGGGGCCACGGTTACGCCACCGAGGCCGGGCGGGCCGTCGTGGACTTCGGCCTCACGCGCCTGCGTCTGCCGGAGGTCCTCGCGGTGACCACCGCCGGCAACCTCCGCTCCCAGGCGGTGATGCGGCGTCTCGGCATGACCCGGGACCGTCCGACGACTTCGATGACCCGAGCGTGCCGGAGGGGCCGTTGCGACGGGGCGTGGTGTTCCGGTCGGCGGCCGGCATCCCGTAGGACACGGGGCGGGTCCGGGCGGTGGCCGCCGCCCCGGACCCGTCGCTCGTTCCTCTCAGCCCGCGGCCCACGCCGCGTAGAACAGGCCGAGGCCGGCGATCACGCAGATGCCCTGGATGGTCCAGAAGCGGACCACGACCAGGACTTCGGACCAGCCCTTGAGTTCGAAGTGGTGCTGGAGCGGGGCCATGCGGAAGACCCGCTTGCCGGTCAGCTTGAACGAGCCGACCTGGATGACCACCGACAGGGTGATCAGGACGAACAGCCCGCCGAGGACGGCGAGGAGCAGTTCGGTGCGGGAGCAGATCGCGAGGCCGGCGAGGGCGCCGCCGAGGGCGAGGGACCCGGTGTCCCCCATGAATATCTTGGCCGGCGAGGTGTTCCACCACAGGAACCCGAAACAGGCCCCCATCAGCGCGGCCGCGACGACGGCGAGGTCGAGCGGATCGCGCACCTCGATGCAGGAGGCGGGGTCGGTGAGTTCCATGGCGTTGGCGCAGGAGTTCTGGAACTGCCACAGGCCGATGAAGGTGTAGCCGCCGAAGACCATCACCGACGCCCCGGTGGCGAGACCGTCCAGACCGTCGGTCAGGTTCACCCCGTTCGACATGGCCAGGATCATGAACAGGGCCCACACCACGAACAGCACCGGCCCGATGGTCCAGCCGAAGTCGGTGACGAACGACAGTTTCAGGGACGCCGGCGTCTGGCCCCGCTCGTCCGCGAACCTGATGGCGAGAAGGGCGAACACGATGCCCACGATCAGCTGACCGGCCATCTTCGCCCCGGCCCGCAGCCCCAGCGAACGCCGCTTCACGATCTTGATGTAGTCGTCGAGGAACCCGACCACACCCATGCCCGCCATCAGGAACAGCACCAGGAAACCGGGGTACGTCGGGCTCTCGCCGGTGATGATCTTGGTCGCGACGTAGGCGACGACCGTGGCCAGGATGAAGGCGATGCCGCCCATCGTGGGGGTGCCGCGCTTGCCGGCGTGGCCGCGCGGGCCGTCGTCGCGGATGTACTGCCCATAGCCCTTCCGCGCCAACAGCTTGATCAGCAGCGGGGTGCCGATCAGCGTCAGGAACAGGCCGATGGCCCCGGCAAACAGGATCTGGTTCATCGGACGGCGGTCTCCCCCTCGGTCGCGCTCTGGTACGCGACGGCCTCACCGGTGTCGCTGGTTCTCACAGGCCCCACCCTATGCAGACACCTGATCTTCGTACGGCGGCGGGTAGTTGACGACGAAACGGAGAGCGCCGGGCGGTCTCCACGGTCCCCGCGGCGGTGGTCGTTCCACTTCCCCGTGGGAGGCGGGCCGGCCGGGGCGGGTACCGCCGGGTCACTCGAAACGGTGCTCACGGCGTGACCGGCACGCAGGCGGCGCCCGGGGCGCTCCGGTGCCGGGCGGCCCGCCGTCCGGGCGCGGACCGACCGTTCGGCATGGCCCGCGTCGCCCCCTCCCCCACCGGGCCACCGCGCCCGCCCCCGCGCGGGGCTGAGACACTGCACGTCATGGCCACCTTCACACCCGCGCGCGCCCTGCTGATGCTCACCACCGGGCTGACCTGTCTGCTGATGGCGGTCGGCGCCCTCATAGGCGCGCTGATCGGCGGCGGCCCCGTGGCCCTGGGGGCGGCGGTGTGCGCCGGGCTCGTCGGCACGGTGGGCTCGCTCATCGTGCGGCGACGGGCCATGGCGCACTTCGCCATGGCCCAGCGGCAGGCCGGGCAGCGGGGCTACGCCGAGGGCATCGCGCACGGCGTGCTCATCCACGTCACCGCCTACGAGGCCGCCGTCTTCCCCCGCACCGGGCCGCACGGCGTCAGCGCCGAGGAGCGCGCGGCCCGCCGCACCATCGCCTACCGCATGGCCGCCCTCGACGAGGTGCCCCAGAAGGTCCGTGTGGCCGCCGCGGACGCCCTGGCCCGCCTCGACAAGACCGACCGCGAGGGCGCCGAGGAGGCGCTGGCCCGCCTCGCCACCACCGTGCGCCTGGAGTACTCCCGGCTGTGACGCCGGCGCTCCCGGCGCGAAAGGTGCCCGCCTCGGGGGAGCCGGGCGCCGCCCCGGCTCAGTGACCGCTGATCGCGCGGGGCGTGTAGGGCCGCTCCAGTTCCTCGATCTCCTTCTCCGTCAGGGTGACGTCGAGCGCGGCCACGGCGTCGTCGAGGTGGTGGGGTTTGGTCGCGCCGACGATGGGCGCGGTGACGGTCGGACGGCTCAGCAGCCAGGCCAGGGCGACCCGGGCGCGGGGCACGTCGCGCTCGCCGGCGATCCGGGTGACGGCGTCGACGATCTCGCGGTCGCCCTCCTGGTAGAGGGTCTTGCCGAAGGTGTCGCTCTCGGCGCGTGCGGTGACGGTGTCCCAGTCACGGGTGAGACGGCCGCGGGCGAGCGGGCTCCAGGGCAGGGTGGCGACGCTCTGGTCCTCGCACAGCGGCAGCATCTCGCGCTCCTCCTCGCGGTAGAGGAGGTTGTAGTGGTTCTGCATGGACACGAACCGCGTCCAGCCGTGCAGGCGGGCGGTGTGCTGCATCTTGGCGAACTGCCAGGCGTACATCGAACTCGCCCCGATGTAGCGAGCCTTGCCCGCCTTCACGACGTCGTGCAGGGCCTCCATCGTCTCCTCGACCGGGGTGTGCGCGTCGAAGCGGTGGATCTGGTAGAGGTCCACGTAGTCGGTGCCGAGGCGCCGCAGGCTGGCGTCGATCTCCGTCATGATCGCCTTGCGGGACAGTCCCAGGGCGTTGGGGCCCTGGTGCATGGCGCCGTTCACCTTGGTCGCGAGGACGATCTCCTCGCGCCGTGCGTACTCCGCCAGCGCACGGCCGACGATCTCCTCGCTGGTGCCGTCGGAGTAGACGTTCGCCGTGTCGAAGAAGTTGATCCCGGCGTCCAGCGCCTGCCGGATCAGCGTGCGTGAGGCCTCCTCGTCCAGGGTCCACTCGTGCGGGCCCCGGTCGGGGATCCCGAAACTCATGCAGCCCACACAGATCCGGGACACGTCCAGACCTGTCGAGCCGAGCTTCACGTACCGCATCGTTGCGACTCCTGCCTGTGGGGTGCTGCCTGTGGGGTGTGCGGCTGCCCAGCGTACGGAAGACCGGCCGGGGGGCGGATGTGCCGATCGGTCAGATCCGGTACCGCCTCAGTGCCGGTGTCAGGGTCGCCAGGAGCAGCATCGCGGCGATGACGAGCAGGCCGCCGCCGACCACGGCCGCCCTGGCGCCGAAGGCCGCGCCGGCGGTGCCGTGCAGGACGTCGGCGAGGCGGGGCCCGCCGGCGACGACCACGGTGAAGACGCCCTGCATCCGGCCGCGCATCTCGTCGGTCGCGGCGGACAGCAGGATGGCGCCGCGGAAGATCATGGAGACCATGTCCGCGACACCGGCGGCGGCGAGGAAGAGCACGGCGAACCAGAGGCTGGTGCTGAGCCCGAAGCCCGTGATGGCCGCGCCCCAGCCCATGACGGCCGCGATCACCATCAGGCCGTGCCGGCGGGAGCGGGAGAAGGTGCCCGACAGCAGACCGCCGAGGACGGCGCCGATGGGGATGGCGGCGAACAGCAGGCCGAGGGCGAGGCCCTCGTCGTAGGGCGCGTACGTGGTGTCGGCGAGCTGGGGGAAGAGGGCTCGGGGCATGCCCAGGACCATCGCGATGATGTCGGCGAGGAAGGACAGCAGGAGCACCTTGTGCAGGGCGATGTAACGGAAGCCCGCGAGGACCTCCCGCCAGCCGGCGCGCCGGGTCGTCGTGTCGTCCAGGGGTGGCAGGGAGGGCAGCCTGTGGACCGCCCAGAGGGTGACGCACAGGGCCAGCGCGTCGATCAGGTACAGCTCGGCCAGGCCGATGACCGGGATGAGGGCGCCGGCGAGCAAGGGGCCTGCCACCAGCCCGAGTTGCATCACGGTCGAGCCGAGGGCGGCGGCAGCGGCCAGTTCGTCGGCGGGGACCAGCCGGGCCACGGAGGCGTTGCGGGCGGGTGAGTTGAGGCCGAAGAACGCCTGCTGGAGGGCGAGCAGGGCCATCAGCGTCCACACCGATTCGAGGCCGGTGACGGCCTGCACCCAGAACAGCACCGAGGTGACGGCGATACCGGTGTTGGTGACGAGCAGCAGGGTGCGGCGGTCCACGCTGTCGGCGACCGCGCCGCCCCACAGCGCGAACACCACCAGGGGCAGCAGGCCGGCGAGGCTCGCGTAACCGACCCAGGCGGAGGAGCCGGTGATGTCGTAGATCTGCTTGGGTACGGCCACGGCGGTCAGCTGGCTGCCGACCGCCGTGACGATGGTGGACGACCACAGGCGCCGGTAGGCGGGGCGGCGCAGGGGGCGGGTGTCCATCGCCCAGCGGCGCCGGCCTCGTCGGGGTGGCGTCGGGGCGTCGTCCTCCGGTGCGGTCTCGTCGCCTGCGCTGCTCTGGGTGGTGTCCACGGGCATCCTGATGCTCGATACATCTTTCGATTCGGGCACCACTATCGCGGAGATCGCCACCGCCGGGACAGGCGGCCGGGCGGCCGTCTCACATGCTGTCGCCGCGACCCGCGACCACCACCGGGGGTCAAGGATCCGCGCCCGCCGGGGGTCACGCTCCGGCGATCAGCATGCCGCCGAGCGCGAGCATGGTCACCGCGACCAGGCCGTCGAGGACCCGCCAGGCCGACGGGCGGGCCAGGAAGCGGCTGAGCAGCCGGGCGCCGAAGCCGAGGGCGGCGAACCAGCAGAGGCTGGCGAGGCCGGCGCCGAGGCCGAAGGTCCAGCGCAGGGGGCCGCGGTCGGAGGCGATGGAGCCGAGCAGGAACACGGTGTCGAGGTAGACGTGGGGGTTGAGCCAGGTCAGGGCCAGACAGGTGAGGACGGCCCGGCGCCGTGAGCCCGCGGAGCCGCTGTCCGCGCGCAGGGCGTCGTCGCCGGGCCACAGCACGCGGCGGGCGGCCAGGGCGCCGTAGACCAGGAGGAAGCCGCCGCCGACCAGCGCGACCGCCTTGAGCGCGCCGGGCCAGGCGACGACCACCGCACCGACCCCGGCGACCCCGAGGGCGATCAGCACCGCGTCGGAGAGGGCGCAGATGGCCACGACGGAGAGCACGGCGTCGCGGTGCAGCCCCTGGCGCAGGACGAAGGCGTTCTGGGCGCCGATGGCGACGATGAGGGACAGGCCGGTGCCGAATCCGGCCGCGAGGGCGGTCATTTCGCTGAACACGCCCCTCACGCTAGGAAACGCGGCACCCATGCGTACAGCTAAAGATTCTTACGTATCATTAGCGTTCGTGATGTCTCAGCTTCCGGCCGATCTGGTGCGCACCCTGCTCGCGGTGGTGGACGAGGGCACGTTCGACGCGGCGGCCGCCGCCCTGCATGTGACGCCGTCGGCGGTGAGTCAGCGGGTCAAGGCGCTGGAGCAGCGGGTCGGGCGGGTCCTGCTGGTCCGTGCGAAGCCGGTGCGGACGACCGAGTCCGGCGAGGTGATCGTCCGGTTCGCGCGCCAGCTGGCCCGCCTCGAACACGACGCGCACACCGCGCTCGGCATGACCGGCGCCGGCGAGACCACGCGGGTGTCCATCGCGGTGAACGCCGACTCGCTGGCCACCTGGTTCCTGCCCGCCCTCACCCGCGTGCCCGAGGAGCTGCGCCCCTGCTACGAGCTGCTGCGCGAGGACGAGCAGCACACGGCCCGGCTGCTGCGCGAGGGTCTGGTGACGGCCGCGGTCACCTCGGCGCCGGACGCGGTGGCGGGGTGTTCGGTCCGGCCGCTCGGCCGGATGCGGTACGTGGCGTGCGCCTCGCCCGCGTTCGCGGAGCGTCGGCTCGGCGTCGGTTCGGGTGTGCCGCTGCAGGACGTGATCGGGGACGCGCCGGTGGTGTTCTTCGACCGGCGGGACGACTTCCAGAACGTCTTCGTCCGCCGGCTGACGCGGGGCCGTCCGGCCGGGGCGCGGCGGCACTACGTGCCGACGTCCGAGGGCTTCGCCGACGCCGTGGCCGCCGGGATGGGCTGGGGCATGGTGCCGGCGGCGCAGGCCGAGCCGCTGCTCGCCGCCGGACGGCTCGTCAACCTGGCGCCTGAGCGGCCCGTGGACACCCCGCTGTTCTGGCAGCAGTGGAAGCTCGACTCCCCGACGCTGACGGCCGTGGCGGACGCGGTCGCCGCGGAGGCCGCCGAGGCGCTCGACCCGTGAGCCGACCCCGTTACGCCCGGTCCCCGGCGGCGAACGGCCCTTCCAGCGCCGCCCACTGGAGCAGCATGATGGTCTTGGCGTCGGCGATCTCGCCGCTGCGGATCATTCGCAGGGCCTGACGGAAGGGCAGTTCGACGAGTTCGATGTCCTCGCCCTCCTCGTCGAGGCCGCCACCCTCGTGGGTGCGGGTCGACGGGCCGTAGGAGGCGGCGTAGAAGCTGACGCGTTCGGTGACCGAGCCGGGGCTCATGTAGATGTCGAAGACGTGCTGGATCTCGCCGATGGTGTGGCCGGTCTCCTCGATCACCTCGCGGCGTACGGCGACCTCGGGGTGCTCGTCCTCCTCGTCGAGCAGGCCGCCGGGGGTCTCGACGAGCATCCCGTCGGGGTGCCCGTTGACGTACACCGGGTAGCGGAACTGCCGGGTGAGCAGGACGGTTTCGCGTGCGGCGTCGTAGAGCAGGACGGTGGCGCCGTTGCCCCGGTCGTGCGTCTCGCGCTCCTGGGTGCTCCAGGTGCCGTCGGCGTGCTGGAAGTCGAAGGTGGTGGTGCGCTCCACGTACCAGTGGCTGGACAGCAGTCGCACGTCCCGCACCTTGACGCGGGGGTTGCCGGTCAGGTCCCGGCCGGTGCGGTCGAGTCCGGTGCGGCCCCGGCGGTCCGGGAGGTCGACGCCGACGGTCTTGTTGGTCATGTGTCCGCTTCTACCATCCCGATCACGGCGTTGTCAGGCGCCCCAATTCGCCTGCTCCGCGCGTCGCTTGGCGGAATCGGGCACTCCGGGACAGCATGCCCGTATGAAGAGTGATCTTTTCTCCCACGAGAACATGGTCCAGCCGGCGCACGCGCCCGGGATGACCGTCCAGAACGCCAAGTCCATCAAGTACGCCGTCAACGGCGAGATGCTCGCCCGGCAGGGCGCGATGATCGCCTACCGGGGAAACCTGCAGTTCGAACGCAAGGGCCAGGGCGTGGGCGGCATGCTCAAGCGCGCGGTCACCGGGGAGGGGCTGCCGCTGATGGCGGTGCGCGGTCAGGGCGAGGCCTGGTTCGCGCACGAGGCGCAGAACTGTTTCATCGTCGACGTCGAGCCGGGCGACGTGTTCACCGTCAACGGCCGCAACGTGCTCTGTTTCGACGCCTCGCTGTCCTACGAGATCAAGACCGTGAAGGGCGCCGGCATGACCGGCGGCGGCCTGTTCAACAGCGTGTTCACCGGGCAGGGCAGACTCGGTCTCGTGTGTGACGGCAATCCGCTGGTCATCCCGGTCTCCCCGCAGCTGCCCGTGTTCGTCGACACGGACGCGGTCGTGGGCTGGACGGCGCACCTGAGCACCTCGCTGCACCGCTCCCAGTCCTTCGGCTCGATGATCCGGGGCGGCTCCGGGGAGGCCGTGCAGCTGAAGCTGGAGGGCGAGGGTTTCGTGGTCGTACGACCGAGCGAGCTGACGCCACAGAAGGCCCAGCAGCACTGATCGACGGCGGAGGAGGGAGCCGACTCGTCCGGGCCCTTCGACGGCCCCGGCCTCCCGAGCGAACATGTTTTCGAATCCGGGAGTACGCTGACCGTATGGCCACGCACCTCCAGGGCTCCCTCTTCGACCAGTCCGACGACCTCCGCCTCGGCCCCCTCGACGGGCTGCGCCGGCGCGAGCTGGGCGCCGGGGCCTGGATCGACCTGCTGCCCGGCTGGCTCACCGGCGCCGACACCCTCTTCACTCGGCTCGCCGAGGAGGTGCCCTGGAAGGCGGAGCGGCGGCAGATGTACGAGCAGGTCGTGGACGTACCGCGACTGCTCGCGTACTACGGCGCCGAGGACGCCCTCCCCGACCCCGTCCTGGACGAGGCCCGGGAGGCGCTGTCCACGCACTACGGCTCCGAGCTGGGCGAACCGTTCGCCACGGCGGGGCTGTGCTTCTACCGCGACGGCCGGGACAGCGTGGCCTGGCACGGCGACCGGATCGGGCGGGGCGCCCGGGAGGACACGATGGTGGCCATCCTGTCCCTGGGCGACCCCCGCGATCTGGCCCTACGCCCGCACGGCGGCGGCGGGGAGACCCTGCGGTTTCCGCAGGGGCACGGCGACCTGATCGTGATGGGCGGCTCCTGCCAGCGCACCTGGGACCACGCGGTCCCCAAGTCGACGCGGGCGGTGGGGCCGCGCATCAGCGTCCAGTTCCGGCCGCGCGGCGTGCGCTAGCCGTACGGCCCGGGGAGGCCGGGGGCGCGCTACCTCCGGTCGGCGTCGGCGAGGGCACGCGCCTGTGACGACCGGGCCAGCTTCGGGCCCAGCCAGCGCTTGAGGCGGCGCAGGGCCTCCAGACGGCCGGCCGCGCGGTCGAGGCGGTAGTAGAGCTGCGGCGGCACGTACGGGAGCAGCGGGGAGTGGCGCTGGCCGAGGAGCGCGAACATCTGCTCCGGGGGCAGGTCGATGTACCGCTGGATGTTCTCGTACCACTGCGCGCTGTGGCGGGCCGCGCTCTGCAGCCGCAGCAGCTCGGACTTGCGCCGCCGCTCGTAGGCGGCGAGTGCCGCCTCCGTGTCCGGGTGGGCGCCGAGCGATTCGGCCAGGCAGATCGCGTCCTCCAGGGCGAGGGTGGTGCCGGCGCCGATGGAGTAGTGGGTGGTGTGGGCGGCGTCGCCCAGCAGGACGAGGTTGCCGTGGCGCCAGGCGCGGTTGGTCAGGGTGCGGAAGGTGAGCCACTGGGCGGTGCCGTCGTCCTGGGCCCGTCCGAGGAGGGGGTGGCCGTCCAGGATGTCGGCGAACAGTTTCTCCAGCAGGGCCAGCCCGTCGGCCTCGCCGAGGCGGTCCAGGCCCAGGCCGTTCAGCGTCCGCGGGGAGCACTCGATGACACAGGTGCTCTGCTCGTCGCTGAACGGGTAGGCGTAGGCCCAGATCCAGCCGTGGTCGGTCTCCTGGAAGGAGAAGGTGAAGGCGTCGTGGACCTTGGTGGTGCCGAGCCAGATGTAGGTGTTGCGGCCGAGCGTGATGTCGCTGCCGAACCGGTCGGCGTACCGCTCGCGCACGGTGCTGTTGACCCCGTCGCCCGCGACGACGAGATCGGCGTCCGGCAGGCCGTCGGCCGTGATCGCGTCCTCGTACTCGACGCGGACGCCCAGGGCCCGCGCCCGTTCGGCGAGCAGTTCGAGCAGCCGGCGCCGGCCGATGCCGAAGCCCTCGTCGCCCGGCTGGACCGTCCTGCGGTCGCGAACGTGCGCCACCCCGCGGTCCCAGGTGACGGAGTTCTCGCTGATGGCGAGGGCCGTCTCGGGGTCCTGCTCGCGGAGCTTGTCCAGTAGCTCCGACCAGTAGGTCACGCCCCAGCCGTACGTCGATCCGGCCGGGTTCCGTTCATGGACGGTGATGTCGTGGGACGGGTCCTGCCGCTTCATCAGGATCGAGAAGTACAGGCTTGCGGGTCCGCCGCCGACGCACGCGATCTTCACGCACACTCCCATTTCGCTGCGCAAAGCGATCAATTGACCACGAAGAGTAGCAGTGCGGACGCGCCCAGGATTCACGCCACTTTGCGCGCGTGACACCGGCCACAGGATCCGCGCATCCACCGCAAGATCATCGGCCGCGGCCCCACCGCCGGGCGGAATTTCCCACTCCACCCCCGAGCGAAGATCCACAACAGCAAGATCATCTTTGTTCAACCTTGCACGACATATACGTGATTGTCCTGATCGCGGCCAACCGGCTTCCGGGGATTTCTCCCGTTCCCCACCTGATCGATAGGCATGACGAGTCATCAATCCCCCCATGTCCAGGAGGATCTCGCATGCTCGACATCACCCGCCGCCACGCCCTCGGCGCCGCGGCCGCCCTCGCCGCGACCGTCGGCGCCCCGCTCACCGCCGCCGTCGCCGACGACCACACCACCCACCAGGACCACAAGGCCCCGCAGACCTTCGACGAGGTGTACCGGGGCCGCCGGATACAGGGGCACGCGACCGACGGCGGCGGCCACCATCACGGCGCCGGGTACGCCGTGTTCGTCGACGGGGCCGAACTGCACGTCATGCGGAACGCCGACGGCAGCTGGATCAGCGTCGTCAGCCACTACTCCCCCGTGCCGACCCCACGCGCCGCCGCCCGCGCGGCGGTCGACGAACTCCAGGGCGCCCGTCTCGTCCCCTTCAACTGACCCGCACCCGCACCGCACCACGGACCAACCGGAACCACCGCAAGGAGCCGCAGAGCCATGACCGTACGCAAGAACCAGGCGACCCTGACCGCCGACGAGAAGCGGCGCCTCGTCGACGCGCTGATCGCGCTGAAGCGCTCCGGCCGCTACGACGAGTTCGTCACGACGCACAACGCGTTCATCCTCGGCGACACCGACAACGGCGAACGCACGGGTCACCGTTCGCCGTCCTTCCTCCCCTGGCACCGCAGATTCCTGCTGGAGTTCGAGCGGGCCCTGCAGTCCGTGGACCCGGCCGTCGCCCTGCCCTACTGGGACTGGACGGCCGACCGCACGACCCGCGCGTCCCTGTGGGCGCCCGACTTCCTCGGCGGCACCGGGCGCAGCCGCGACGGACAGGTGATGGACGGGCCCTTCGCGGCGGCCACCGGGAACTGGCCGATCAACGTACGGGTCGACGGCCGCACCTACCTGCGCCGCTCCCTCGGCGCGGCGGTGCGGCAGCTGCCGACCCGCGCCGAGGTGGACTCGGTGCTCGCGATGCCGACCTACGACATGGCGCCCTGGAACAGCGCCTCGGACGGCTTCCGCAACCACCTGGAGGGCTGGCGGGGCGTCAACCTGCACAACAGGGTGCACGTCTGGGTGGGCGGCCAGATGGGCACCGGGGTCTCCCCCAACGACCCAGTCTTCTGGCTGCACCACGCGTTCGTCGACAAGCTGTGGGCGGACTGGCAGCGTCTGCACCCCGGTGCCGCGTACGTGCCGGCCGTCGGGACGCCGAACGTGGTCGACCTGAACGAGCGGATGAAGCCGTGGAACGACACCACTCCGGCGGCGCTGCTGGACCACACCGCGCACTACACGTTCGACGCCGCCTGACCACGTTGACGCGTTGATCCTCGGGGAGTTGGGTACCCGCTCCGGACGCGCCCGGGGCGACCCGGACGCGATCGACACGCAACCGATGTGAGGAGGCGACCGATGACCCAGATCGAGGAGTCCGTCGAGGTCCACGTCCCCGTCCGGACCGCCTACAACCAGTGGACGCAGTTCGAGACGTTTCCCGAGTTCATGAGCGGGGTCGAGCGGATCGAGCAGCGTTCGGACACACTCACGCACTGGGTGACCAAGGTGGACGGCGTGCGGCGGGAGTTCGACGCGGAGATCACCGAGCAGGTCCCGGACGAGCGGGTGGCGTGGACGACGGTCGGCGGCGAGGCCCGTCAGGCCGGCGTCGTCACCTTCCACCACCTCTCCGAGGAGCGCACGAAGGTCATGCTGCAGATGGACTTCGAGCCCACGGGCACCGCCGAGAAGGTGGCCGACAAGCTGGGGGTCGTGAAGCGGCAGACCAAGGGCGACCTGGAGCGCTTCAAGACGTTCATCGAGAAGCGCGGCCGGGAGAGCGGGGAGTGGCGCGGCGCCGTCGTGTGACGACCGCGCCCTCCCGCGACAGCGCCGTGCCGTGCGGCGGCTACTCGGCTCCGGCCGACGCCGCCGTACGGCACTCCGGGTGGCCCCAGCCCTGGTCGTTCTTGGCGATGGGCTCCCCCGCGGCGTAGGGGCGGCCGCACAGGCAGCGGCCGGGGAACTTCGCCTTGATGGTGCGGGACGACGCCGAGGACGAGCCGGTCCGGTTGCCGGGCCTGGCGGACTTCCCGGACTTTCCTGATTTCTTCGCCGCGCTCCAGCGCGACGGGACGGTGTCGGGCGCGGCCGGCGGTTCCGGGGAGCCCAGCTCGGTGCCGGCCGGCTCCTGGACGACGGCCGCCTGGCTGGCCGCACGGTCGGCGAAGTCGTTGAGGGGGTCGCCGTCGACCTGGTGCGCGGGCACGTAGCGGAAGTCCACGGTGCGACCGGTGAGCAACTCGTCGATACGGACCACGAGTTCCCGATTGGCGACCGGCTTGCCGGCGGCCGTGCGCCAGCCGTTGCGCTTCCAGCCCGGCAGCCAGGTGGTGACCGCCTTCATCGCGTACTGGGAGTCCATTCGGATCTCGATCGGGACGGCCGGGTCGGTGGCCGCCAACAGCCGCTCCAGCGCGGTGAGTTCGGCGATGTTGTTGGTGGCTCTGCCCAACGGGCCGGCCTCCCACCGGGTGGGGATCTCAGCGTCCTCGGCGACCACCCAGGCCCAGCCCGCTGGTCCGGGGTTTCCCTTGGAGGCCCCGTCACAGGCGGCCACAACACGTTCCGGCATGCGCTCGATCATGCCATGGGTGGGGGCAGGGGACCGTCCATGGGTCCCCTGCCCCCACGTGTCCGGCCGGGCCCGCTCAGTCGACGTCGGAGAGCGCCGGCATCTCGCCCTTCGTGTGGCTGACGTCGATGACCGAGAACGACGCGCCCTGCGGGTCGCTGAGCGCCGCGAAACGGCCGAACGGGGTGTCCATCGGTCCGAAGCGCAGGATCCCGCCCCGCTCGGTGGCCCGGGCGACCGCGGCGTCGCAGTCGGGGACGGTGAAGTACACATTGATGTACGAGGGCACCTCGGGCGGGAAGTCCTCCGCCGTCATCTTCATCCTGCCGAGCAGCGGACCCTTTCCCAGCTCGAAGACCCGGAAGTCCATCTCGGGGTTGTGGGGGTCGTCCATCCGCTTGGCCCGGAAGGAGAAGACGGCCGGGAAGAACGCGTCGGACTTCTCGGGTTCGCGGGTGAAGACCTCGGCCCACACATACGCGCCGGGCACGCCCATGGCCTCGAAGCCCTCGTGGACGCCCGCCTGCCAGACCCCGAAGACGACGCCGTCGGGGGAACGGGCCAGCAGCATGGAGCCGAACTCGCCGACCTGCATCGGCTCCATCAGCACCTCGCCGCCGTTGTCACGGATCCTGGCCGCCGTGGCGTTCACGTCCGGCGAGGCGAAGTACAGGCACCAGGCCGACTGGCCCTCCTGGCCGGGCATCGGCGGGACGACCGCGGCCACCGCCTTGCCGTCCGCGTACGCCTGGGTGTAGTTGCCGTACTCGGACGACGACTCGCCGAACGTCCAGCCCAGTACGTCGCCGTAGAAACTCTTCGCCCCCTCGACGTCGCCGAACATCGCGTCGACCCAACAGGGCGTTCCCTCGGGATATGCGGCCATCGCGCGTCTCTCCTCGGTCCGACAGGTGGTTTCCCGGCTCTCACGCTAACCAGGGCCGCTCGCGGACGCGCGTCGAAGGGGACGGACCGCGTGAAACCGGCACGGGATCCCCGGGGCGGGACCACGGCCATGCGTCGTCTGATAATTTCAGCGACGCTCGTACTCCCGTTCGCCTCGACTCGTGAGGTGGCTCCATGCCCGGCCGGCCGTTCAGACGTACGGTGCTGCCGTGCGCCCGGGCCCGGTCGGCGCGCGCGCTGCTGGTGGTCGCCTCGGCCCTGACCACGTTCCTCATGTTCTGCGCGGGCTCGCCTCCCGGTGAGGCTCCGGCGCAGCGCCCGCACACGGTGTCGGCCGTGCCCGTGGCGGAGGGGCCCGCCGCCGCGCGTGCGGGACAGGTGGACCGCGACCCCTGTGAGCACAGTCCCGGCGGACACGCCTGTCACTCCCCCGACCCGGCCGCGGTGCTGGGCCAGGCGCCGTTGCCCGGCGCCCCCACCGCCGTCTCCTGGCAGCCCGCGACGGCCGCGGCCCCGGCCGCGCTCGACGGCTCGGGTGAGCCGGGGCGCTCCCGCCCTCCCGATCTCCACGAGCTGCAGTTGCTCCGCGTCTAGGCCGGTACCGGCCCGCGCGACACATTCCGGACGACCAGCAGCACCGCCGGGCCCTCACGGAGTCACGGCGGGGAGAAGGACAACCCCATGGCTTCATCCAAGGCGAAGAGCAACAGCGGCGGCGGCCCCAAGGGCGGGAAGAACAGCCCCAAGGCCAGGGACGCGGCGCGGCGTGCCCGCGTCGAGGAGCTGCGCAAGGCCGAGCAGGCCCGTGAGCGGCGCTCGCGCGTGCTCATGATCGGCGTCACCACCGCCATTCTCGCCGGCCTCGTCGGCGGCGGCTGGTACCTCATCGACTCCGCGCAGGAGAAGGAGGCGGCGGAGGCGGCGGCGAAGGCCGCGCCGGTCGACGGTGTGAAGAGCTGGTCGAAGCTCACCCAGAACCACGTCAGCAAGCCCGTCACGTACAAGATGAGCCCGCCGGTGGGCGGCGACCACAACCAGGTGTGGGTCAACTGCGACAAGCAGGTGTACACCAAGGCGGTGCCGAACGAGAACGCGGTGCACGCGCTGGAGCACGGCGCGGTCTGGGTCACGTACAACGACAAGGCGGCCGAGGCCGACGTCGAGTCGCTGACCGGGCTGGTGAAGAAGACGACGTACACCTTCATGAGCCCCTACGAGGACCAGTCCTCACCCATCGTGCTGAGCGCCTGGGAGCACCAGCTCAAGGTGGAGAAGGCGTCCGACCCTCGGGTGCGGAAGTTCCTCACCAAGTACGTCCAGGGCGAGCAGACCCCGGAGCCGGGTGCCGCGTGCAGCGGTGGCATGACCCCCTGACCCGGCCGGGTGGGGCGTCCGGCCGGACCGGGTCCCGTGGGGTCGGCGCGGAGGCATGAGCGCCTCGGCTCCGGCGCCCGTGCGGTGGCCGTGCCTCGGCCGGACCCCCACGCGTGGCCGACACATGTCTTCCGCCCCGGCCCGGGCTGTGCTTGCCTGGGGAACCGTTTCGACGGCCGGGGCGGGAGTCGCCGTATGCGCAGGGCGTGGATCGTGGGAGTGGCCGGGGCGGTGCTCGCCGCGCTGTCGCTGGGCGCGTGCGGGGATCCGGAGTCCGCGCCCGAGGGGGCGCCTTCGTCGGCCACCGCGCCCGACCCGTCACCGACCACCCGTCAGCGGGCCGCCACCATGCCCCCGGACGGCGGCGGGGACGCCGGTACGGCCAAGCCGGCGCCCGAGGTGCTGTACCTCGGGGACTCGCTCGCCGTGGAGAACCAGAAGGTCCTCGGCGCCCAGCTGAAGGACGACCTCGCAGCCGTCTACACGAGCGTGCCGTACGGGGGCACCACCCTGTGCGACTACCTGGAGGGCACGGCCGACCGGTCGCTCGTCCCGCCCCGGGACAAGGCGGCCGCGCTGGTGCGGCGGCTGAGCCCGGACTACGTGGTCCTGCAGTTCTGGGGCAACTCCTGGGACTACACGCCCTGCATGGACGGGGTCACCTACGGCAAGGCCCGTACGGAGTACTTCCGGCGGTACGAGGCCGCCGCCGAGCAGCTCACCGAACAGATCGCGAACGCGGGCGGCGAGCACCGGCCGACGATCGTGTGGGTGCTCCAGGGCCCGGACCCGATGACCCCGGACCGGGTGCGCCGGGTGAACGCCCTCTACGAGAGGCAGGCCAGGGCCTCCGATGACATCACGGCCGACGCCGGCCGGGCCGTGAGCCCGGCCTCCGGCCGTTACACCTGGACCCAGTACCTGCCGTGCACCCCTTACGAGCGTGCGCACGACGGCTACTGCACCCAGCCGGACCGGGCCCGCACCGCGCTCCACCACGACAAGGACTACCTGCACTTCTGTCTGGCCCCGACGACGTCCACGCCGAGGCCGTGCCCGGTGGTGTCGCCCGGCATCACGCGGATGGCCCGCGAGATCACGCGGGCCATCGCCGACGAGGTCTCCTAGGGGTCTCCTAGGGGCCCTGGACCGGCTGCGACGTGTGCTCGTCGTCCCCCGCGCCCGCCGTCGTGTCCCGCTGGTCCCGCTGCTGCTGCCGCTTCGAGGCCCACAGGCTCGTCACCGTCGTCACGGCCAGGACCAGGACGATGAAGCCGAGGGAGAAGGGGATGGAGATCTCCGGGACGTGGACCCCGGACTCGTGCAGGGCGTGGAGGACGAGCTTGACCCCGATGAAGCCGAGGATGATCGACAGGCCGTAGGAGAGGTGGACCAGCCTCTTCAGCAGGCCGCCGATGAGGAAGTACAGCTGCCTCAGGCCCATCAGGGCGAAGGCGTTGGCGGTGAAGACGATGTACGGGTCCTGGGTGAGGCCGTAGATCGCGGGGATGGAGTCGAGCGCGAAGAGGACGTCGGTGGAGCCGATCGCGAGCATCACGACGAGCATCGGCGTCATGACGCGCTTGCCGTTCTCCTCGATCCACAGCTTGGTGCCGTGGTACCGGTCGGCCACCCCGAAGCGTTTCTCCACGGCCTGGAGGAGCTTGTTCTCCTCGTACTCCTCCTCGTGGGAGCCCTTACGGGCGTCCTCCACCAGCTTCCAGGCGGTGTAGATGAGGAACGCGCCGAAGATGTAGAAGACCCAGGAGAAGCTGGAGATGATCGCCGCGCCGGCCGCGATGAAGATCGCGCGGAGCACCAGGGCCATGAGGACGCCGACCATCAGGACGCGCTGCTGGTACTGCGAGGGCACCGCGAACTTCGCCATGATCAGGACGAAGACGAAGAGGTTGTCGACGCTGAGGGACTTCTCGGTGATGAAGCCGGCGAAGAACTCTCCCGCGGGCTTGCCCCCGCCGACGGCCAGCACCCCCAGGCCGAACGCGATCGCCAGGGCGATCCAGACGGCCGACCAGATGCCGGCCTCCTTGATCGACACATCGTGGGGTTTTCGGCCGATGAAGAAGTCGACGGCCACCAGGAGGCCCAGGGCGACGATCGTGAGCAGCCAGGTGGTCAGGGAGACGTTCAAGGTTCCTCCGGGTAACAGGTGGTGCACGGCCAAGCCTCACCGGAGTCCTTTGCGGCCGCTACCCGGCTCAGGTAAAGAATCGCCGAAATCGCGGTGCCGCCCTGGTGGGAGGCCCGGCCACGGGGGCCGCCCACCGGAACGAGGATGTGCGGAACGGCTATTCGCCCGCGTACGCCTTCTCCAGCGCGGCGAGGTCGAGCTTGCCCATCGACATCATCGCCGCCGTCGCGCGGGCCGCCTTCTGCGCGTCCGAGTCGTTGATCATCTCGATGAGGGCGGTGGGCACGACCTGCCAGGACACCCCGAACCTGTCCTTGAGCCAGCCGCAGGGACCCGGCTCGCCGCCCTCGGTGAGGCTGTTCCAGTAGTAGTCGATCTCGTCCTGGTCGGCGCAGAGGATCTGGAAGGAGACGGCTTCGGTGAACGTGAACTGCGGGCCGCCGTTCAGTGCGACGAACCGCTGGCCGTTGGCCTCGAAGTCCACGGTGAGCACCGTGCCGGCCGGCTGGAACGCGCCCTCGCCGTAGTGGGTGACGCGGCCGAGCCGTGAGTTCTTGAAGATCGAGACGTAGTGGGTGGCCGCCTCCTCGGCCTGGCCGTCGAACCACAGGCAGATGGTGAATCCGTCGCTGGACATGAGTGCCTCCTCGGGCGGGGGTGTGTCGTCTCTGTATCGACCGATCCTGCTTCCGAAACTCATCGGTGGCGCGGGCATCCGCTGTGGCGGATCACGGCGGGCGGTCGCCGCTCTGCTGTCGGCGAATCTGCCGTGGGCAGAGAAAGGCCAGGTGAGGGGCGGTTCGTGGGGAGAGTGGAGACAGCGGCCACCGCGGTCGTGTTCACCCCCAGGGAGGAACCGTGGCTCCACTGACCACCGGCCGGGCCCCGACGCTCGCCCCGCGCGCCGAGGAGGGCGACACCCCGGCGTCGCGCTTCGACGACCATCTCGCCGCGCAGCTCCTCGCGCAGCGGATCGTCCTTCTCGGCACCCAGGTCGACGAGGTCTCCGCCAACCGGGTCTGTGCCCAGTTGCTGCTGCTGTCGGCGGAGGACCCGCGCACCGACATCAGCCTCTACATCAACAGCCCCGGTGGTTCGGTGACCGCGGGCCTCGCCATCTACGACACGATGCGGCTGATCCCGAACGACGTCTCGACGCTGGCGATGGGCTTCGCGGCGAGCATGGGTCAGTTCCTGCTGAGCGTGGGCGCCCACGGCAAACGCTACGCGCTGCCCAACGCGCGCATCATGATGCACCAGCCGTCGGCGGGCATCGGCGGCACCACCGCCGACATCGAGATCCAGGCGGAGAACCTGGAGTTCACCAAGCGGGCCATCGAGCGGATCACCGCGGAGCACACCGGCCAGACCGAGGAGACGATCTCCCGTGACGGCGACCGCGACCGCTGGTTCACGGCCGAACAGGCCAGGGAGTACGGAATGGTCGACCGGGTCGTCGAGGCGCTCGACGACGTGCGGCCGGCCTCGTCACGCCGACGGATGGGACTGCAGTGATGGGGACGTACACGATTCCGAACGTGGTCGAGCGGACGCCGCAGGGCGAGCGGTCGTACGACGTGTTCAGCCGGCTGCTGTCCGAGCGGATCATCTTCCTCGGTACGGAGATCGACGACGGGGTGGCCAACGTCGTCATCGCGCAGCTGCTGCACCTGGAGTCGTCGGCGCCGGAGAGCGAGATCGCGGTCTACATCAACTCGCCCGGGGGATCGTTCACTTCGCTGATGGCGATCTACGACACGATGTCCTACGTACGCGCGCCGATCTCGACGTTCTGCGTCGGGCAGGCGGCCTCGACGGCCGCGGTGCTGCTGGCGGGCGGGGACCCCGGGCGGCGCTTCGTGCTGGAGCACGCGCGGGTGCTGCTGGGGCAGCCGGCGAGCGGGGGCCGTCAGGGCACGGTCTCCGATCTCGCCCTGCAGGCCAAGGAGATGGTGCGGATCCGGGCCCAGGTCGAGGGCGTGCTCGCGCGGCACACCGGGCGCGAGGTGTCCGATCTGCGGGCCGACATGGATCGGGACAAGGTGTTCACGGCGGAGGAGGCGGTGGCGTACGGGCTGGCGGACGAGGTGTTGAACCGGCGGCTGGTGGGGGTCTGAGGGCCGCCGGCGAACGTCAGGCCACGAGGCACAGGCCGTTGTAGGGGGCCCTGGGCGTGGTGCGGGTGGTGCTGCGGGGTGTGTGGCGGGTCAGCTCCGTCTGCGCCAGGGACAGCAGGTCTGCGAGGTTCAGGCCCAGGGCCTGGGCGGCTGCCGCGAGGACTTCCGACGAGGCCTCCTTGCGGCCCCGTTCCACCTCGGAGAGGTACGGCATCGAGATGCGGGCCTCGTCGGCGACGTCCTTCAAGGTGCGTTCCTGAGCCAGTCGTTCGCGGCGCAGTACGTCACCGACGAGGTCACGCCAGAGGGGTTCCCTGGCGGGTGGGCCGGCCGGACGGGGGGTCGCCGGGCGGACCGCCGCCGGACCCGCCGTAGCCGGGCGAAGGGGGATGACGCGGGCTTCGTTCGAGGCGTGTTGGCTCACTTCTCCAGCCTAGGAACCTCGGGCCGGAGGGGAAGGGGTCGGCGTTCCGCCCTCAGGGAAATCGTCGGGAACCCGCATCGTCGGGAACCCGCTCCCGGGCGTCACTCCCCGACGCGGCCGTCGATGCGTTCGCGCAGGAAGTCCGCGTGACCGTTGTGGCGGGCGTACTCCTCGATCATGTGGACGAGGACCTCGCGCAGGGCGATGGGCTCGCCGTCGTGGCGGCCGGTGACGGCGAGATCGGGGGCCGCCGCCACGAAGCGTTCGGCGAAGTCGACCTCGCGCCGCCAGGTCCTCCAGGCGTCGGCGACGGCCTCGGGGTCCGCGACGGCGTCGTTGAAGTCCCCGTCCGGGTCGTCCCCGGCGCGATAGTGGCGCGGCGACGGCGGCTCGCCCGCCAACGCCTGGCGGAACCAGTACTGTTCCACGCCGGCCAGGTGGCGCACGAGGCCGAGCAGCGAGATGTTCGACGGCGGCACCGAACGGCGGGCCAGGGCCTCGGCGTCCAGATCCGCGCACTTCAGCTCCAGGGTCAGCCGCTGGTTGCGCAGATACCCCACGAGCGTGGCCCGCTCCCCCTCGAACCCTCCGTCGCCGCGCGGGTCCCCCTCGGGGCCGACGAACCGGTCGCCCCAGCCGGGCTTCCTCTCGGGCAGGGGCCGGTCGTCGGGACGGGTCGCACCATGGTCACTCATACGGACGAGCATCGGCGGTCACCGGGCCGCTTCGCCACTCCATTTCCGCCGGTCACCCCATCCGCCCGGCCCGCGCGGCCCCCGGGGACGGCCACTCCGCCGCGAGCGCGTCCGGAACCCGGGCCTCCTGAATTGGCCGTGTACTCCCGTACAACCCTTGTTCACCACGCGGTGTCGAACAGGGCGCCGGACAAGGAACGGGCCCTTTCCGGACACCCCCGCGCTGCCCGGCCGTTCTTACTTCGAGGAGCCGAACATGCGCAAGAGCCGTTCGGCAGCGCTGGCCGCTGCCACATTTCTTCTTGTCTCCGGCGCGGCGATCGCCACCGCTCCGTCCGCGTACGCCGGCTCGCCCGGCAGTACGCGGGCCAGTGACCGCAACAGCGACTTCAACGGTGACGGTTACGAGGACGTCCTCGTCGGCGCGCCCGGTGCCACCGTGAGCGGCAAGAGCGGCGCGGGTCTGGTGACCGTGCAGTACGGCTCGGCCAAGGGCATCGGCACCAGCGATGTCGCCAGGTTCAGCCAGTCGACGTCCGGGGTCGCGGGCGCGGCCGAGACGGGCGACGGGTTCGGCCGGGCGGTCGCCACGGGCGACCTGGACGGCGACGGGTTCGACGACGCGGTGGTCGGCATCCCCGGCGAGGACATCGGCACCGTCAAGGACGCCGGTGGCGTGGCCGTCCTGTGGGGCTCGAAGGCCGGGCTCAAGGGTGCCGCGAGCGACTGGCTGGAGACCGAGGAGCCCGCCGCTGGCGAGCAGTTCGGCACCGGTCTGGCCGCCGGCCGCTTCACCGCCGAGACGGACGGCGACATCCTCGCCGTCCTCGACCCGTACGGCGTGGAACTGTTCGCGTACGACGACGCGGCGCGGAGTTCGATGCGCCGGCAGTCCACCCAGCGGTTCGGCGCGAAGGCCGAGGCCCGTGACATCCGGCCCGTGTCCATGACCACCGGCGACTACGACAAGAACGGCTTCGCCGACCTCGTCGTGTCCGGGCTGAGCCTGGGCGACGAGCCCGGGTACGGGTGGTCCGCGTATCTGTCGGGCAACGCGGACGGGCTGAAGTACGAGCGCGATCTGCGCGGCGGTCCGGTCGCGGCGTCCGGGGACGTCAACAACGACGGGTACGACGACCTGGTGACCGGTGAGCCGAACTCCCCGGACGACCAGCCGGGTGAGACGCAGACCGGCGGGCTGGTCGGCGTGCGTCTCGGCGGTCCGGACGGCCCGGCGGCGGATCCGGACTGGTGGGTGCAGGACTCCCCCGGTGTGCCCGGTGTCGCCGAGGCCGGTGACGGCTGGGGCTCGGACCTGTCGGTCGCGGACACCGACGGGGACGGGTACGCGGACGTGGCGATCGGCGCGGCGGGCGAGGACATCGGCACGGTCAAGGACGCGGGCGCCGTGTGGGTGCTGCGCGGCTCCGCCGCCGGGCTGACCTCGGTGGGGGCCAGGTCCTGGGACCAGAACTCCACGGACGTGCCGGGCGCCGCGGAGAAGGGCGACAAGTGGGGCGCCCAGGTCCGGCTGACCGACCCGAACAGCGACGGCCGCTTCGGACTGCTGGCCGCCGCGCCGGGTGAGAACACCGGCGACGGTCATGTCTGGGTGCTCTCGGCGGGCTCGGGCGGCGTCACGGCGGCCGGGTCGTGGACGTACAACGCCGCTTCCCTCGGGGCGCCGCATGTGGACGCCCTGTTCGGGTCGGCGATCGACGAGTGAGGCGGTAGGGCCCCGTACGGCGCCGCCGGCCCGTCAGGAACCCGGGGCGACCGACTCCGGGACGCTGTCGAGGGACGCCGACCCTGAGGTCGTGGTGTCGTCCGGCGGCACCTCGGCCGTCTCGGGGCTCTGCGGCGCCGACGGCGGCGAGGTGGACGGGGTCTCCGGCGCCGACGGGGGCGAGGTGGACGGGGTCACCGAGGACGAGGAGGGGCAGGGGCTCGCGCTGTGGTCGGCGTCCCTGTTCTTCTCGGTCTCCGTCGCGCCGCCCGGGGAGGAGGGACACGGCTTGGGCGACTTCGAGGGCGGTTCCTCGGAGAACGACGTCGACGTCGACGGGGAGGGCTGGTTGACGGGCGGGGTGGTCTTCTTGTCCTTCCCGCCCGTGTCGCCGGCGGGCCGGGTGAACCAGTCGTCGTGCTCGGGGTCGTAGAGGACGAAGACGTTGATGACCGTCGTCGCGCGCTCGACGACCACGACGTTCTGCGGCCGGTACGACGGCCAGGAGTCGCCCTTGGGCTCCGGCGTGGTCTTCAGCGCGACCGGCGGCTTCAGCGGGTTGCCGCAGGCGCAGCGCACCCGGGGCACGCCCCGGTCGTCGACGAGGACGGCGGTGCCGGACTGGAGGACGGCCTGGTAGCTGGTGGCGGCGCCGTCGCGGTAGCCGTGGTTGGTGACGCGGGTGTCCATGCGCAGCTGTACCGGGGTGAGTGAGCGCAGGTAGGCGGGTACGCCGGAGGGCTCGACTCCGGCGACGGAGGCGAACGCGTCGTTCTTCGCGGGGTTCGCCCCGAGCACCTTGATCTGCTTCTCCACGTCACAGCTGGAGACGTTGCGGGTGCCGCCGTAGAGGCCGGGGGACGAACCGTCCACGGCACGCGTCACGTTGGCGGGTTCCGAGCTGCTCGGTGTGGTCGTGGGGGTCTCGGGCGGGGTGGAGCTGTCGGTGGCCGTCGACTCGGTGAACGGGTCGGGGCCCGACTTTCCCGCGGCCTGGAGGAAGACCTCACCGTCGGCCGAGCCGCCGGAGTCGTCGGAGCGGGTGAGGACGACGACCAGGACCACCGCGACGACGGCCGCGGTGACCATGAGGGCGATGCGAGGGGCGGACCGCCACCACGGGTGACCTGGACCTCCCTGGCCGCCCGGTCCCGCCGGGCCGCTCGGTCCACCGCCGGAACCGCCCGAGCCTCCCGTTCCGCCCGGCCCGCCGGTGCCGTCGGGGCCCGAGGCGTCGCCCGACGGCTCCGGGGGCACCTGACCGCTCGGCCGCGTCGGGTCGGGCGGGGTGGGGCTGGGCTGCTGGGGCCCGGACAACGGGCCGGAGGGCGGTCCTGTCGGGCGGCCGGAGGACGGCTGTTCGGAACTCACGGGTCTTCTCCCGGCGTAGGGACTTCGCGTCAGGACTTCGCGGCGGCACACATGGTTCACATAGGCAAATATCAGATATTGGCCTATTTCATCTGTTTTGCGCCGTTTTATTGCGCAACAGGGCCATTGTGTGCCCTGGCACCGTGCAGCCCGCAAGCCGAGCGGGCGGCGGGCCTCCCGGCGCGCGGAGAGTCTCGGCCGTGCTTAGCGTGGCAAGAGTGAGTCACCGGACCCTGCCTCCCCGGCAGGCGACCGCACCCGAGCGGGCGGTCGCCCGCCATGGCTGGCTCCAGGCCCTGGCGGCCGTGCTGGCCGGGCTGATCGCGATGATCGTGGTGGCGTCGCTCGGGCTGTGGGCGGCGGGCGCGGCGGACCTCCCTGACGGCGCGTTCCCCCGGGTCGTCGCGGCCACCGTGGTGACGGCGGTGGGCGGCACGATCGAGCTCTCCGGCGGCGCCGGGTCCATCGCAGAGACCCGGGCGGGCCTGACCGTGATCCCGCTGTCGGTGACCCTCGTGGGCGCGCTGGTGATCGCCGCCGGGTTCCTGCGGCCCCTGCGCCACCGGGCGGTCACGGGGGCGGGCGAACTCGCCGGCTGGGCCGCCCGGATCGCCGTCCTGTGGCTGGCGGCACTGATCGGCCTCGCACTGGCCGCCCGTCAGACCTTCGACATCCCGCTCGGCGACGTGGGCGACTTCTTCGGCACCTCCGCCGACGTGGGGTTCGAGACGGCCATGGCACCGACCCTGTTCTTCGGACTGCTCTGGCTCGCCGGGGTCCTCGTCCTGGCGCTGCTGGTCTCGCGCGGGGCGCCGCTTCCGCCGCGGCTGCTGCGGTTCCAGGAGTCGGTGCGCCCGGCCGCGTACGCCATGGTCGGGCTGCTGCTGGCGTACGTCGGCCTCGGGCTGGTGATCGCGGTCGTGGTGGCGCTGACCCGGGGGCACGCCGCGGAGACGGCCGCGGTGATCCTGCTGGGCCTGCCGAACGTGACGTGGCTGGCCTTCACGATCGGCCTGGGCGCCACCTGGGACAGCCAGGTGGAGGGGCCGTTCGGACTGCCGATGCCGAAGATCCTGGACGAGGTGGTGCGCGGGCCCGACGTGTCCACCCTGAACCTGGGCTCGCTCGCCGAGTACGACGGCCGGGTGTGGTGGCTGCTCGCCGTGAACGCCGTCCTGCTGGTCGTCGCCGCGTTCGTGATGGCGGCCCGCTCCCCCGCCCGGGTACGGCTGTGGCAGCACGCCGTGCACATGGCGGCGGCTCTCGCGCTGACCGTCCTCATGGTCTGTCTCGTGGCCCGGATCTCCGCGCACTACGGGCTGTCGGTCATCGGCATCGGCGACCTCGGCGGCGACCTGGGCGGGGAACTGTTCCTGCGGCCCCATCTGTGGACCGCGCTCGGGCTCGCCGTGCTCTGGGGACTCGTGACCGGGTTCCTGGGCGGCGCGCTGGCCCGGGGAGTGCGCCGCCGGGGCGCGGTCGACGGGGACGCCGGCCGGCGGTAGGCGTGGGCGGGGCACGGTCGGCTCGGACGCCCATGGGGCCGTGCACGTACCGCCCGTGCTCGACCCCGGGTGTCGGACGCTCAGACCTCCGTCGTCGCCAGGTCCGTCGCGCGGCGCGCGAGGAGCGAGGCGCAGATCTCCCCGGCGCGGACGGCGGTGGTGGAGAGCAGCGTCGAGGTGAGGCCGTGGGTGTGCTCGGTGCCGCCCTGGAGGTAGATGTTCGCGCTGACGTCGGGGGCGGTGGCCACCCGGTGGTCCCGGCCGACCCGGAGGGCGTCCTCGTCGTCACGCAGGCAGAGCTTGCCGATCTCCCCGAGGTTGTCGCCCACACCGCGCGGCCGGTAGCCGGTGGCGTGGACAAGGAGGTCGCAGGAGAGGGTCTCGCGCTCTCCCGTCGGCAGGAACTCCACGGTCACCCTGACGTCGTCCGAGCCCTCCTCGACCTCACGCAGGCGGGAGACGTTCATCATCCGCAGCCGTTCGCGGCCCTGGACCTTCTCCCGGTACATGGACCGGGACAGCGACTCGATCAGATCCATGTCCACGACGGAGTAGTTGGTGCTGCGGTGGTAGTCGAACAGCGACTGCTTCACCTCGCGGGGCGAGCCGTAGTACAGGTCGACGGCCTCGGGGTCGAAGATCTTGTTGGCGAAGGGGCTGTCGTCGGCGGGTGTGTAGCCGTACTTGGCGAAGACGGAGCAGATCTCGGCCTCGGGGAAGCTGCGGTGGAGGTAGTCGACGGCCTCCGCCGCGCTCTGTCCGGCGCCGAGGACGACCGCACGGCGTATCGGCCGTCCCGTGCGCTGGGCCTGCTCGACGCGGGGCAGCAACTCGCTGGTGTGCCAGACGCGGTCGGACAGGGCGGCGTCGGGCGGGAGGTGCGGTTCCAGGCCGGCGGCCACGCAGATGCTGCGGGCGCGGCGGACGGTGAAGTGGTCCGGGTCGCCAGGGGTGCGGCTGGTGACGTCGAAGTAACGGATCTCGCCGTCCCGGGTGACGGGGCGCACGGAGACGACCTCGGCGGAGTACTCGACGAGGTGGGAGACGCGGGCGGCGGCCCACTCGAAGTAGTCGTGGAACTCGATGCGCAGCGGGAACAGGGTCTTCAGATTGAGGAAGTCGACGAGCCGGCCCTGCTCGCGCAGGTAGCACAGGAAGCTGAAGTCGCTGGTGGGATCACGCATCGTCACCAGGTCCTTCAGGAAGGACACCTGCATGGTGGCGTCGTCGATGAGCATGCCGCGGTGCCAGCCGAACCGGGGTTGTCTCTCCAGGAACCCGACCCGGAGTTCGTCCTCGGCGCCGGCCCCGGCGGAGTGTTCGTGGAGGGCGATGGCGAGCGCGAGATTCGACGGGCCGAATCCGATCCCCAGTACGTCGTAGATGGAATCCGGCCCGGTGTGCAGCATCGTCACCGCGTCATCGCCTTTCGTCGAGAAAAGGGGTCCACACAGTCGCCCCGGCAGGAACACCGCCTCCCCCAGCAGAGACATGTTAGATAAGGTAAGCCTTACCTAGCAACGGTTGAGGAGGGCTCATATGCGGATCGCCATGTTCGGATACCAGACGTGGGGACATCGGACGCTGCGTGCGCTGCTGGATTCCGGACACGATGTGGTACTCGTCGTCACGCATCCCAAGAGCGATCACGCGTACGAGAAGATCTGGAACGACTCGGTCGCCGATCTCGCCGAACAGCACGGTGTGCCGGTGCTGTTGCGCAACCGGCCGGGCGACGAGGAACTGCTGCGCGCCCTCAAGGAGGCCGATCCGGACCTCATCGTGGCCAACAACTGGCGCACCTGGCTGCCGCCCGAGATCTTCGACCTGCCGGCGCACGGCACGCTCAACATCCACGACTCGCTGCTCCCGACGTACGCGGGGTTCTCCCCGCTCATCTGGGCGCTCATCAACGGCGAGAAGGAGGTCGGTGTCACCGCCCATCGCATGGACGGCGAACTCGACATGGGTGACGTGCTGTTGCAGCGTTCGGTGCCGGTCGGACCGAAGGACACGGCGACGGACCTGTTCCACCGCACGGTCGACCTGATCGGCCCGCTCGTCACCGACTCGCTCGAACTCATCTCCTCCGGCAAGGCCGTGTGGACGCCACAGGACCGGTCCCGGTCGAGTTTCTTCCACAAGCGGTCCCTGGAGGACAGCCGGATCGACTGGACCTGGCCCGCCGAGGACCTGGAGCGCTTCGTACGGGCCCAGTCCGACCCGTACCCCAACGCCTTCACCCACCACCGGGGCGAACGGATCCGGATCGTCTCGGCCTCCGTCTCCGAGGGACGCTACGGCGGCACACCGGGGCGGATCTTCATCCGGGAGGGCGACGGGGTCGTCATCGTGGCGGGTGCCGACGCCCGCTCCGGACGGCTGCCGGGGCTGGTGGTCGAGCGGGTACGGACGGAGGACGGCACCGAGCACACGGCGACGGACTACTTCCGCACGATGGGGGGTTACCTGACGGCCCGCCCGTGACGGTCCGGAGGTCAGGGACGGGCGTCAGGACGGGCGTGAGGGACGGGGCGCCGTCGGCGGCGGGTCAGCCGGCGGCGCCCGACACGGGCACCGCCGCCGTGGCCCCGTCCGTACGAGTGCCCGTGTCGGCGTCGGTGCCCTCGTGGTGCCGGCCCATCGGAATGACCATGGGGGTACGGCTGACGGGGTCCTCGCCGACGAGGCAGCGCAGCCCGAAGACGTCCTCGACCATGTCGGCGGTGATGACGTCGGCGGGGGCGCCCTCGCCCGCTATGCGCCCGCCCTTCATGGCGATGATGTGGTCGGCGTACCGGCAGGCCTGGTTGAGGTCGTGCAGGACCATGACGACGGTGCGGCCCTGGTGCCGGTTGAGGTCGGTGACCAGGTCGAGGACGTCGATCTGGTGGGCGAGGTCGAGGTACGTCGTCGGCTCGTCCAGCAGCATCACGGGGGTGCCCTGGGCCACGGCCATGGCGATCCAGGCGCGTTGGCGCTGCCCGCCGGAGAGTTCGTCGACGGGCCGGTGCGCGAGGTCGGTCATCGCGGTCGCCCGCAGCGCCTCGTGCACGGCCTCCTCGTCGCCGCGCGACCACTGTCGCCACCACGTCTGGTGCGGTGAACGCCCGCGCCCCACCAGGTCGATGACCGTCAGTCCCTCGGGGGCGACGGGCGTCTGCGGGAGGATGCCGAGCTTCTGGGCGAGGGTCCGGGTCGGGATGGAGTGCACCGCTCGGCCGTCGAGGTGAACGGCGCCGGCCCTGGGCGTCAGCAGCCGGGCCAGGGCCCGCAACAGGGTGGACTTGCCGCAGGCGTTGGCGCCGACGATGGCGGTGACGCGGCCCGTGGGGACGACCAGGTCGAGGTCCTCGACCACGATGCGGTCGTCGTAGGCCAGGCGCAGGCCCTCGGCGCGCAGCTCGGGGCCTTCGACGGGGCCCTCGGTGGGGCCCGCGACCGGAGCTTCGGCGCGGGCTTCGCGCTTCGTGGCCGGTTCGTACTTCGATGACACGTCTTCAGCCTCCTGAACCGGCGCGGTTGGCGCGGATGAGCAGCCACAGCAGGACGGGGGCGCCGAGCACCCCGGTGACGATCCCGACCGGGAGTTCCGTGTCCGGGACGATCTTCCGGGCGGCGAGGTCGGACACGAGCACCATCACGGCACCGGTGAACCCCGCCGCGACGGGTGGCGGGAACGGGGTGCCGGCCAGGCGCTGGGCGACCTGCGGTGCGGCGAGCGCCACGAAGGCGACGGGTCCGGCGGTCGCGGTGCCGAAGGCGACGAGCCCCACCGCGATGAGCAGGACGGCCACCCGGACGGTGTGGACCCGGGTGCCGAGGCCCTTGGCGACGTCGTCCCCGAGTTGCAGCACGCGGATCTGCCGGCCGAGCAGGACCGCCGGGGGCACGAGCACGGCCATCGTGACGGCGAGCGGGCCGATCTGGTCCCAGGTGCGGCCGTTGAGGTTGCCGACGAGCCAGCCGAGGGCGGCCTGCGCCTGGAAGCGCTGGCCTCGGGCCAGGAGGTAGTCGGTGATGCTGGTGCAGATCCAGGCGACGCCGATGCCGACGAGGACGATGCGGTAGCCGGTGGTGCCGCGTTTCCAGGCCAGGAGGTAGACCAGCAGTCCTGCGGTCAACGCGCCCAGCAGGCCGAGGGCCTGGGTGCCGAGGCCGCCGTCCCAGCCGAGGACGATCCCGGCGACGACCACCGCGCCCGCGCCCTGGGTGATGCCGATCATGTCGGGGCTGGCGAGCGGGTTGAGCGTCACGGTCTGGAGCAGGGCTCCGGAGATGCCGAACGCGATGCCGACGAGCAGCCCGGCCAGGGCGCGCGGCAGCCGCAGTTCGTGGACGATCAGCTCGGTGCCGGGGTCGCCCGTGCCCGCGAGGGCCTTCAGCACGTCGGTGAGCGGGAGGTCGATGTCCCCGACCGAGGTCTCCACGGCGAACGCCAGGAACGCGGCGGCCGCGAGCAGCAGGGAGATGCCCAGCAGCCTGGGCCGTACGACACCGGACACGGGCGGCACGGGGAGCCGGAAGGCGAGACGGTCGGCCGTGCGGCGCCGGGCGGCCGTCTCCGCGACGCCCTTCGCGGGCGGCACGGGCACGAGATCGGTGGTCATCGGCTCACCACTCCATGGGTCTGGTCTTCACGGGGCGTCGTCACCACGGTTCCGAAGGCGGGGAGTTGGCGATGGGAGGGGCCGGTGATCGCGGGTCGCCGAGGCGGGGGTCGGTGATCGCGAAGCGGTGCAGCCACGGACGCCGGGATGCGGGCCGGCCGGGCGGGCAGGAGTCGGGGCTCTCGCCGCGTGTCCGCCCGGGGCTCATGACTCCGTCGTCGAGACGTCATGTCACAGCTCCGCGAGGCGTCGGCGGCGGACCAGGGCGATGAAGAAGGGGCCGCCGAGGAAGGCGACGAGGATGCCCGCCTGGATCTCGGTGGGGCGGGCGATCAGGCGGCCGGCGATGTCGGCGGCCAGCAGGAGGCAGGGGGCGAGGACGGCCGACAGGGGGAGCAGCCAGCGGTGGTCCGGGCCGAGGCCGGCCAGTTGGGCGAGGACGCGGGCGATGTGCGGGACGACCAGGCCGACGAAGACCACGGGTCCGATGACGGCGACCGCTCCGCCGGTGAGAAGGGTGACGGCGAGGACGCCCTGGACGCGGACCAGGCCGAGCTTGAGGCCGAGCGACTTCGCCACGTCGTCGCCGAGCGCGAGGCTGTTGAGGGCCGGGGCGCAGGCGAGGGCGAGGAGCGCCCCGACGGCCAGGAACGGCAGGACGCGCAGCAGGACCCCCTCGTCCTGGTCGGCGAGCGAGCCCGCGCTCCAGAACCGGTACCGGTTGAGGGCGTCCGGGTCGGTGAGCGCGATGGCGCTGGTCAGCGAGAACAGCAGGGAGGTCACGGCGACCCCGGCCAGGGCGAGTTTGACCGGCGTGGAGCCGGACCGGCCGAGCCCGCCCAGCAGGTACACCAGGACGCTGGCGGCGAACGCGCCGCCGAAGGCGAACCAGATGTAGCCGTACACCGAGGAGATGCCGAGCACGCCTACCGAGAGGACGACCGCGAAGGCGGCGCCCGCGCTGACGCCGAGGATGCCGGGGTCGGCGAGCGGATTGCGGGTCAGTGCCTGCATCAGCGCACCCGAGAGACCGAGGGCGGCGCCGGTGGCGAGCCCGAGGGCGGTGCGGGGCAGGCGTACGGACCAGATGACGCTGTCGACACGGGCGTCGGGGGCGTCGCCGAGCAGGGTGTGCCACACCTGGTCGAGGGGGACGCCGAGCGCGCCGAACGCCATCGACAGGGCGCACAGGGCGAGCAGGGCCAGGGCCGAGAGTGTCAGCAGCAGTGCCGCGCGGGGGCCTTTCGCCGCCCGGACCGTAGAGGTCCCCACGTCTTCAACTTTCTTTGATGAGGCTTGCCTTAACTGTAGGGCGAGTGCGGGTCGAACTGTAGATCCTCCGTGGATTGCCGTCCCGCCCTCGGGACAACCCTCACCAGGAGCACTCTGTGAATTAGGTAACCCTTACCTTAGTATGTCGGCGACCCGGCTCAGAACCGGGCCCCGACCTGGTGGGAAGGCTCACTGCTGTGTGCGGTACCGAGGAAGTCCTGGCCTATTGGCGGCGGCTGCTGACATCGCTGCCGCTCGAGATCTCACTGCCCGCCGATCGGCCTCACCCGCCACAGCCTCTGCTCGAACGCGACACGCGCGTGCTCGCGGATGTCCCGGACGCCCCCGACGCCGTACGTCTCGCCGCCTTCGTCGCCCTGCTGCACCGCTACACCGGGGCGACGGATCTGACCGTGGGCCACGACGGGCTCCCGCTGCGGGTGTCCGTCGACCACGAACCCTCCTTCGCCGAGTTGGTGCGGCGGGTGACGCAGGCGCACGAGGAGGCGCAGACCCACCGGGTGCCCGTGGGGCTCCTGGTCGAGGAGCTACGGCCCCGGCCCACACGCGGCGGCGGGCTGTTCTTCAACACGGCCTTCGCCACGGCCGCCCGGCCCGCCGCCGACCTGCCCGCCCCCGTCGACGTGCTGCTGGAGGTGGGCGAGAACTCGGCACGGGCCGCGTACCACCCCGGTGTCTTCGACGCCTCGACGATCGACCGCCTCCTCGGCCACTACCGCACGCTCCTCGCCGACGCGCTGGCCCGGCCGGAGGCCCCGGTCGCCCGGCTGGAGCTGATGAGCCCCGAGGAGTACCGCCAGGTCGTCCTCGACTGGAACGACACCGCGCACACGGTGCCGGCGGACACCTGGCCCGCGATGTTCGCCGAGCAGGTGCGGCAGCGGCCGGACGCCGTGGCGCTGGTCTTCGAGGACGAGGAACTCACCTACGCCGAGCTGGACTCGCGCGCCAACCGCCTGGCGCACGCGCTGCTCGCGCGGGGCGCCGGTCCGGAGCGGATCGTCGCCCTGGCCCTGCCGCGCTCCGCCGAGCTGATCGTGGCGGAGGTGGCCGTCCTGAAGTCGGGCGCCGCCTACCTCCCGATCGACCACGACTACCCGGCGGACCGCATCGCGTACATGCTGGGCGACGCGCGGCCCGTCTGCATGGTGACCACCGGGGAGACCGCACGGGACCTGCCCGGCCCGGCCGACGGCATGACCGTCCTGGAGCTGGACTCCCCCGCCGTCGCGGCCGAGTTGGCCGAGCGGCCCGCCCACGATCCCACCGAGGCGGACCGCTCGGGGCCGCTCACGGTCCTGAACGCCGCCTACGTGATCTACACCTCGGGTTCGACCGGCCGCCCCAAGGGCGTCGCCCTCGCGCACTCCGGTGTGGCGAAGCTGGTGGCCACGCAGAGCGAGCGGTTCGGCATCGGCCCGCACAGCCGGGTGCTGCAGTTCGCCTCGCCGAGCTTCGACGTCGCGTTCTGGGACCTGTGCCTCGGACTGCTGTCCGGCGGCCGGCTCGTCGTCGTCCCGGCGGAACTGCGGGTGCCCGGCGCCCCGCTCGCCGACTACGCGCACGCGCACGGCATCACCTTCATGATCCTGCCGCCCGCGCTGCTCGCCGCCCTGCCCGACGACGTCCACCTCCCGCCGACCGCCACCCTGCTGGCGGGCACCGAGCGCGTCTCGCCCGAGCTGGTGGGGCGGTTCGCGCGCGGACGGATGATGTTCAACGCGTACGGCCCGACCGAGGCCACCACCAACTCCACGCTCGGACTGTGCGATCCGGACATCCCGGCCGGGGCGATCGTCCCCATCGGCGTGCCCGACCCGGGGACCCGGGCGTACGTCCTGGACGCCTTCCTGCGGCCGGTGCCCGCCGGTGTCACGGGCGAGCTGTACCTCGGCGGCGCGGGTCTGGCCCGGGGCTATCTCGGGCGGCCGGACCTGACCGCCGAGCGGTTCGTCGCCGACCCGTTCGGGGAGCCCGGCGAGCGGCTCTACCGCACCGGTGACCTGGTCCGTTGGCGGGCCGACGGACGGCTGGAGTTCCTCGGGCGCGCCGACGCCCAGGTGAAGATCCGCGGGTTCCGGATCGAGCCGGGCGAGATCGAGTCGGTGTTGCGCGGCCACCCGGCCGTCGACCAGGTCACGGTGGTCGTCCGCGAGGACCGGCCCGGCGACCGCCGCCTGGCCGCCTATGTCGTCCCCGCCCTCGACGCGCCGCGCGACGCGGACCCGGACACCCGGGTCGAGGAGTGGAGGGAACTGCACGAACTCCTGTACGGGGCGGCCGGTTCCGAGGACGCGGGCGACGCGCGGGACGCGGCGCTGGCTGGCGATTTCGGCACGGACCCCGCCGGTTCCGGTCTGCGGGAGAACTACGCCGGCTGGAACAGCATGTACGACGGCACGCCGATCCCCGTCGAGGAGATGCGGGAGTGGCGGGCGGCGACCGTGGAGCGTATCCGCGGACTGGGCCCGGCCGGGCGGGTCCTGGAGATCGGCGTCGGCAGCGGTCTGATCCTGTCCCGGATCGCGCCCGACTGCGAGGCGTACTGGGGCACCGACCTCTCGGCGCGGGCCGTCGCGGCCCTGCGCGCCCAGGTCGGCACCGATCCGGAACTGGCCGCGAAGGTCGAGCTGCGGGCCCAGCCCGCCCACGACACCACCGGTCTTCCCACCGGGTACTTCGACACGGTCGTCATCAACTCCGTCGCCCAGTACTTCCCCGGCGGGGAATACCTCGTCGACGTGCTGCGCCAGGTGGCGGGCCTGCTGGCCCCCGGCGGCCGGATCTTCGTCGGTGACGTCCGCAACCTGCGGCTGCTGCGCACCCTGCGCGCGGCCGTGGAGACCCGGCGGGCGGCCGGCGCCGAGGGCGAGGACGAGGACAAGAGCGCGCTGCGGACGGCCGTCGAGCGGTCGGTGCGCTGGGAGGGCGAACTCCTCCTCGACCCGGACTTCTTCGCCGCTCTCGACGGCTTCGACGCGGAGATCCGGATCAAGCGGGCCACGCACCACAACGAACTGAGCCGGTACCGGTACGACGTCGTGCTGCGCTCCGGAACTCCGGCGGCGGCCCGGGAGCTGCCGGAGACCGACTGGGCGGCCGTCGGCGGACTCGCCGGACTCGGCGAGCTGCTGGCCGGGCGGCCGGACGGGATACGCGTCGTCGGTGTGCCCAACGCGCGCCTCGCGGACGACCTGGCGGACCTGCGGCGGCTGGACGGCAGCAGCGGGGAGGCGGCCTCGGGGGCCGACCCGGAGGACGTGCACGCGCTGGCGGCTGAGCACGGCTACCGGGCCGCGCTCACCTGGAACGGCAGTGCCGACGACGGCGCGTTCGACGCCGTGTTCGTCCTCGACGGGCCCTTCGGGCCGCTGTACCGGACGGCCGGCGCCCATCCGCACGCCAACCGGCCCGCGCCCTTCCGTGACGTCGCCGCCCTCATGCGGACCCTGCGCGGGCACGCCGCCGAGTGGCTGCCCGACTACATGGTCCCCTCGGCGTTCGTCCCGCTGCACGCCCTGCCGGTCACCCCCAGCGGCAAGATCGACGCGAGAGCCCTGCCGGCCCCGGACCACGCCGCCATGAGCGCCGGCCGCGCCCCGCGCACCCCTCGCGAGAAGCTGCTGTGCGCGCTCTACGCGGAAGTGCTCGGGCTGGACGCGGTGACGGCCGAGGACGACTTCCTCGCGCTCGGCGGTGACAGCATCAGCGCCATCCAACTCCTCATCCGCGCACGGGAGTCGGGCCTCAGGCTCACCACCCGTGACGTGTTCCGGCACCGCACGGTCGAGGCGCTGGCCGAGGCCGCCGTCGAGCGGGTCACCGAACACAGCGCCGACGCGCCGCTCGTGGTGGTCGACGACACCGAACTCGCCGAGATCCAGGGCACGCGCCCGCTGCCGGTCGAGGAGCTGCTGCCCCTCACCCCGCTCCAGCAGGGCTTCTTCTTCCACTCCCTGACCGGCGGCGCCGACGGGGACACCTATGTCGTCCAGCAGGTACTGGACCTCGCCGGGCCCGTCGACGGCACGGTGCTGCGCCGGGCCGCGCAGAGCCTGCTGGACCGGCACGCGCCGCTGCGGGCCGCGTTCCGGCAGCGCCCGGACGGCACCCCGGTGCAGATCATCACACGGAACGCGGAGCTGCCGTGGCGTGAGGTCGACCTGTCGGCGCAGGACGGCGAGGTCCGCGAGGCGCTCGGCGACGCGGTGGCCGCCGACGAGCGGGCCCGGGGCTTCGACCTGTCCGCGCCGCCTCTGGTGCGCTGCGCCCTGGTCCGCCTCGGCGAGGAGCGCAGCCGCCTCGTGCTGACCTTCCATCACATCGTCGCCGACGGCTGGTCGTTGCCGGTGCTCCACCGCGAACTGATGGCGTTCTACGGCACCGACGCGCCCGCCCTTCCAGAAGTCGCCCCCTACCGGGGCTTCCTCCGCCGCCTCGCCGCACAGGACCGCGACGCGGCCCGTGACGCCTGGCTCGACGCGCTCACCGGGCTGGAGGAGCCGACGCGGCTGGTCGGCACCCCGGCCGCCACGGCTCCCGTGCGACCGGAGCACGTCCGGGTGGAGCTGTCCGAGCGGACCACCGCGCGACTCGCCGAGCGGGCCCGGGAGCACGGGGTCACCCTCGGCACGGTCGTCCAGGGCGCCTGGGGTCTGTTGCTCGGCAGACTGACCGGCCGCGACGACGTCGTGTTCGGCACCACGGTCTCCGGACGCGACGGCGAGGTCGAGGGCATCGCCTCCATGGTGGGCCTGTTCATCAACACCCTGCCGACCCGCTTCCGTTGGACCCCTCGCGAATCCCTCGGAACGCTGCTCGTCCGGCTCCAGGAGGAGCAGGCCCGGCTGCTCGACCACCAGCACCTCGGTCTCGCCGAGATCCAGCGGCTCACCGGCCACGCGGGCTCCGGGGAACTCTTCGACACCCTGCTGGTGTTCGAGAACTACCCCGCCGAGACCGACCTCCGGGACGCCTCGGGCACCGTGCGCATCACCGGCGACGCCTTCCACGACGCCGTGCACTATCCCCTCGCCCTCGTCGTGAAGCCCGGCCGACGGCTCGACCTGCGGCTCAAGCACCACGCGGAGCGCCTCGACGGCGAAGCCGTGCGCGCGCTGGGCGACCGTCTGGCCCGTGTCCTGGAGGCCATCGCCGAGGCACCGGACCGCACGGCCGCCTCCGTCGAACTCCTCTCCCCCGACGAGGCCCTGCGCGCCCACCCCGCCGGCGAGGAGCGCCTCGTTGCGGAACACACCCTGGCCGAGGGCTTCGCGGCGCAGGTCGCCCGGACGCCCGACGCGACGGCGGTCGTCTTCGAGGGCGAGCGGCTGAGCTACGCCGAACTCGACGCCCGAGCCGAGGAGTTGGCCGTACGGCTGCGCGACCGGGGTGCCCGGCCGGGCACCTTCGTGGCGGTCGCCGTGCCGCGTTCGGCGGAGCTGATGGTGGCGCTGCTGGGCGTGCTGAAGTCGGGCGCCGCCTATCTGCCGGTGGACCTGGACTATCCGGCGGACCGGGTGGCCCACATGCTCACCGACTCGGGCGCCACGACCGTCATCACGCTGTCGGCCACGGCCGGCCGGCTGCCCGAGCGGGCTCCTGCCGCGCTGCTGCTCGACGCCCCCGACCACGAACCGCCCGCCGGGCAGCCTCCGGTTCACGCACGCCCCGACGACCCCGCCTACCTCATCTACACCTCCGGCTCGACCGGCCTGCCCAAGGGCGTGGTCGTCACCCACCGCGCCGTCGTGAACCGGCTTGCCTGGACGCAGGGCGAGTACGGGCTCGGTGCCGACGACCGGGTGCTGCAGAAGACGCCGTCCAGCTTCGACGTGTCCGTGTGGGAGTTCTTCTGGCCGCTCCTCGCGGGCGCGACCGTGGTGCTCGCCCGCCCGGACGGCCACCGCGACCCCGCCCACCTGGCCGGACTCGTCCGCGAACAGGCCGTCACGACCCTGCACTTCGTGCCGTCGATGCTGGAGGCTTTCCTCCGGCACGACGAGGTCACCTCCGACCCCGCCTGGTCCACGTCGCTGCGCCGCGTGCTGAGCAGCGGCGAGGCACTGCCGGTCGCCGCCGCGAGCCGCTGGCACGCGCTCACCGGCGTACCACTGCACAACCTGTACGGGCCGACCGAGGCGGCCGTGGACGTCACGTACCACCCGTACGTCCCCGACGAGGACCGGGACGCCGCGGTGCCCATCGGGCGCCCCGTGTGGAACACCGGACTGCGGGTCCTGGACACCTGTCTGCGGCCCGTCCCCGACGGTGTCCCCGGCGAGCTGTACCTGACCGGTGTCCAGCTGGCCCGCGGCTACCACGCCCGTCCGGCACTGACCGCCGAGCGGTTCACCGCCGACCCGTACGGACCGCCCGGCAGCCGGATGTACCGCACGGGTGACCTGGTCCGGCGGCGCGCGGACGGGGTGATCGAGTACCTGGGCCGCACGGACCGGCAGGTCAAGCTGCGCGGCAACCGGATCGAACTCGGCGAGATCGAGGCGGCCCTCGTCCGGCTGCCGCAGGTCGCGCAGGCCGCGGTGACGGTCCGGGAGGACGCGCTCGTCGCCTACGTCGTGCCCGCCGCAGGCAACGCCGCCGAGGTGGGCGACCTCCGTGCGGCCGTCACCGACGCGCTCCCCGCCCCCATGGTTCCGGGAGCCTGGGTGCTCCTCGACGCCCTGCCGCTCACCCCGAGCGGCAAGCTGGACCGGACCGCGCTGCCCGCTCCGCGGGCCGTACGCGGTACCGTCACCCGCGCTCCGGGCAACCCCCGGGAGCAGCTGCTCGTCGAGATCTTCGCGGCCGTGCTGAAGCTCGCCGAGGTCGGTGTCGACGACGACTTCTTCCTGCTGGGCGGCGACAGCATCAGCTCGATCGCCGTGTCCAGCCGGGCCCGTCGCGCGGGTCTGGTGATCGGCCCGCGCGAGGTGTTCGAGCACCGCACCCCGGCGGCGCTCGCGGCGACGGCCGCCCTCGACGAGACGGCCGCGGACGGCATCCCCGCGGCGTCCGTGTTCGCGCTGACCGAGGAGGAGCGGGAGCGCGTCGAGCGGCTCGCGCCGGGCCGGATCGAGGACGTGTGGCCCCTCGCCCCGCTCCAGGAGGGCCTGTTCTTCCACTCGAACTTCGACGACAGCTCCCTGGACGTCTACACGGTCCACGAGTCCTTCGACTTCGCCGAGCGCGTGGACGCCGAGCGGCTCTCGGCGGCCGTACGCACCCTGCTGGCCCGCAACCCCAGCCTGCGGGCCGGGTTCACCAGCGAAGGGCTGCGCCAGCCGGTGCAGTTCATCGTGCGGGACGCCGCCGTCCCGCTGACCGAGGTGGATCTCGCCGGGCTCCCGGCCGCCGAACAGGACCGCAGAATGCGGGAGTTGCTGGACGACTCACGCGCCCGCCGTTTCGACCTCACCAGCCCCCTTCTCTTCCGGATGCTGCTCGTACGGCTCGGCGAGGAGCGCGGCGACCGGCTGATCGTCGGCCGTCATCTGATCCTGTGGGACGGCTGGTCGGCCTGGCTGTTCCTGGACCAGCTGTTCGCGCTGTACGAGAGCGGCGGCGACCCGGCGGGCCTCGCCCGCCCCGGCTCCTACCGTGACTACCTGACCTGGCTGGAACGGCAGGACGACACCGAGGCCACCCGGGCGTGGCGGGCGGCCCTGTCCGGTTTCGAGGAGCCCACGCTGCTGGTGCCGGCCGCCGACGACCGGGGGCGGGAGCCGGTGATCCCGGAGCAGTTGGACGCGGTCCTGGACGTGACGGTCGCGGAGCGGCTGCGGGACACCGCACGCACCCACGGTCTGACCCTCAACACCGTGCTCAACGCGGCCTGGGGACTGGTCCTGGCCGGCGCCACGGGCCGTACCGACATCGCGTTCGGTACCACGGTCGCCGGGCGGCCCAGCGAGGTGCCGGACGTCGAGAACGTCATCGGCATGTTCCTCAACACCGTGCCCGCGCGCATCGCCTTCGACCCGCGTGAGCCGGTCCTCGGTCTGCTGCGCCGGATCCAGGGCGAACGGCTGGAGGTCATGCCGTACGAGCACCTGGGTCTGGGTGTGCTCCAGGCCGAGTCGGGTCACCGGCGGCTGTTCGACACGCTGTTCGTGCTGCGCAACGCCGACACCGACGAGCGGCTGGCCGAACTGCGCGCGCGGCACGGCGCGACGGCCGTGGCCAACGTGGACGCCACGCACTACCCGGCGAACCTGGTCGTCACGCCCGGCGACCGCGTCAGGGCCACCCTCGCCTACCGGCCCGACCTGCTGGACGGCGCCTACGCCCAGAGCCTGTTGGACCGATTCGTGCTGTTGGTCTGCCGTCTGGTGGCCGACCCGCACGCTCCCGTCGGCTCGCTGGACTCCCTGCTGCCCGCCGAGGCCGCCGCACTCGCCCACGAGGAGGCGGAGCAGCGGCAGCCCGTGCCGCACGAGACGGTGGCCGACATGCTGGCCGCGCAGGCCGCCCGGACCCCGGACGAGTCCGCCCTCGTCTTCGGCGCGCAGACCCTCACCTACGCCGAACTCGACGAGCGCTGCGACCGGATGGCCCGGCTGCTGCTCGCGCGCGGCGCCGGACCCGAGCGGGTGATCGCGCTCGGGCTGCCGCGCTCGATCGACATGGTGGTGGCGCTGTTCGCCGTGCTGCGGACGGGGTCGGCGTATCTGCCGCTGGAGCTGGACCACCCGGCCGACCGGCTGTCGCTGATGCTGGCGGACGCCCGGCCGCTGCTCCTGCTGTCCACGGCGGGCGTGTCGGCGACGCTGACGGGCGACACGCCCCGCGTACTGCTCGACGACCCGGCGGTGGCGGCCGAACTGGCGTCCTTCCCGGCCGGTCCGGTGTCGGTGTCCTTCAGCCTGGACCACCCGGCGTACGTGATCTACACCTCGGGGTCGACGGGCCGCCCGAAGGGTGTCGTCACGCCGTACCTCGGTCTGACGAACATGCAGCTCAACCACCAGAAGGAGATCTTCGCCCCGGCGATCGCGTCGGCGGGCGGACGGCGGCTGCGCATCGCGCACACGGTGTCGTTCGCGTTCGACATGTCCTGGGAGGAGCTGCTGTGGCTCGTCGAGGGACACGAGGTGCACGTCTGCGACGAGGAGCTGCGGCGGGACGCGACCGCGCTGGTGGCGTACTGCGAGGAACACCGCGTCGATGTCGTCAATGTGACCCCGACGTACGCCCATCTCCTGCTGGAGGAGGGCCTGCTGGAGGGGCACCGGCCGCCGCTGGTGCTGCTCGGCGGTGAGGCCGTCACCGAGACGGTGTGGAACACGCTGCGGGACACGGAGGGGACGTACGGCTACAACCTGTACGGCCCGACCGAGTACACGATCAACACGCTCGGCGGTGGCACCGAGGACAGCGCCACCCCGACCGTCGGCAAGCCCATCCGCGCCACACGGGCCCGCATCCTCGACACCTGGCTGCGGCCGGTGCCGGACGGTGTGGCCGGTGAGCTGTACATCGCGGGCGTCGGTCTGGCGCGCGGGTATCTCGACCGGCCCGGCCTCACCGCCGAGCGCTTCGTGGCCGACCCGTACGGGCGGCCGGGCGAGCGGATGTACCGCACCGGTGACCTCGTACGACGTCGCCCGGACGGCAATCTGGACTTCCTCGGCCGTACCGACGACCAGGTCAAGATCCGGGGCTACCGGGTGGAGCTGGGCGAGATCGAGACCGCGCTCGTCCAGCACCCCGAGGTGTCCCGGGCAGCCGTCGTCGCCCGCGACGACCTCAACGCCCCCGGCACCAAGCGGCTGGTCGGCTATGTCGTCCCGGCCGAACCCGACGCCGAGGCACGCGAGTCGGCCGAGCGGGAGCAGATCGGTGAGTGGCAGGAGATCTACTCCGCCGAGTACACCGAGATCGGCACCGCCCTCTTCACCGAGGACTTCGCGGGCTGGGACAGCTCCTACGACGGCTCCCCCATCCCCGTGGAGCACATGCGGGAGTGGCGTGAGGCCACCGTGGAGCGCATCCGCGAGCTGCGGCCCCGCCGCATCCTGGAGATCGGCGTCGGCTCGGGTCTGCTGCTGTCGAAGCTCGCGCCGGACGCCGAGGCGTACTGGGCGACCGACTTCGCCGCACCCGTGATCCGCAAGCTCACCGAGGGCATCAAGAGCGACCCCGTGCTGGCGGGCAAGGTGGAACTGCGCTGCCAGCCCGCCGAGGTGACCGAGGGTCTGCCCACCGGCTTCTTCGACACGGTCGTCATCAACTCCGTCGTCCAGTACTTCCCGAGCCTGGACCACCTCCACCAGGTGATCCGGGGCGCGCTTGACCTGCTCGCGCCCGGCGGTGCCCTGTTCCTCGGTGACGTCCGCGACCTGCGCCAGGCCCGGGTGTTCCAGGCCGGCATCCAGGCGGCCCGCGCCGACGCGCACACGGAGCCGGAGAGTCTGCGCCGGGCCGTGGAGCGGGGCCTCGCGCTGGAGAAGGAACTCCTCGTCGACCCGGACTGGTTCACCACCCTCGGCGTCGGCGTCGACCTGCGCACCAAGGCGGGCCGCCACCACAACGAGCTGACCCGCTACCGGTACGACGTGGTGCTGTACGAGGGAGACGCCGGGCTCTCGCTGGACGGGGTCCCGGCGGTCAGCTGGACCGGACGGGACGCGCTCCTCTCCCGGCTCGACGGCACGAGGCCGCTCCGGGTGCGGGGCGTCCCGGACCCCCGCACCGCCGGTGACCTCGCCGGACTGCGCGCCCTGGACAGCGGCCGGCCGACGGCCGTCGCGGCGACGGGCGTGGAACCGGAGGACCTGCGGGAGACCGCCGAGGCGCACGGCTACCGGCTGCTCACCACCTGGTCCACCGAACCGGGCTCCTACGAGGCCGTCTTCGTGCCCGGCAACCGGAACCCCGGCACCGACACCGCCCGCACGGCCGGCCTGTACCGGCCGCGCGCCGACCGTGGCGACGAGGCCCCCTACGCCAACACCCCGGCCGCCGGGCGCGGTCACACCGCGCTCGTCAGGCGGCTCCGCGACGACCTCGGACAGCGGCTGCCCGGCTACATGGTGCCCGCCGCCTTCGTGGTCCTGCCCGGACTGCCGATGAACGACAACGGCAAGCTCGACGTCCGCGCCCTGCCGGACGCAGAGCCCGCGGTCGCCCTGTCGGCCGGGCGTGGCCCGCGCACCCCCATCGAGGAGGTGCTGTGCCGCCTCTTCGCGGAGGTGCTGGGCCTGCCCCGCACGGGAGCGGAGGACAACTTCTTCGACCTGGGCGGTCATTCGCTGCTCGCGACCCGGCTGATCAGCCGCGCCCGCACCGAGCTGGGCGCCGAACTGGCCATCCGCGACCTGTTCGAGGCACCCACCCCGGAGACGCTGGCGCTGCGGGCGGCCACCGGGCAGCCGGCCCGGCCCGTCCTTGAGCCTGCCGCCGAACGACCCGCCCGTATACCGCTGTCGGCCGCCCAACGCCGGCTGTGGCTCGTGGAGCGGATCACCGGCGACGGTGTCGCGTACAACTTCCCGCTGGTGTTCCGGCTTCGCGGCGCCCTGGACCTCGACGCCCTGCGTGCCGCCCTGCGTGATGTGACGGATCGTCACGAGACGCTGCGGACACGGTTCGTGGACGCGGACGGGGAGCCGTACCAGTGGGTCGCGGCGCCCGGTGAGGCCGAGGCCGCGTTCCGGATCTCCGAAGGCACCGAGGCAGGGCTCGCGGGGTGGATCGAGGAGGCCCAGCGCCGCCCGTTCGACCTGGGCTCCGACCTCCCGGTGCGGGCCGAGGTGCTGCGGCTGGCCGACGACGACCACGTGGTGGCCGTCGTCCTGCACCACATCACCACCGACGAGTGGTCCGACCGTCCCTTCCTCGCCGACCTGCACCGCGCGTACGCGGCCCGCGCCGCGGGCGGGGCGCCCGAGTGGGCTCCGCTCCCGGTGCAGTACGCCGACTACACCCTCTGGCAGGAGCGGCTGCTCGCCGAGGTGGAGGAGGCACAACTCGCCTACTGGAAGGAGGCTTTGAGCGGGCTCCCGGAGGAGATCCCGCTGCCCCTGGACCGGCCGGGAGCGGCCCGCGCCACCGGGCGCGGGGCGGTCGTCCGCGCCACGCTCCCGGGCTCCACCGGGGACGCGCTGCGCGACCTCGCCGGCACCCACCAGGTCAGTATGTTCATGCTGTTCCAGGCCGCCACGGCGGCGCTGCTGCACCGGCTGGGCGCCGGGGACGACATCCCGCTCGGCGCGCCCATCGCGGGACGCACCGACAGCGCGGTGGACGATCTGGTCGGCTTCTTCGTCAACACGCTGGTGCTGCGCACCGATCTGTCCGGCACCCCCTCCTTCGAGGGGCTCCTCGGCCGGGTGCGGGAGGCGGCCCTGGCCGCGTTCGAGCACCAGGACGTCCCGTTCGACCGGGTCGTCGAGGCCGTCAACCCGGTCCGGACCGCCGACCGCAACCCGCTCTTCCAGGTCATGCTCGGCTACCACCACCGGCCCGACGGCGACCCGGACCTGTTCGGGCTGCCCACCGAGTGGTTCGACATGGACAACGGCATGGCGAAGTTCGACCTGGACTTCACCTTCGTCGACCACGGTCCCGGCCAGGACATGGCCCTGCTGCTGGAGTACGCCGCCGACCTCACCGACGAGGAGAGCGCCGCCGGGCTCGCCGAGCGGCTGCTGCGGCTGCTGGAGCGGGTCGTCGCGGAGCCCTCCCGGCCGCTGCGCTCCCTCGACGTCCTCACCGATGCGGAGGAGACGGCCCTCGCGGCCGTCTGGAACGACACCGCCCGGCCCCTGGAGACCCGGTCCGTCCCGGAGATCCTCGACGACGTCGTCCGCTCCCGGCCCGACGCCCCCGCCCTCGTCACGGGGGCCTCCCGGCTCACCTTCCGGGAGCTGGGCGAGCGGGTGGACGCGGTCGCCCGGCTGCTGCTGCGCCGGGGCGCCGCCGCCGAGCGCGTGGTGGGGCTCGCCCTGCCCCGGCACCTGATGGTCCCGTCGCTCCTCGGCGTCCTGAAGTCAGGTGCCGCCTATCTGCCGCTCGACCCAGAATATCCCGCCGACCGGCTGGAGTTCATGCTCCGCGACGCGGCCCCGCTGTGCGTGCTCACCACGGCGGAGCTGGCGGCGAGGCTGCCGCAGGGGTGCCCGGTCGTCCTGATCGACGACCGGCTCGCGGACATGGAGGAGGCGCCGACGGCCCTGCCGCCCGCCTCCGCCGGCTCCGCCTATCTCATCTTCACCTCCGGGTCCACCGGTGCTCCCAAGGGCGTCGTCGGCACCCACCGCGGCCTGAGCAACTTCTTCGCCGCCCACCGCGACGACCTGATCCGGCCCGCCGAGCGGTCCCTCGGCCGGGACCGGCTGCGGGCCGTGCACGCGGCCTCGTTCAGCTTCGACGGTTCCTGGGAGCCGCTGATCTGGCTGCTCGCCGGCCACGAACTGCACGTCACCGACGAGGCCGTGATGGCCGACCCGGCCGCGCTGCTCGCGTACCTGGGCCGGGAGGACATCGACTTCCTCGACGTCACCCCGACCTACCTGCGCGAGCTGATCCACCACGGTTTCCTGGAGCCCGGCGCCCACCTCCCCGGTGTGATCGCCGTGGGCGGCGAGGCGACCCCGGCCCCGCTCTGGGAGCGCCTGTGCGCCCTGCCCGGCACCCAGGTCCACGACCTGTACGGGCCCACCGAGAGCGCGGTCGACGCCTACGGCTGGCACGGCGACGCCACCGGCCGCTGGGCCGCGCCCCTGGACAACATCCGCGCCCACGTCCTGGACGAGCTGCTGCGGCCCGTCCCCGTGGGTGTCACCGGTGAGCTGTACCTCGCCGGCGAGGGCCTCGCGCGGGGTTACCTCAACCGTCCGGGGCTGACCGCCGAGCGGTTCACGGCGGACCCGTTCGGCGCGCCCGGCACGCGGATGTACCGCACGGGCGACCTCGTACGACGCCGGCGCGACGGCTCCCTGGAGTTCCAGGGCCGCGCCGACGGACAGGTCAAGCTGCGCGGTTTCCGTATCGAACTCGGCGAGATCGAGGCGCTGCTCGCCGACCACCCCGACGTGGCCACGGCCGCCGTCGTCGTCCGCGAGGACACCCCGGGCGTGCGCAGGCTCGTCGCCTACGTCCTCCCGGCCGCCGGGCGCGTCCCGGACCCGGCGGAGCTGCGCGGCCACACGGCCGGCGCCCTGCCCGCGCACATGGTGCCGTCCGCCTTCGTCACGGTGGCGGCCCTGCCGCGCACGGTCGCGGGCAAGCTCGACGAGAAGGCGCTCCCCGCGCCCGACCTCGCCGCGCCCACCTCCGGCCGGGGGCCCCGCACCCCGCGCGAGGACCTGCTGTGCGAGGCGTTCGCCGCCGTTCTGGACGTGCCCGAGGTGGGCGTCGACGACGACTTCTTCGCGCTCGGCGGCCACTCGCTGCTCGCGATGCGCCTGACCGCGCGCGTCCGGACGGCGCTCGGCGCCGAGGTGTCGCTGCGCACGGTCTTCGACGCGCCGACTCCGGCCCGGCTCGCCCGGCACCTCGCCGACACCGCCGACGGCACGGGCACGACCCGTCCGGCCCTGACGGTCCGGCCGCGTCCCGAGCGGCTGCCGTTGTCCTCCGCCCAGCAGCGCCTGTGGGTGCTGTACCAGGTGGAGGGCCCCAGCGCGACGTACAACATCCCCTCGGCCTGGCGGCTGACGGGCGCGCTGGACGTGGCGGCGCTGCGGGCCGCCGTGCACGACGTGGTCGTCCGGCACGAGACGCTGCGCACGGTCTTCCCCGACGACGAGGGCCGGGCCCACCAGCTGGTGCTGACGCCCGAGCAGGTCCGCGTCCCGTTCGAGGTCGTCGACACCGACGACGCGCTGCTGCCGGAACTGCTCGCGGAGGCCGGCGCCTACGGCTTCGCCCTGGACCGTGAACTCCCCTTGCGGGTCCAGGTGTTCCGTACCGGCGACGAGGACTGGACCGTCCTGCTGCTCCTGCACCACATCGCCGGGGACGAGTGGTCGGAGGGCCCGCTCCACCGGGACCTCGCGCTCGCCTACGCCGCCCGTACGGCCGGACACGCCCCCGCGTGGGAGCCGCTGCCCGTGCAGTACGCCGACTACACGCTGTGGCAGCGGGAGGTCCTGGGCGACGAGAACGACGGGGACAGTCTCGCCGCCCGCCAACTCGCGTACTGGAAGCAGGCGTTGGCCGGACTGCCCGAGGAGCTGGCGCTGCCCGTGGACCGGGCCCGCCCGCTGGAGGCGACCTACCGCGGCGGCTCCGCCGACCTGTCGCTGGACGCCGAACTCGCCGCCGCCCTGCACGCGTTGGCCCGCGACAACGGGGTCAGCGTGTTCATGGTGCTGCAGGCGGCCGTGGCCACCCTGCTGTCGCGGCTCGGGGCGGGGCACGACATCCCGATCGGCAGTCCGATCTCCGGGCGCACCGACGCCGGGCTGGACGACCTGGTCGGGTTCTTCCTCAACACGCTGGTGCTGCGCACCGACACCTCCGGCGATCCGACGTTCCGGGAGCTGCTCGGCCGGGTCAGGGAGGCCGACCTGGCGGCGTTCGACCACCAGGACGTGCCCTTCGAGCGGCTGGTGGAGGTGGTCAACCCGGCCCGGTCGCTCGCCCGTCACCCGCTGTTCCAGGTGATGGTCGTGTACCTGGCGTCGGGCGGCGACGACACCGGACTGCCCGGGCTGGACACTCGCCGGGACGACGTGGCGCAGACGACCGCCAAGTTCGACCTGTCCTTCGACTTCGTCGAACGCGGCGACGGCACCGGGGTGGACGGCGTGCTGGAGTACAGCGCCGACCTGTTCGACCACGACACCGCCCAGTCGTTCGCGGACCGGCTGCTGCGCGTCCTGCGGGCCGTGACCGCCGACCCGGACACGGCACTCGCGAGGGTCGACATCCTCGGCGCGGACGAGCGGGCCCGCCTGGTCGGCGGCTGGCACAGCAGGCCCGCGGCCGGCGCGCCGACCACGGTGCCCGCCCTGTTCGAGGAGCGGGCGCGCCTCCACGGTGACCTGCCCGCCGCCGCGTCCGACGGGGTGGAGCTGACGTTCGCCGAACTCAACGCGGACGCCAACCGGCTGGCCCGGCTGCTGGTGGAGGCGGGCGCCGGCCCCGAGCGGTTCGTGGCGCTCGCGCTGCCCCGCACCGCGCACTTCCTCACGGCCGTCCTCGCGGTCCACAAGGCGGGCGCCGGCTATCTGCCGCTCGACCCGGACGCCCCGGTCGAGCGCACCGCGGACGTCCTCGCCGACGCCGGACCGGTGCTCACCCTGACCACCCGCGCCCTGGCGGCCACGCTGCCGCCCGGCACGGCGTCCCTGCTGCTGGACGACCCCGGCACCCGGGACCGCCTCGCGGCCCAGGACCCCGCCGACCTCACCGACGCCGACCGCAGCGCCCCGCTGACGCCCCGGCACCCGGCGTACGTCATCTACACCTCGGGCTCCACCGGCCGGCCCAAGGGCGTCGTGATCACCCACGAGACCCTCGGCACCCTGTTCCACAGCCACCGCGAGACGCTCTACGCGCCCGCGATCGAGGCGGCCGGACGGCGGCATCTGCGGGTCGGGCACGCCTGGTCGTTCTTCTTCGACGCCTCCTGGCAGCCGCAGTTGTGGCTGCTGGACGGGCACTGCGTCCATGTGCTGTCCGAAGAGGTTCGCCGCGATCCCGAACTGGTCACCGAGGCCGTGCTCCGGCACCGCTTCGACTTCCTGGAGGTCACGCCGTCGTTCTTCACGCAGATGGCCGACAGCGGTCTGCTGCGGGGCGGCGACTGCCCGCTCGCGGTCGTCGGCGTGGGCGGCGAGGCCGTCCCCGTCGCCCTGTGGAAGCGCCTGTCCGAGCTGCCCGGCACCGAGGCGTTCAACCTGTACGGGCCGACCGAGTCGACCGTGGACGCCCTCGTGGGACGCGTCCGCGACAGCGAACGCCCGCTCGTGGGACGGCCGGTGGCCGGCACCCGGGCCTACGTCCTCGACGACCGTCTGCAGCCGCTGCCGCCCGGTGTTCCCGGCGAGCTGTACCTCGCTGGCGGCGGTCTCGCCCGCGGCTACCTGGGCGGCCCCGCCCTGACGGCCGAGCGGTTCGTCGCCGACCCGTTCGGTCCCGCCGGATCACGGCTGTACCGCACGGGCGACCTGGCCCGCTGGACCGCCGACGGCCGGATCGACTACCTGGGCCGCGCCGACGACCAGGTCAAGATCCGCGGGTTCCGCATCGAGCCCGCCGAGATCGAGGCGGCCCTCACCTCCCACCCGGAGGTCGGGCAGGCCCTGGTGACCGTCCACCAGGACGGCCCGCGCAAGCTGCTCGTGGCGTACGTCGTACCGGCCCCGGACACCGCGCCCGACCCGGCGCGGCTGCGCGCCCACGTCGGCGGCCGGCTCCCGGACCACATGGTCCCGGCGGCCGTCGTCGCCCTGGAGCGGTTCCCTCAGCTGGCCAACGGCAAGCTGGACCGGTCCGCCCTGCCCGCGCCCGACTTCTCCGCCCTGTCCTCCGGACGGGCCCCCGCGACCCCCGTGGAGGAGCTGCTGTGCACGGTCGTCGCGGAGGTGCTGGGGCTCGAACAGGTCGGTGTGGACGACGACTTCTTCGCCCTGGGCGGTGACAGCATCGTCGCCATGCAGCTCGTGGGGCGGGCCCGCGCGGCCGGTCTGCGGATCAGCCCGAGGCTGGTGTTCCGGCACCGCACGGTGGCCGCGCTCTGCACCGTCGCGGAGACGGCCGACGTCGGCGCGCCGCGCCCGGCGGACGACGGCACCGGCAACGTGCCGCTCACCCCGGTCATGCACTGGCTGCGCGAACTGGGCGGCCCCTTCGCCACCTACCATCAGGCGGCCCTGGTCCGCACCCCGGCGGAGCTGGACCTGCCCGGTCTGACGACCGTGCTCCAGGCGCTCGCCGACCGCCACGACCTGCTCCGCGCCACCCTGGTCCGGCCCTCCCGCGAGGACACCGAGAACTGGTCGCTGCACGTGCCGCCCGTCGGCGCGGTCGACGCGGCCGGCTGGATCGACCGGGTCGACGTGTCAGGTCTGGACGCCACCGCGCTGGGCGAGACCGTACGGCGGCACACCACCGCGGCGCGGGCGTCGCTCGACCCGGACGCCGGGACCATGGTCAGGGCCGTGTGGTTCGACGCGGGCGACGCGCCCGGCCGGCTGCTGCTGATGGGCCACCACCTCGTCGTGGACGGGGTGTCCTGGCGGGTGCTGCTGCCCGACCTCGAAGCGGCCTGGCGGGACGTCTCGGCCGGCCGGCCCGTCGGCCTGCTCCCCGTCGAGACGTCGTTCGCCCGCTGGTCCCGGCTGCTCACGGATCTCGCCCAGGCACCGGAGCGGGAGGCCGAACTGCCCGTGTGGGAGGCGATCCTCGACGGCGGCGCGGAGTCGCTGCCGCTCACCCGGGAGCGCGATCCCGACCGCGACACCACCGCCACCCAGCGCGAGGTCGTGCTCCGGCTGCCCGCCGAGCACACCGGACCGCTGCTGTCGGCCGTACCCGCCGCGTTCGGCGCCGCCGTCGACGACGTGCTGCTCGCCGGACTCGCCCTCGCCTTCGCCGACCTGCGGCGGCGCGACGGCGGCACGGGCACCTCGGTGCTGGTCGACCTCGAAGGCCACGGCCGCGAGGAGGAGCTGGGCGGCGACGGGATCGATCTCTCCCGTACGGTCGGCTGGTTCACCGGCGTCCACCCGGTCCGCCTCGACGCGGGCCCGGCCGACCCCGCCGACGCCTTCGCCGGCGGTCCGGCCGCCGAGGAGGCCGTCCGACGGGTGCGCGAGCATCTGGCGGCGCTGCCCGCGAACGGCGTCGGGTACGGGCTGCTGCGGCACCTCAACCCCCGTACCCGCGAGGTGCTGGCGGCCTACGAGCCGCCGCGCGTGGAGTTCAACTACCTGGGCCGGTTCGGCATCCCGGAGGAGACGGACTGGTCGTACGCGCCGGAGGAGGACGCGGCGGACATCGGGTCGGAGGACTCGATGCGGGAGGGTCACGCGCTGGAGATCAACGTGGTGACCGAGGACCGGGCGGACGGGCCGGTGCTGGCCGCGCACTGGTCGTACCTGGAAGGACTGCTGCCGCGCGACATGGTCCAGGATCTCGCCGAGACCTGGTTCCGGGCCCTGAAGGGGCTCGTCGCGTGGGCGGAGCGGAACCCGAAGTGAGAAAGCACGCGAAGCGAGAAAGAGGAATGCGATGAGCAACCCGTTCGAGGACCCCGAGGGCACGTACCTGGTGCTGGTCAACGACGAGAACCAGCACAGCCTGTGGCCGGACTTCGTGGAGGTGCCGGCCGGCTGGCGGGCGGTGCACGGACCCGACTCGCGCCAGTCCTGCCTGGACCACGTCGAGACCCACTGGACCGACATGCGGCCCCGGAGCCTGGCCGAGTCGATGGACGGCTGACAGAGGGACACGAGGAGGGGGGCCGGTCGGTGACCGGCCCCCCTCCTCGTACCTTCTGCCGTGTCAGGACGCGGGCTGCTCCACCTCGGTGTCCGTCTTGCCGTCGACGGCCGCCGCCAGCTGCGGGGCCAGCCGCTCGACGACGTACGGCAGGCTGAGGACGGAGACGAAGGACGTGGCGTTGCCGTAGTCGCTGGTCTCGTTCACGAAGACCTCGCGGCCCTCCTTCACGACCCCCAGGTCCTTGTACGAGGCGTCCTTGTGCAGCTTCGCGGCGTCCTTGGCCGGGTCGCCGACGATCCACACGATGGCGTCCTGGTCCAGCAGGTCGGTGCGCTCCTTGCTGATGTTCGCCCCGAACCGGTCGCCGATCGCCTTGTCCAGGTCCGTCGGCAGGGAGAAGCCGAGGCCGGTCAGGAGCCGCGAGCGGGCGTCCTGGCTGCCGAAGACGAACATGCCCTCGTACGGGGTGGCCATGACGGCCGTCGCGCCCTTGAACGCCGGGAACTTGTCGGCGGCGGCCTTGATCTTCGCCTCGGTGTCGGCGACCGCCTCGGTGGCGTCCTTTTCCTTGCCGAGCGCCTTGCCGATCGTCTCGGTCTGCTCCTGCCACGGCACGCCGTAGTCGTTGTACGCCTTCGGCTGGGCGACCACGGGCGCGAACTTGGACAGCGACTCGTACTGCTCCTTGGTGAGTCCGCCGTACACCGCGAGGATCAGGTCGGGCTTGAGGGCGGCGATCTTCTCCACCTGCGGGCCGGTGCCCGTGTCCTTGAGGACGGTCGGGGTCTTCGCGGAGCCGAGCTTGTCCTCGGCCCAGGGGCCGATGGCGCCCTTGTAGCCGCCGAGCCACTCGGTGGTGCCGACGGGGACCTTGCCGAGGGCGAGGACCGCGTCCTGGTCGGTGAGGCCGACGGTGACGATCCGCTCGGGCTCGGCCTTGATGGTCGTACTGCCGTACTTGTGGTCGATGGAGACCGGAAAGGCGGACCCGTCGGAGGACGTGCTCGCCTCCGCGCCGGCGCCCGAGGTGTCGGAGTCCGAATCGCCGCCACCGCACGCGGTGGCGAGGAGCAGGGTGGCGGAGGCGAGCACGACGGCGAGCCGTGGCGCTCTGCGGGAGCGGAACATCAGAGGTCCTTCGGTTCGGGGTTCTGCGGAGCGGTACGTGTGGGGGTCTCGGGGGCCGGCCGAGGGCCGGTGTCGCGGGCGTCGGACCAGGCCGACCAGAGGGCGGCGTAGGGGCCCCGCGCGGCGTGGAGTTCGTCGTGGGTGCCGCTCTCGACCACCCGGCCGGCCTCCATGACGACGACGCGGTCGGCGGTGGCGGCCTGGCTGAGGCGGTGGGCGACGATCAGCGCGGTCCGGCCGTCCACCGCGCGGGCGACCGCCTTCTCCAGCGTGCGCGCGCCGGCGCTGCCGGCCTCGGCGGTGGCCTCGTCGAGGATCACCAGGGGCGGGTCGGCGAGGATCAGCCGGGCCAGGGCGAGGGCCTGGGTCCGTTCGCCGCTGAGCCGGTGGCCCCCGTCGCCGACGACCGTGGCGAGCCCGTCGGGCAGGGCCTCGGCCCAGGCGAGGGCGTCGACGCGGTCGAGGGCGGCGCGCAGTTCGTCGTCGCCGGCGTCGGGCTTGGCGAGCCGCAGGTCGTCGGCGAGGGGGCCCGCGAAGACATGTGTCTCCTGGGTGATCAGGGCGATCGTGCGGGAGGCGGCGGAGCCGAGCTCGGTGGGTGGGACGCCGCCGACCAGGACGCTGCCGGTGGTGGGGGGCTGGATGCCCGCGACGAGCTTGGCCAGGGTGGTCTTGCCCGCGCCGCTGGCGCCGACGAGGGCCACGCGTTCGCCGTGCCGGATGGTCAGGTCGATGTCGTGCAGGACGGGATGGCCGGGCCGGTAGGCGTGACCGAGACCCCGGACGGTGACGTCGGCGCCGCCGGTCCGCACGGTGTGCGCCGGCGCCGGGGGCACGGGCTCGTCGGTGACGCCGACGAGCCGGGCGAGGCCGGCCGTGGCCGACTGGGCGTCGTCGAGGAGAGCCAGGGCCGCGTTGACGGGACCGAAGAGGTTGTGGAAGTACAGGGCTGCGGCGGTCGCCGTACCGATGCTGGCCGAGCCGTCGCGGACCAGCCAGTATCCGGTCACCAGGACGGCGGCGAGACCGATGTACTCGGCGATGTGCAGCCGGCTGTAGAAGCCGAGGACGAGCCGTACGCCCCGCATCGTCAGTGCCACCACGGACCGGGAGCGTTCGGTGACCCGCTCGGTGTGCTCGCGGCCGAGCCGGAACGCCCGCACGGTGGAGCTGCCGCCGATGGTGTCCAGCATCTGCTGCTGCTGGGCGCCGGCGGCCACCCGCTGCTCGGCGTAGAGCGGGATGGCGCGGCTGACGTACCAGCGTGCGGTGGCCGCCTGTACGGGGACCGCGAGCAGCGCGGCCAGCAGGAACCGCCAGTCGAGCAGGGCCATGGCGCCGAGGGTGAGGACGATGGTGAGCAGGGAACTGCCCAGCGCGGGCAGCGCGTTGCGGACGGCGTCGGCGATGAGGGAGACGTCGGCGGTGACCCGGGCGGTCAGGTCGCCGGCGCCGGCTTTCTCGACGCGCTCCAGCGGGAGGGCGAGGGCCCGTTCGACGAAGCGTTCGCGCAGCCGGGCCAGGGTCGTCTCGCCCAGCCGGGCGATCTGCGACAGCCCGAATCCGGCGGTGACGCCCTGGACCACGGCGACGGACACCAGGAGGACGGCCGTGACGGTGATGGCGTCGGCGGACCCACGGTCGGCGGCCAGGTCGACGATCCGCCCCAGCAGGGGCTGGACCAGCAGGCCGACGGCGGTGGAGGCGACCATGACGGTGAAGGCGGACAACGCCAGTCGCCGCTGCGGGCGCAGCAGTTCGGCGACGGCGGCGCGGGTGCGGGCGGGTGTGGCGACGGGCAGCAGTTCGGGTCCGGTGCGGTCGTCGTCGCGGGGAGCGGCTTCGACGGCGTCGGATGGCTCGGTCATGTGAGTACCGCCGTACGGTAGTCGGCGCACTCGTGGACGAGGCGCTCGTGGTCGCCGGTCGCGGTGACCCGGCCGTCGCGAAGGAGGACCGCGCGGTCGGTGACGGCGAGCAGGGCCGGGCTGTTGGTCACCAGGAGCGTGGTGCGTGCGCCGCGGACGTCCCTGATCCCGGCGGCGATCCGGGACTCGGTGACGGCGTCGACGGCGGTCGCGGGCTCGTGCACGACGAGGACGGGCGCGTCGGCGGCCAGGGCGCGGGCCAGGGCGACGCGCTGACGCTGGCCACCGGAGAGCGAACGGCCGCGTGCGGTGACGGGCGTGTCCACGCCGTGGGGCAGCGCGCGGGCGACCTCGTCGGTGCCGGAGGCCACCATCACGGCGGTGATGCCGGGTGGGACGGCGCAGGCGCGCGCCGATGGATTCGTCGCCGGTAGGGCCGGTGCGGGGGCGCCGACCGCCGCCGTGACGTTGTCGAGGACCGTCCCCTCGAACAGGTCCGCGTCGTGCTCGGCGACGAGGATCGCCGCGCGTACGCCGGCCAGGCCCAGCGCGGTCAGTGCCGTGCCGTCGAGTTCCACGGCGCCCTCGTCGGGGTCGGCGCGGCGGCCGAGGACGCGGAGCAGGGCGGCGGCGTCGGCGGGGTCGGTGGTGGCGATGCCGACAATCTCGCCGGGGGCGATGTCGAGGTCGAGGCCGCGCAGGGTGCCGTACGTGAGGGCGCGCAGCGTCAGCCGTCCCTCGACGCCGTCCGCGGGGAGGCCGTCGGCGGAGGGGGCGTCGGCGGAGGGGGCGTCGGACACGTCACCGGGGGCGTCGAGCACCTCGGCGATCCGGGCGGCGGAGGCGCGGCCCTGGGCCAGTTCGGCGTTGACCCAGGCGAACTCGCCGAGCGGGCCGACGAGGAACAGGGCGAGCCCGACGGAGGAGACGAGTTCGCCGAGGCCGATGTCACCGCGGGCGGCGAGGCGTCCGCCGACGAGGGCGACCAGGGCGATGAAGGCGCCGGTGAGGACGGTGACGACGCCGTTCTGCCAGGCCTCGGCGCGGGCGGCGCGCAGGGTCGCGGCGAGGGAGTCCTGGCTGACGCGCCGGTAGCGGGAGACAGCCGCCCGCTCGGCGCCGATGCCCTTGAGGACGCGCAGCCCGGCCACCAGGTCGGCGGCGACGCCGGATGCCTGCGCGGCACGTTCCTGTTCGGTCTCGCTGCGCCGTTCCAGGGGCTTGCTCAGCAGGTGTCCCAGCCACAGCAGCAGCGGGGTGCCGAGGAGGACGAGCAGGCCCAGGGCGAGGGAGACCCGCAGCAGCGCGACCGCGCCGACCACGAGACCCGCGGTGGCCGCGAAGGCGACAATGAGGGCCATGGCGACGGCACCGACCCGTTTGGCGTCCTCGGTGGCGATGTTCGTCAGCTCGCCCGGCAGCCGCCCCTCCTCCGCGCCGCCCTCGGGAGCGAGGACGCGGCCGACGAGTTCGGCCCTGAGGTGGTGGGCGGCCGTGACGGCGGCGCGCTCGCCCGCCCTCGCGCTGAAGCGGAAGCTGAAGGAGAGTCCGACGTACACGACGGCCAGGACGACGAGCCACAGCAGCAGTCCGGGGACGTCGCCGTCCACGACTCCGCGTTCGATGGCCAGTCCGATGAGCACCGGCACCAGGGCCTCGCCCGTCTGGTGGCCCATTCCGAGGACCGCGCCCACCAGGACATCCCGACGCTGTCCGCCGACCGCGCGCCACAGGACGTTCCGTCCCGGCGGGTCCGCCTTTCTCACGTGTCCCTCCGGACCGGTTTCACCTACACAGAAGAAGTACAAGAAACTTAGGTAAGGCTAACTACATTTGCCTTCCCGTGACCAGCCCCGAGACGTCTTCGAGACCTGACCGAGCTTCCCCGAGGCCGGGGGCGCCATCCGACTGACACGCCAACCCGCTTACTTCGCAAGCCAGTTCACCGATACGAGACCGCGAACCGGGCGACCGCCCCGACCGGAAGGACCTGTCCGTGCTCAGCACCAGGATCACCAACGCCCGCATCATCACGATGGACCCGGACCGCCCGGCCGCCCGGGAACTGGGGATCTGGCGGGGGCGGATCGTCGGCCTGGACGAGGACGTGGCGGGGCTCCCGGCGCGGCGCACGCTGGACCTGGACGGTGCCACGCTGCTCCCCGGCTTCATCGACGCCCATGTGCACCTGGCGTGGACGGGCCTGAAGGCTGCGGCGCCCAGTGTCGCGCCGAGCCGTCGCGCCGACGACGTGCTCCGCGTGGTGGCGGCCGCGGTCGCCGCCGCCCCCGTCGGCGGCTGGGTGGATCTCGGCGGCTACGACCAGCGCACCCTCGACCGCCCGCTGACGGCGATGGATCTGGACGCCGTCAGCGCCGGGCGCAGGGTGTCCCTGGGCCACCTGTCCGGACACGCCTGCCTGGTCAACTCGGCAGTGCTGAACGGTCTGCCCGCGGAGGTCGCGCGGCCCGACGGTTTCCTCGCGGAGGGCGCCATGGGGGCCGCGCTCGCGACCCGGCCGCCGCACTCGCTCACCGAGCTGGCCTCGGCGATCGAGCACGCGGCGCGCGTCTGCCGCTCCGAGGGCATCACGGGGTGCGCCGAGGCGGGGGTCGGGGCCCGGCTCTTCGGGCACAGCCCCATCGAGGGCGCCGCCTACCAGCTGGCCCACGAGTCGGGCCGACTGCCGGTGCGGGTACGGCTGATGGTGGCCGCCGACGCGCTGCGGCCGGTCGGCGCGGCCGCCGAGGACACCACGAGCCGGGCGATCGACCTCGGTCTGCGCACGGGCTTCGGGGACGGCGCGCTCTCCCTGGGCGCGCTCAAGATCTTCACCGACGGCGGCATGATGGCCCGTACGGCGGCGCTCACCAGCCCCTATCTGGGCACCGGCGGTTCGGGGCAGCTCATGCACGAGCCCGGGGTGCTGGAGAGCATGATCGTCGAGGGCCACCGCGCCGGCTGGCAGCTCGCGGTGCACGCGATCGGCGACCGGGCCCTCGACGTGGCCCTGGATGCGCTGGAGATGGCACAGAAGCTGAGTCCCCGCCCGGAGGCACGCCACCGCGTCGAGCACGCGGGCCTGGTCCGACCCGACCAACTCCCCCGCCTGGCCGCGCTCGGCGTCACCGTCGTCATCCAGCCGAGCTTCCTGCGCCACTACGGCGACGACTACGCCACGATCATGGGCGAGGACCGGGCCGGCTGGCTGTACCGGGGCCGGGGTTTCCTCGACCACGGCGTCCGGGTCGCCGGCAGCTCGGACCGCCCGGTCGCGGACGGCGCCCCGCTGCGGGCGATCCGCTTCATGGTGGAGCGGGCCTCGGAGTCCGGCCGTCTCATCGGCGCGGACGAGGCGGTCACCGTCGAGGAGGCCCTGCGCGCGTACACGATCGAGGCGGCACGCGCCTGCCACTGGGAGAGCGACGCCGGCACCCTCACCCCCGGCAAGCGGGCCGACCTCGTGGTGCTGGGCGACGATCCCCGCCGGGTGGAGGTGTCACGCATCGGGGAGATCGAGGTGGTGCGGACGTTCGTCGAGGGTGAGGACGCCTACTGACGGGGCGAGGGGCATGGGCAACGGGATCGCGGCCCGTCGGTCCGGGCCAGAGCGGACGGCGGCCACCTGACGGACAGCCGGTTCGGGGGTCGGCGGCGCCGCCGCCGACCCGTACGACCGCGTCGGCGCGGCATGCCAGGGCAGTGTGTGCCCCGTCGCCTTGTCCGGCTCTCGGATCGTCGGCCCCCGCGACACGTCAGCCGATCCGTGGTTCTGCCAGCAACACCACCCGGTCGGACGCGACGTCGAACCCCAGTACCGGACGACACGGGTCCCGGTAGCCCTCGGACATCAGCACCACCGGCTTGCCCAGTCGGCGCCCGATCGCACAGAGAAGTCCGCTCAGCAGTTCCAGCCGTTCCTGCCCCCGCAACTCCCGCAGGTCCACGTCGAAACCGATCTCGTCGGCCGACTCCAACCGGAAGATCGCCAGGACATCCGGCACCGGCCAGACCCACAGATCCGCGCACTCGGCATCAGCGGGCCGCGAGAACACCTCTTCGGCCCGCGGCAGCGACATGACCACCCCGCCTTCGGAGTACTCACTCCGCCAGCCACTCGAAACGATCAGATCGAGGACCGTCTGCCAGTCCTGGACCGCGGTTCCCGTGACCCACACATCCGGCAGATACCCCTCCCATTCAAGGTCGAAGAAGCCCTTCACGTCATCCCACCGCAGCTCGGACACCCGGCCATGCTGGCCTCGGCTCGCACACGAGCGCACCCGGATTTCCCCCACCACGCCCCCCAGGCCCTCCGCCAAGCGCGGTCGGGGCTCACAGGCCGCACGGGAAGTCACCGAAGTTGTATACGCCGAGAGTCGGACGCCCAATACTGTGCGCAGACGTCGTCAGGGGGGCGCGAGATGAAGTGGTTTCAGCGCGAGCGTGCCGGACAACAGACAGTCGTGGCACCGCTGTCGACCGGGCCCGCAAGAGCGGCGAACCACCTCGGCAGGCACCCCCGCTGCTCACCGCGGGCGGGCCGGCGCTCCAGCGGATCGGCGGCGACGGCGACCAGGTCACCCAGCTGACCACCGGGAGGGGCCCGGTCATCCTCGACATCACGCACACGGGGGCCGGGCACTTCGTCGTGGACGCGCTGGACGGGCGGCTGCACTCCCAGAGCCAACTCGTCTACACCGACGGGCCCTTCTCGTGCCGTGCCCTGGTGAACGCCGACGACCGGCCGGTGCGGGCACTGCGGATCCAGGCGGACGGACCGTGGACGGTCGACGTGAGCCCGGTGTCGAGCGCGCTCCCCTGCGAGGGCCACACCGTGCGTCCCGCCTCGGACGTACTGCGCCACACCGGCGGCCCGGGGATCGCCACCCTCCGGTACGAGGGCGATCCGCGCTCCGAGGACGGCGGCTACTTCCTCGTCGACACCTTCGAACCGGACGGCACCGCCTTCCTCGGCGAACTGGCCAACCACGTGGGCCCCTGGCACGGCGAGGCGTCCCTCACCGGCCCCTGCCTCATCCACGCCCGCTCCGACGGCCCGTGGTCGATCACCGTCCGGCCGCTGGAGCAGCGGGACCGATGACGCCGACGACGTCTCAGGCCAGGGCCTCGTAGTACGCCTTCTGCGCCGGGTAGCAGTCCTCGAAGTCGGGCTGGGGACCGTCGCGGCGTGCGGCGGTGAGCATGTCCAGGTAGTACTCCCAGCCGGGGCCGATCGAGCCGACGGCCTCCGGGGAGGCGAGATGGCGGATCAGACAAAGTTCGGTGGCACCTTCCGTCTCGGTCAGCAGCAGCTCCAGCGACCAGGAGCCTGCCTCGTCCTCCACCGAGACGGCGAGACGGTGCGGCGGCTCGCATGCTTCGATCCGGATCGGGCACCAGGGCGCCGACTCCTCGAACGCCATCCGCACCTCGACGGTGCGGCCCGGCGCGGCCTCGCCGCGCCACGGGCCGAACCAACGGGCGGTGCGCTCGGGCTCGGTGACGCTCGCCCAGACGTCGCGCGCGGGGGCGGCGTAGGTGCGGGTGAGGACGAGGTCGTGTCCGGACGGCGTGGGCACGAGCTGCCCGGTCGGTTCGAGGGTCATGCCGTTTCCTCCCTGGGCCGGGGTCAGGGCGCCGGGTAGCCTCGGGGGCATGCGGATCTCCGTCTCCTCGGACATGGACGAGCCCGTCGCCCGCCTCCTTCTCACGGAGTTGCGCGACCGGGGCCATGAGGTGCTGACCCATGGCGCGCTGCGTGTGGGGGACGACTCCAGATGGGCGGCCTGCTCGGAGGCGGCGGCGCGCGACGTCGCCGCCGGGAGGGCGGACCAGGCCGTCGTGTGCTGCTGGACGGGCACCGGCGCGTCCATCGCCGCGAACAAGGTGCCCGGCGTACGGGCCGCCCTGTGCGCGGACGCCTACACGGCCGACGGTGCCCGGCGCTGGAACGACGCCAACGTCCTGGCGATCGGGCTGCGGCTGACCTCCGAGCCGCTGCTGAGGGAGATCCTCGACGCCTGGTTCGCCGCCGAGGCCGGACAGGGCGCCGGCGACCGGGAGAACGTGGCCCTCGTCGAGCGTCTCGACCTCAGCCGGGATACCGGCCGGAGCGGATGAAGACGGGCGCGGCCCACGACGGCGGTTGCGGCGGGGCCTCGGGCGGCCCGGACGCCTTCGGCGCGACCGACCGGGTCGGCGCGTGCCCTGCCGGGAAGCCGCCTGCGGCGTCGGCGGCCCGGAGCGCGGCCACGAAGGACAGACAGGAGTCGTACCGGTCGTCCGGGGACTTGGCCAGCGCCGTCGCCAGCACCCCGTCCACGGCCGGCGGCAGATCGGGGCGCCCGGCCGTCAGCGGGGGCGGCTCGTCGTACTGGTGGGCCCACAACAGGGCCATGTCGTCGTCCCGTTGGAACGGCGGCCGGCCGGCGAGCGTCTCGTGGACGACGCAGGCGAGGCTATAGACGTCGCAGCGGCCGTCGACGGGCTTGCCGGAGATCTGCTCCGGGGCCACGTAGTCCAGGGTGCCCACGAACTGGCCGACGCTGGTGAACCCGGTCAGGGACAGGGACTTCTTCGTCAGACCGAAGTCGGTGAGGTAGACGTGCTCGGGATGGTCGCTGTCGGTGCCCTGCGCGACCAGGATGTTGCCGGGCTTCACGTCCCGGTGCACCAGCCCGTGGTCGTGCGCCGCGTCGAGCGCGGAGGCGACCTGGGCGGCGATCCGGGTGGCGGTCCTGACCGGCAACGGGCCCTCCCGGTCCAGCAGATGCCGCAGATCGCTGCCCGCGACGTACCGCATGGCGATGTAGAGGACCCCGTCCGTCTCGCCCGCCTCGAAGACCGGCACGATGTGCGGGTGGTCGATCGCGGCGGCCACCCGTGACTCGTGTGTGAAACGGCGCCGGAAGGTGTCGTTGCGGGCCAGTTCCGGGGCGAGCAGCTTCAGCGCGACCGTCCGTTCCAGGCGCAGGTCCAGCGCCTGGTAGACGACGGCCATACCGCCCCGGCCGATCTCACGTTCGATGCGGTAGCTGGCGATCTGCCGTCCGACCAGCTCGGAGGGGCGCCCGGCGTACGGCTGTGTCTCACTCATCGCGCGTCACCGGCGGAACCAGCCGGGTGGGTTCGTGATCGTGCGGCCGGTCGGTCGCGCGGCCCCGCGCCGGCCCGGGACCGGGTTCCGCGACGACGCGCGTCGCCTCGGGGGCAGGAGCGGCGGTGGGCGGGGGGTGCGGGGCGGCCGGGGTGGTGCGCGGGGTGTCGCCCACGGCGAAGGTGCTCAGCCGGGTCCCGTCGCAGTACACCCACCGCTCGTGCGCGGCATCGAACAGCCACAGCGACTCGCCGTCGACGACCACGCCGATCCGCAGCCCCTTCGTACCGTCGCGGAAGGCCTCCCCGTCGCGATGCCCCGCGGCCAGCGCCTCCGCCTCGGTCCGGTAGCGCGACAGGGCCTCCTCGGCCCGGGCCAGCAGTGGACGCGGGTCGGCGGTGCGGGTGGCGTCCGCACCGGCCGCGGGCGGGTCCTGGGGTACGGCGACGAGGAGACGGGCGTCGATCCAGGCGGACCAGCCGTTGGCGCACAGGGCGTGACCCCAGTCGCCGCGCCGCTCCAGGAGCTGGACGGGCAGCAGCGCGTCGAGGGCCGCGGTGGGGCGGGAGGGATCGGGGAGTTCCCAGGCGGGCAGCCCGCCCGGCGGGACGACATGGGTGGGAAGGAAACCGGGGGTCGTCATCGCGGCTACTTCCGCATCACCGCGGGTTCACGGCGGCGCAGCAGCCGGGCGACGAGCCAGCCGCAGAGCAGCGACAGGACGACGAGCATCCCCAGGTCGAGCAGCCACACGCCCGCCGAGTGTGCGAACAGCGGGTCCGTCGTGTCGGGGACGATCCGTTCGAGGTCGATCGTGCCGGCCATCGCGGCGAACGCCCACCGCGACGGCACCAGCCACGCCAGCTGTTCGAGGACGATCGTGCCGTTGACGTCCAGCAGCGCACCGCAGAACACGACCTGGACGATGGCGAGGAGCACCAGCAGCGGCATGGTGACCTCCTCCTTGCGCACCAGCGCGGAGACCACCAGGCCGAGCATCATCGCGGTGAAGGCCAGCAGCGCCACGGCGACCGTGATCTCGACCAGGGGCGGCATCAGCACCCCTTCGCCGCCGGGGGCGCCCAGGTCGACTCCGAGCAGGGCGACCAGGGTGAGGACGACCGCCTGGAGGACGGTGATCGTGCCGAGGACGACGACCTTGGACATCAGGTACGCGGATCTGGACAGCCCGACGGCACGTTCACGCCGGTAGATCACCCGCTCCTTGACCAGCTCGCGCACGGCGTTCGCCGCGCCCGTCAGCACCCCGCCCACACACAGAATGAGCAGCGCGTTCATGGCGGTCTCCCGGTCCAGCGTGCTCCCCGCGAGTGCCCTCGCCATCGCGCCCATCACGAACGGCAGCGCGATCATGATGGCGAGGAAGGTTCGGTCGGCGCCGAGCGCGGCCGCGTACCGGCGCACCAGCGTGCCCAGTTGGGCGCCCCAGCTCTGCGGTTTGGGCGGTGGCGCCACGGCGACCGGCTCGGGGGCGTCGGGCAGATACGGCCGGCCCATGGAGGCGGTGACGTACTGGCGCTGGAAGGGCGAGTCCCGGTACTCCCCCGCCCAGTCCCGCTCCTGGTCCCGTTCGAAGGCCTCGAAGGCCTCCGGCCACTGTTCGAACCCGAAGAAGGCGAGGGTGTCGTCCGGCGGCCCGTAGTAGGCGACCTTGCCGCCGGGTGCGAGGACGAGGAGCCGGTCGCAGACGTCGAGGCTGAGGACGCTGTGGGTGACGACGATGACCGTGCGGCCGTCGTCGGCGAGGCCGCGCAGCATGTGCATCACCGAGCGGTCCATGCCCGGGTCGAGACCGGAGGTCGGTTCGTCGAGGAACAGCAGGGAGGGCTTGGTCAGCAGTTCCAGGGCGACGCTGACCCGTTTGCGCTGGCCGCCGGAGAGGCTGTGGATGGGCTGGCCGGCCCGCTGTTCGAGGCCCAGTTCGCGGATCACCTCGTCGACCCGGGCCTGTCGCTCGGCCTTCGCGGTGTCCTGCGGGAAGCGGAGTTCGGCGGCGTACGACAGGGCCCTGCGGACGGTCAGCTGCGCGTGCAGGATGTCGTCCTGCGGGACCAGGCCGATGCGCTGGCGCAGTTCGGCGTAGTCGCGGTAGAGGTCGCGGCCGTCGTAGAGGACCGTGCCGCTGTCGGCCGGGCGCTGCCCGGTCAGGGCGTTCAGGAGGGTGGACTTGCCGGCGCCGCTGGGGCCGACGACGGCCAGGAGACATTTCTCGCCGACCGGAAACGAGACCTTGTCCAGGAGCGTCCTGCGGCCACGGTCGACGGCCACGGTGAGTTCCTGGACATCGAGGGAGACCTCGCCGGTGTCGACGTACTCCTGCAGTTGGTCGCCGACCAGGCAGAACGCGGAGTGTCCGATGCCGACGATGTCACCGGGGGTGACCGGGGCCCGGTCGACGGGCGCGCCGTTGAGAAACGTGCCGTTGTGGCTGCCGACGTCGACGATCTCGTACGTGCCCTCCGGCCGCGCCCGCAGTTCCGCGTGCCGACGGGAGACGATGAGGTCGTCGATGACCAGGTCGTTGTCGGAGGCGCGGCCGATGCGGACGGTCCGCTCGGGCAGTGGCCGGACACTGGTGGGCCGGCGGAACGTACCGGTGGAGGCGGGTCGGAAGATGCCGGAGAGGCGCTCGGGGGCGAGCCCGGAGAGCACCGCTCGGGGGCCGTCGGGCAGGCTCCCGAAGTGGATGACGGTGCCGGGGCCGACGTCCCACTCGCGGACGCGGTGGCCGTCGGCGTACGTGCCGTTGGTGCTGTGCTCGTCCTCGATCGTCCAGTGACCGGCCTCGGCCCGCAGCACGGCGTGGTGCCACGAGACCCGGTCGTCGTCGAGGACGACGTCACTGAGCGGGTCGCGCCCCACGTGGTACGCGTGGTTCGGAGTCATCACCGTGGAGCCCGACTCGGTTTCCAGCACGAGTTCGGGCGCGGTCGGTGCGATGGACCGCTCTGCCATGCAGAAAATTCTACCGATTCACCCGGATATGCGCCCGGTCGCCGCAGCGAGGCCGGGTGACGGCGGTGACCGCGACTCCGGGGCGTGATCGCCGGGCGGTCCCGGGGTCAGGCGGCGGGAGCGGCGATGCGCTGGGCGATGCGCTGCATGCGCACGGCGTCGACGGACTCCGCGAGCAGTTCGTACTCCGTGGTGTCGTCGTTGGTCGCGATCCGGACCAGGTTCCCGGCCGCCAACTCGTCCGCCACCAGGCCCTGTTGCGCTTCGTCGGTGGACCAGGCCCGCAGCAGGGCAGGTACGTCCGGCACGGTGTCGGCGACCGGAACGACCGCGTTCGGGGGGAAGTTCGGGTTCTCGGGGCGCGGGTCGAGGCGTTCGGCGATCCATAACGCGCGGTCGCGCATCCACCACAGCGCCAGCGCCAACGTGGGGGCGCGGTAGGTTCCGAGGGGCACGCCGACACGCTGGCCGCCGCACCACCCGTACGCGGTGACATGGCACAGGAATTCGTCGTGCACGCTTCGCTCCCCCGATCGCATGCCGTTCCGCCCGACCTCGCTCGCCGCGCGGACTTGCTCTCGCCTCACAGATTTGCTGGTCGTACACATCCGGCGACCCGGGAGTCACGCACAGTGACGCGACGCACACGCACGGGTGCGCGTTCGTTCATGACTCAATCGCCCTGTCAGTCGAGTATCGCCACGGTTGACACTCTGTCACCATGCCAATTCGGCCAGTCTCTTGGCATATGCGAGCGCGCGCGTGGCCGAAACGATGCCAAGGGCCCTCCGACCGGGCCTTCCTCGGGATGACCTCCGAGGTAATCGACACCCCGCGGCACGTCCGGGCATCGTGTGCGGTGCCGGATCACGAGGAGGCCGCGGACGGCCGCGGATCCGGTCACCGTTTCCTACGCAGATCCCCGATGGAGGGTTCAACGATCATGCCCGCGAATCAAGAGAGCCCGGACCGCTACGAGACCGCCGTCGCCCGCTACTTCGAGGCCTGGAACGCGGACGCCGAGGAGGAACGGGCACGGGCGGTCACCGCCGCCTGGGCCGCCGACGGCGGTTACACCGATCCGCTGGCCGACGTGCGCGGCCACGAGGAGATCGCCGCCCTGATCACGGCGGCCCGCGAACGGTTCCCCGGCCTCGCCTTCCACCTGACCACGGCCGTGGACGGACACCACGACACCGCCCGCTTCGCCTGGGAGCTGGTGGACGAGGCGGGCGGCGGGGCGCCGGTCGCCGGGTTCGACGTGATCACGCTCGACGCGCAGGACCGCATCCGGAGCGTGTACGGCTTCCTGGACCGGGTGCCGGCGGCGTAGCTCCCGGGATCGGCGTCGTTTCCCCCGGGCACCGGTGTCGTTCACCGCCCCGCGACGAGTTCCTCCGCCTCCGGTGGTCTTCTCTTCGTAGCGGACCACCGAAGGCGCAGGACGACATCATGAGCACGCTCGACGAGCAGTGCACGGCGGAGCTGCGCAGAAGCCCCGCCGAAGGCGGCCGGACCTGCCTCGCATGGCCCCGGTCCGCCGCCTTCTTCGGTACTCGCGGCCTGGTGAAGGTCCGCGGCACCATCGACGGGCACCCCTTCCGCGGCTCCTTCATGGCCCGGAGGCGGGCCGGTCGGTGACCGTCCGGCCGGAGGAGCGGATCGACGGCCGACCGGGGCCCGAGGTCAGCCCTTGCCCTCGATGATCGCGTCGATACGAGCCAGCTCGTCCGCCTCGAAGTCGAGGTTGGCGATGGCACCGACGCTGTCCTCGATCTGCCGCGCGCTGCTCGCGCCGACGAGGGCGGAGGTGACCCGGCCGCCGCGCAGCGTCCAGGCAAGAGCGAGCTGCGCCAGCGTCTGGCCGCGGGACTTGGCGACCTCGTCCAGCGCGCGCAGCCTGCCCACCAGGTCCTCGGTGACGGCGTCGGACCGCAGGAACGGGCTGTCGCTCGCCGCGCGGGAGTCCTCCGGGATGCCGTCGAGGTAGCGGGAGGTCAGCAGCCCCTGCTCCAGCGGGGAGAAGACGATGGAGCCGACCTGGAGCTCGTCGAGGGCGTCGAGCAGGCCCTCGCTCTCCGGGCGCCGGTCGAGCATCGAGTAGCGGGGCTGGTGGATGAGGAGCGGGGTGCCCAGCTCGCCCAGGATGCGGGCGGCCTCCCGGGTCTGCTCGGCCGAGTAGTTCGACACGCCGACGTACAACGCCTTGCCCTGCTGGACCGCCGTGTGCAGCGCGCCCATCGTCTCCTCCAGCGGAGTCTCCGGGTCGGGGCGGTGCGAGTAGAAGATGTCGACGTGGTCCAGGCCCATGCGCTTCAGGCTCTGGTCCAGCGAGGAGAGCACGTACTTGCGGGAGCCCCACTCGCCGTACGGTCCGGGCCACATCAGGTAGCCCGCCTTGGTGGAGATGACCAGCTCGTCGCGGTACGGGGCGAAGTCGGACCGCAGGGCCTCGCCGAGGGCGGACTCGGCGGAGCCGGGCGGCGGGCCGTAGTTGTTGGCCAGGTCGAAGTGGGTGACGCCCAGGTCGAAGGCGCGGCGCAGGATCGCGCGCTGCGTCTCCACGGAACGGTCGGGGCCGAAGTTGTGCCACAGGCCGAGCGACAGCGCGGGAAGTTTCAGACCGCTGCGTCCGGTGCGCCGGTAGGGCATGTCCGCGTAGCGGTCGGGGTGTGCGGTGTACAACGCGACTCCAGAGGTCGGCACGGTGGGAGCGGAGTCCCTGAGAACCGGGGTCCACTCTTTCGCGACCTGGGGGCATTGGTCCAACAGAAGAATCCGATGGGATTCAGCGTCTACGCTTCTCAGTCATGGAACTCCGTCACCTCCAGCATTTCGTCGCGGTGGCCGAGGAGGAGCACTTCACCCGGGCGGCCGAGAGGCTGCTGGTCTCCCAGTCGGGTCTGTCCGCCTCCGTACGGTCCCTGGAGCGCGAGCTGCAGACGCCGCTGTTCGTCCGGACGACCCGCCGGGTGACGCTCACCCCGGCCGGGCGGGCACTGCTGACCGAGGCGGAGCGGATCCTGGCGCAGGTGCGGTCGGCCCGGGAGGCGGTGGCCGCCGTGCAGGGCGTCCTGCGGGGCATGCTCGCTCTCGGGTCGGAACAGTGTGTGGCCGGGCTGCATGTGGCGGGGCTGCTCGCCTCCTTCCGGCGGCTGCACCCGGATGTGGAGATCTGTCTGCGGCAGGCGGGCTCGGGCGCCCTCGCGGAGGAGGTGGCGAGCGGGCGCCTGGATCTGGCGTTCGCCGTGCGGACGGCGCAGGAGGACACCGACCAGCTGCGTGTCGTCCCGCTGTCCAGCGAGCCGATGACCGTCCTGTGCCATCCCGGTCACCGCCTCGCGGCCGTAGGCGCCGCCGTGACCCCGGAGGAGCTGGGCGGCGAGGTCTTCGTCGACTTCCACCCGGACTGGGGCCCGCGCCGCGCCACCGACACGGTGTTCGCCGCCGCGGGTGTCCGCCGGTCCGTCGCCCTGGAGGTCAACGACGTGCACAGCCTCCTGGACCTCGTCGACGAGAACCTCGGCGTCGCCGTCGTCCCGCGCCACTTCCGCCACAAACGCGACTCGCTCGTCGCCCTGCCCGTCAAGGGCACCGGCGAGAGCGTGTACGAGACGGTGGCCCTGCTGCCGCCCCCGCAGGCCACGAGTCCGGCGGCGCGGGCCCTGCTGGAGCTGCTGGACCCGCCGGTCGACTGTGCCCGGATCAGTCAGTGAGGGGCGCCCACCGGTGGTTCTCGGTGGCGTACGTGTAGCGCGGCAGTCCCTTGATCGCGGTCGTGCGGAACGGCCGGCCGCCGTCGTCGATCCGGACCGTGCCGGTACGGCCCTCGGAGGACCACTCCAGTTCCAGGTACCACTGGCAGTCGCAGGTCTCCGTCTCGGCGCTGACCATCAGGACCTCCGGATCATCGGCGGACACGCTGTACGGAAACCGCACGGCGGGCAGCGGGATGTCCAGGTCGGCACCGTCGACCGGACGGGCGATCGGCCGGTTCTTGTCCAGGTCGACGTCGAAGTACCGGGGACTTACCCGGCCTCCGCAGCCCTGGTCCATCGCGTAGGCGTTGCCCCCGGCCGGAGCGGTGCGTCCGACGACGCGTACCCGCAACGCCGTCAGGACGACGGCCGCGGACTTCCGCCCCTGCACGGTGATGTCCACGATCGTGTTCCGTCCGTGCACGGCCCCCTGCGTCGCCGCCCAGGCGCCCGCGTCCTGCGGCGGCGGGGGCGGGGGCACCTCCTTCGGCGGCTTGCCGATGACGTAGTCGTGCCCGCAGCCGAGATTCCAGACCTGTGAGTCGGCCGTCCAGGTCAGCGGCACCCCGCCGGCCGGGGGCCGCACCTTACCGGTCTCGCCGCCCTTCGTGGGACTGCTTCGCGGCTCGGTGGGGGTGGGCGAGGCCGTGCCGGAAGGGCTCTTGGTGTCCTCCGGCGAAGGGGACGGGCTCGTGGGCGCGGTCGACGGGCGCTGGGCACCCGAGGTCGTACGCGCAGGTGTCGGGCCGCCGCCCGGGGCGGCGCTGTCCGCCGGGGCACGCCCGGACGGCAGGGCGGCGATGCCGCCCAGAGTGGCGAGGAGCACCGCGACGACGGCCCCGCTGACGAGCGTACGTCGACGACGGTGCCAGGGGCGGCGGGCCGGGGCGGGGGCCGAGGCCGAGAGCACGTCCGGCGGAGTCGGCGAGGCTCCCTCCCGGGTCCGGGACGTCCGCCCTGCCGCGGCGGGGGTGTCGGACCGTCCCGGGTCGGCCGCCTGCGCGGAAGCGGGCGACTCCACGGCCTCGGACGGCCCGGCGGATTCGGAAGGCTCGACCGGATCGGACGTATCGGATGTATCGGCGGGCTCGGACGCCCCGTCGGCTGTGGACGGCTGGACGGGCCCGGACGCCCCGCCGGCCGCGGAAGGACCAGCGGCAGAGCCGGTCCCGCCAGCTCGCGACGGCCCGACGGCCTCGACCGACCCCCCGGCGCCCTCGGCCACCCCTGCCGGCTCGACCGGCGCGCCTGCTTCCGGCGTCGGCGCGCCGACCTCCGGTGCGGCCGTTCCCGGCGCGGCCGTTCCGGGCTCAGCCGCCTCCCTCTGGGCCACCTCCGGCCCCGCCGCCCCGGCCCCGGCAGCGTCCGCCCCGGCCCCTCGCACCCGCTGCCGTGTCGCCATCGCCGACAGCCACAGCCGGTGGAGTTCCAGCCGCTCCTCCCCCGTCGCCCCGCACAGGACGGCGAAGCGCTCCACGGGTGCGAAGTCGAGCGGCACGGTGTCACCCGCGCAGTAGCGGTGCAGCGTGGAGGTGTTCATGTTGAGGCGCCGGGCGAGCTGCCCGTAGCTGCGGTCCGTGCGTTCCTTGAGACGCGTGAGCGACGCCGCGAACGCCTGGACGTCGTCCCGTGCTGCCGACACTGTTCCCCCGTGCTCTCCCCGGCCCGGGCGGTATCCCAGGCACTCCCCATACGTGCACGTCAGAAGGGCTGGGATGGTTCCACGGGCGCCGATCGTTCGTCGGCCGTTGCGCCCGCACCCCGTGACGGCCGATGCTCTTGGTGTCGCACCGACCAGGGCCGGACGGACCAGCCGGCGTCGTCGGCGCAGCGGCACCACACCCACATCCACGTACCCGTCGAGGTACATGTTCACGGGGGACACCCATGCCCAAGCGCACCCGAGCGAACACGCTCACCGCACTCGTCGTCGCGGGTCTCACCGCCGGCTCCGCACTCGCCGCCGGCGCCTTCCCGGCGGCCGCGGCGCAGGCGAGCGGCGCACCGAAGTATCTGTCGGCGTCCCAGCTCCCGCCGCACCCCTCGTCCTCGTGGACGGCGGGCAAGATCGAGGACGGTGTCCCCGAGGAACTGCGGTACTGCCTGGGCGACGCGCTCCTGGCCTACGACGTCAACCACCGCTCCTTCCGGACGGACCTGGAGACCAGTGCCAGGCAGCTCGTCGTCGTCGCCGGCAGCGCCGGCAAGGCCAAGGCGCTCGCCACCCGCCTGAACAAGGACTTCCGGGACTGTGTCGGCGACTCCTCCGACCCGGACGTCGCGGCCGAGTACCGGGACCTCGGGAAGCTGCCCGTCGAGGAGGGCGCCCACGTCCACGGCGTCGCCACCGTCACGTCCTGGGGGGCCATGGACATCCGGCTGCTGTCGGTGGGCCGGGACGGCCGGACCGTCACCGTCGTGGACTGGGGCCAGATGGGCGGCTTCAAGGACGCGCCGGTCAAGGCGTTCAAGAAGACGACCACCACCGCCGTCGCCAAGCTCTACTGAGCACCACCGCACACGCGCCGTCCCCGTGCGGTGGAAGGTCACCGGCCACGGCACCGCGAAGCACGGGGCGGTGCGGGCGCGGCCCGGATGCTCGATGGTGGACGTATGGATGTGAAGGACGTTCTCATCGACGCGTTCGGCCGGATCCGGGAGGAGGTCCACGCCGTCGTGGACGGACTGTCCCCGGCCGACCTCCACGCCCGGCCCGCCCCCGTCGCCAACTCCGTCGGCTGGCTGGTGTGGCACCTCACCCGGATCCAGGACGACCACGTGGCCGACGCCGCCGGACGGGAGCAGGTCTGGCTGTCCCAGGGCTGGGAGAAGCGTTTCGGGCTGGCCCTGCCGGTCCGGGACACGGGCTACGGGCACAGCCCGGCGCAGGTGGCGCAGGTACGGGTCGGCTCGGGTGACCTGCTCACCGGATACTTCGACGCCGTGCACGAACAGACGGGGGAGTTCGTGCGCGGCGTCGATGCCGATGCCCTCGACCGGATCGTGGACGAGCGGTGGACACCGGCCGTCACCCTCGGCGTACGCCTGGTCAGTGTCCTGGCCGACGACCTTCAGCATGTCGGCCAGGCGGCGTACGTGCGGGGGCTGGTCCGGCGCGAGGGCGGCTAGGAGACCGCCCGGAGGACCTCCGGGGATGTCCGGGGACCTCCGGAGGCCTCTAGGAGGCGTAGCCCGGCAGGACGACGTCCTCGATGAGGGCGTTGCGCTCGTCGAACGGGACGAAGGCGCTCTTGAGGGCGTTGACGGTGACCGTGCGCAGGTCGTCGAGGGTCCAGCCGGCCTCGTCGACGAGCAGGGTCATCTCCCGGGTCATGGTGGTGCCCGAGACCAGACGGTTGTCCGTGTTGAGGGTGACGCGGAAGCCGAGGTCCTTCAGCGCCGTGATCGGGTGCCCGGCGATGGAGTCGGCGGCGCCGGTCTGGAGGTTGGAGGTGGGGCACATCTCCAGGGCGATCCGGCGGTCGCGGACCCAGGAGGAGAGGCGGCCGAGCTTGCCGTCGACGATGTCCTCGGTGATGCGGACGCCGTGGCCGATGCGCTGGGCGCCGCAGACCTGGAGGGCCTGGTGGATGCTGGGCAGTCCGTGGGCCTCGCCGGCGTGGATGGTGAAGGGGACGCTCTCGCCGCGCAGGTGCTCGAAGGCGGCCAGGTGGTCTGCGGGCGGGAAGCCGTCCTCGGCGCCCGCGATGTCGAAGCCGACGACGCCGGCGTCCCGGAAGACCACCGCCAGGTCGGCGGCCTCGCGGACCCGGTCGAACATGCGCATCCCGCACAGGATCGTGCCGACGCGGACCGGGGTGCCCTGGGCCGCCGCCTTGGCCATGCCCGCGGCCAGGCCCTCCTGGACGGTCTCGACGACCTCGCTCATGGTGAGCCCGCCCGTCGTGTTCAGCTCGGGGGCGTAGCGCACCTCGCCGTAGACGACACCGTCGGCGGCCAGGTCGAGCACGTACTCCTCGGCGGCGCGCAGCAGTCCCTCACGGGTCTGCAGCACGGCGAGGGTGTGCTCGAAGGTGGCTATGTAGCGCACCAGGTCACCGGAGTTGGCGGCCTCGTAGAACCAGGCGGCGAGCGCCTCCGGGTCGGTCTCCGGGAGGGTGTGACCGACCTGCGCGGCGAGTTCCACGAGCGTGGCGGGGCGCAGACCGCCGTCGAGGTGGTCGTGCAGGACGACCTTGGGGAGGCGGCGGATGGTGTCGGCGTCGATGCGGGGCGCGGTCATGGCGTTCGTTCCTCGGCAGGTGGTGCGGCGGTGGGGCGGGGGCGGTGACCGAGGGGCTCGGTCGGCGGGACGGTTCGGGCGGCCCGGGTCAGTCGGCGGCGGGCTGGAGAAGGTCCCAGCGGTTGCCGTACAGGTCCTCGAAGACGGCGACGGAGCCGTACGGCTCATGGCGCGGTTCCTCCAGGAACGTGACACCGGCGGCCCGCATCCGGGCGTGGTCGCGGGCGAAGTCGTCGGTGTGCAGGAAGAACCCCACGCGTCCGCCGGTCTGGTCGCCGATCCGGCCGCGCTGGGCCTCGTCCTTGGCCTTCGCGAGCAGCAGTCCGCCGCCCTGCCCCTCACTCCCCGGCTCCACGACGACCCAGCGGCTCCCGCCCGGTCTCGGTTCGTCCTCGACGAGCCGGAAGCCGAGCGCCTCGGTGTAGAAGCGGATGGCCTCGTCGTAGTCGTCGACCACGAGGGTGACCAGGGCAATGCGTCTCATCGGGGCCTCTCGGGGTGGCTCGGGGTGGCTCGGGGTTCCCGGGAGGTTATACGTAACACGCACCGGACGGCAAATAGCATTTTCGCGGTACGGCCGCGGAGGCGCCGCGCGGCACGACCGAGGCCCCCTGCCGCGCAGGGGGCCTCGGGGCCCGGCGGGCCGGAAGCCCTGATCACCCGGCAGGGCCGGAACCCGGGATCACTCGCCCGGCGACGCCTTGCGCAGGGCGGCGATGCAGGTGCTGAGGGCCTGCTGGAGGTCCTCCAGGCGCTGGAGCATGTCGTCCTCGTAGATGGCGTCGAGGTCGACGGCGTCGTCGAGGGTCAGCTCCTCGAAGACCTTCGTCGCCTTCTGGAGGCTGCTGTAGAACTTCGTCCGGCGCTCCTGGACCCGCAGTTCGGGGTCCGCCTCGACGGTCTGGACGACGAGTTCCTTGACGGTGTCGTACGCCTCCGTCGCCCACTCGCCGGTGTCCTCGTCGTCGTCCAGCTCGTCGATGAGGGACAGGTGCCGCTCAGCCTCGGCACGCAGCTCGGCGGTGGCGTCGATCACCTGGCCGGCCGGGGTCTTGACCTGCCCGTTCTCCACGATCTGCCGGACGTACCCGATACGGCTGGCCGCCTGGGTCTCGCTGGCGACGGCCTTCTTGAGTTCGTCGGTGCGGGCGATGTCGCGGGCCAGTTCCGTCTGGAGGGAGGGGTCCTCCTTCAGACGGTCGAGGAGCGCGGTGCGGGCCGCCTGCGCGGTGGACGGGTCGGCGAGGATCGCGGCGCGCAGCGCGGTGGGGTTCTCGGCGACCTCCAGCGCCTTGGTCGGGCGGATGCCCTCGGCCTCGGCCGCCGCCGTGATGGCGGTGCCGCGGTCGGAGGTCGCGCTGGAACGGGAGCTGTAGTACGACAGCCACACGTCGGAGTCCGGGAGGTCGATCTCCGCGCCGGGGGCGAGCGCCTCGAAGTGCGGGACCATGCCGTCGTCGGCCGCCCGGTCCCACGCCTTGTAGTACCGCATGACCCGCTCCGGTGAGCACTCGGCCAGTTCGGCGAACCGCTTCGCCGACACCTTCGCCGTCTCACCCGCCGTCTCCCCGCCGGGCCGCACGCTGCGCGCCACCTTCAGCGCGAACGCCCAGCCGCCGGTGCGTGCGTACACCCCGAACTCCCGGGCGTCACGGGCGACCCGCTCATCCACGGCGTCGGCGGAGGTGTCCTCCTCGGGCGCCCGCGCCCCGGACGGCTGCGCCGGCACCCCGGCACCGGACGCATCCTCGGACGCCGGCCCCTCGGCCGCGACGGGCTCGACCCAGAAACCCTCGTCCTGTGCCGGGATCGCCTCGGCGGCCTCCGGCGCGGCGGGGGTCTCGTCGGAGGGCGGTACGGCCGATGCGGAGTGGGCGGTGGCTACGCTCACGGATGACTCTCCCGGGTGGTGACGAACGGCAGGGACAGAACAGGCAGCCTATATGAACCTGTTGACGCCGCTTTGCCCCGACGCCTCGCCCCGGCGCACGGATGCGGCAGGGGGTCGCGGGGCCCGGCCGTGACCGGCGGGGCCCTGCGGGAAAGTCAGGTGCATGACACCCTGGATCAGATCGGTGTGGGCCTCAGCAGTACAGGTTGCCGCCCGCCGAGGTGCCGAGGATCTGGACGAACCGCTGGTACGCGCTCACCCGGCTCTGCACCTGCGCCGGGTTCTTGCCGTCGCACTCCAGCGAGCCGTTGATGCTGCGGATCGTGTGCCCGAAGCCCGCACCGGTGACCATCGCGTTGTGGCCGGTCATCGAGCCGGGGCCCCGCTGGGTGTTCCAGTACCACAGGGCGGTCTTCCAGGCGACGGTCGAGTCGTTCTGCACCAGCCAGGGGTTGCCCAGGAGGTTCAGGCCGAGCGCGTCACCGGCCGCCTTGTAGTTGAAGTTCCAGCTGAGCTGGATGGGACCTCGCCCGTAGTAGGCCGCCTGCCCCGCCGGGCAGCCGTAGGACTGACTCCAGTCGCAGTAGGTGGGGTAGTTGGCGGTGTTCTGCTCGACGATGTGGACGAGACCGCCGGTCTCGTGATTGACGTTGGCCAGGAAGGCGGCGGCCTCCTGCCTCCTGACGGTGTCGCTGCCGGTGGTGGCGAAGGCCGGGTAGGCGCTCATGGCCGCCCGCAGCCCGCTGTACGAGTAGAACGAGTTCCGGTTGGGGAACATCTGGTTGAACTGCGCCTCGCTCACCACGAATCCGGAGGGGTTGCCGGGCCCGTTGTCACAGGCGTACGGCTCCCAGTACCAGGTACTGATGGTGGGGTCGTACCCCGGGTTGTCGTGCTCGGCCACGTACGCCTTGCCGTCGGTGTAGCGCACGATGTCGCCGGTGACGTAGGGCCTGCCGGCCACCCAGCTCGCGTAGCTGGAACAGGGAGCCGCGGACGCGCTCTGGGCGGGCAGCGACAACGGTGTGGATCCGCCGATGACCAGCGCGGTCAGTACGGCGGAGATACGGCGCCTCGACACGGGACCAACTCCTTCGTGGAGCACGGCCGCACCCGGGCGAGAACCCGAAGGCACAAGGGGGCGGGACCTCGCGCGCACGCGCCGACGGGGCCGGTCACGGCGTGGAACGGCCGCGGTGGGGGATGTGGGGCACACTCAACCGCGTTGGTCTGTACCAGTCAAGGGTGTAGACCAGTCAACTCGTATGACGGCAGGTCAGGTGCGCCGCGAGAAGGCCGGCCGGGGAAAGAGAATGATGCTCCGGCCCCGATGATGTGATCTTTGGGGCAGGAGCCGGGGAGAATCACTCCATGACCACGTCACCACACCCCCTCGTCGTCCAGGCGCGCCGACTCGCCGCCGAGGTGCTCGCGCCTCGGGCGGAGCGCGTCGACCAGGAGGGGGTGCCCGCCGACAGCGTCGAGGCGATCAAACGCTCGGGGCTGCTCGGGGTGAGCGCGCCGGTGGCGTACGGCGGGTCGGGCGCTCCCCCCTCCGTGGCGCGGGAGACCGCCGAGATCCTCGCGGGGGCCTGCTGCTCCACGTGGTTCGTGCAGACCCAGCACCACACGCCCGTGCTGACCCTGATGCGGAGCGAACTCCCCGCGCGTGAACGCCTGCTGGGGAAGCTGGCCGGCGGCGAACTGCTGTCCGGCGTCGCGTACGCACATCTGCGCAGGTACCCGCAGGTACCGGTCCGGGCGGTGCCGAAGCGCGGTGGCTGGCTGTTCCACGGCACGGTGCCCTGGTACACGGGGTGGGGCCTCAACGACGTGATGCTGCTGGCCGGGGTGACGGACGCGGACGAGGTGGTGTTCGCCTTCACCGAGGCCAGGGAGCAGTCCGGGCTGAAGGCCTCCGCGCCCCTGCGGCTCGCGGCGCTCACGGCCGCCCGTACGGTCTCGCTCCACCTCGACGGGCTGTGGATCCCCGACGACGCGGTGGCCCTGCACGCCCCGTACGAGTCCTGGGCCGCCGGCGACCGCCCCAAGCCCACCAACGCCTCACCGGCGGTGTTCGGGGTCGCCGAGTCCGCCCTCGCCCTGCTGGACCAGGACGATCCCCTGACCAAGGGGCTGCGCCTCAGGGTGGACAAGGTGCGGCGGCAGGCGTACGCCCTCGCCGACCATCCGGCGCCCCACGAGCACATGGAGGAGCGGCTCGCCCTGAAGACCAAGGCGTTCGACCTGATGCGCACGGCGACGACCGCCGCGGTCGTCGCCGGCGGCGGACGCGCCCTCGACCTGGACAACCGGGCGCAACGCCTGGCCCGCGAGGCCCTGTTCCTGCTCGTGCAGGGCCAGACCGCCGAGGTGCGCCGGGCCCACCTCGGCTCCCTGTCGGCCGCCTACTGACCCCGGGCGCCCCGGGCTCGTGCGAGGCCCGGCCGGTGCCATGTGATGCTGGCGTCATGACCGATCAGCGCGCTGTCTCCGTCGTCCGGTGGCCGGGCCGCACCGCCTCCACCGGGGGCGGCCCGGCCCCGCTGCTGGCCGCCTACCACCTGCGGACGGAGGCAGAGAAGGGCGCCCCTGTCACCGATGCGGCGGAGCTGCCGGACCGCTACCGGGCGGAGATCACCGACCCGGGATCCGCGTTCGCCGGCGATGTCGTGCTGCTGGCACTGGACGGCGACACCGCGGTGGGCTGCGTGGTGGTGACCGCCCCCACCGGCGGACGGTCGGAGATCAAGAGACTGTGGACGGACCCGGCGTTCCGGGGCCGGGGCGCTGCCACCGCCCTCCTCGACGCCGCCCTCGCGCATGCCGCCGACCTCGGCGCGGACACCGTAGGGCTGTCGGTGTGGCAGTGGCGGACCGGGGCCATCGCCCTCTACGGGCGACTCGGCTTCCACGTCACCGAGTCGTGGGACGAGCGGGAGCGACTGGTGTGCATGGAACGCGCGGTGTGAGCGTCGCGGCTCACGCCGGCCGGCTCGCGAACGGCACCTGTGCCGAGGCGGCCGGTGGCCGGGTGAAGGGGTGCTGCCACAGGCCCTGGGCGGCGAGGCGCGGGAGGACGCCCTCGCCGAACCAGTACGCCTCCTCCAGGTGGGGGTGGCCGGAGAGGACGAACTCGTCGATGCCGAGGGCGTGGTACTCCTTGACGCGGTCGGCGACCTCGTCGTGGCTGCCGACCAGCGCGGTGCCCGCGCCGCCGCGCACCAGGCCGACGCCGGCCCAGAGGTTGGGGTGGATCTCCAGGCCGTCGCGGCTGCCACCGTGCAGGGCGAGCATGCGCTGCTGGCCCTCCGACTCGCTGCGGGCGAGTCCGGCCTGCACGGACCGTACGGTCTCGGCGTCGAAGCCGTCGAGCAGCCGGTTCGCCTCCGCCCATGCCTGCGCGGCGGTGTCGCGGGTGATGACGTGCAGCCGGATCCCAAAGCGCAGGGTGCGGCCCTCCTTCTCCGCCAGCCCCTTGATCCAGGCGATCTTCTCGGCCACCCTGGCCGGCGGTTCGCCCCAGGTGAGGTAGACATCGGCGTACCGGGCGGCGATCTCCCCGGCGACGGGCGAGGAGCCGCCGAAGTACACCTCGGGCACCGGGTCGGGCAGCCGGGCCAGCCTCGCGTCCTCGACCCGGAGGTGCTCGCCGTCGAGGTCGACGGTCGCGCCCTCCCACAACTCCCTGACGACGTGCAGGAATTCGCCGGTACGACGGTACCGGGCGTCCTTGTCGAGGAAGTCGCCGTAGGCGCGCTGCTCATGGCTCTCGCCGCCGGTGACGACGTTGAGGAGGAGCCGTCCGCCGGTGTGCCGCTGGAAGGTGGAGGACATCTGGGCGGCGAGGGTGGGCGAGACGAAGCCGGGGCGGAAGGCCACCAGGAACTTCAGGCGTTCGGTGTGCTGACTGACCATCGCGGTGGTCAGCCAGGCGTCCTCGCACCAGGCACCGGTGGGGGTGAGCGCGCCGACGAATCCCAGGTCCTCGGCGGCGCGGGCGATCTGGCCCAGGTAGGCGACCGTCGGCGGCCGGTCCCGGCCGGAGGCGGTGGCGGGGGTGCCGTGGCCGCCGCCGACGACGTGGCGGCTGTCGCCGTTGGTGGGCAGGAACCAGTGGAAGGTGAGGGACACGTGGGGTCTCCGATCAGGGGTGTCCGCGGCTGCAGGTCGTCCCGGTCGCCGTCCGGCCGGGTCCGGTCCGGCGCCGCGTCACGTGTCAGCTCGCGGCGGCCAGTACCGGCGCCGGGCCGAGGGCGGTGAGGAACTGGTCGACGACCTGGTCGAGGGCCTCGGCCGTGGCCGGGGCGACCGTGACCCTGCCGTCCTCCGCCACGGCGATGTCCTTGTCGAGGGTGAACCAGCCGGGGACGATGTGCCGGGCTCCCATGGAGCTGAGCACCGGCCGCAGCGCGTAGTCGATGGCGAGGACATGGGCGGTGGTGCCGCCGGTGGCCAGGGGCAGCACGGTCTTGCCGGTGAGGGCGTACTGCGGGAGCAGGTCGAGCAGGGCCTTGAGGACTCCGGAGTAGGCGGCCTTGTAGACGGGGGTGCCGATGACGATCCCGTCGGCCCGCTCGAAGAGTTCGGTGGCCTCGACGATGGCCGGATGCCTGAAGTCCGCTCCGAGCAGGGCCTCGGCCGGGATCGTGCGGATGTCGAGCGGGACGACCTCGTGGCCCTGGGCGACCAGACGCGCGTCGAGGTGGCGCACGAGCTTCGCCGTGCGGGAGGAGACGGACGGGCTGCCGGAGACGGACAGGACGGTGGCCATGGGCCCTCTTTCTGGGAGCACGGGGAGCCCGAGCGGACGGGCGCCCCGCAAGGAGGTGGTCTGAAGTACCGGGTGGGTCGGGGCGGTTGGCCTGCGCGCGCCTGGCCCGACGTGAACGGCTCGGACCCGGCCGGGGCATGGTCGAAGCCGTTGCTCCGCTCGGTCCCGGTCGCGGAATGCCGCGGAATGTTTCCGGGCACGCCGAATTCGGAATCAGGGGGTGCGCGGGACGCCTGTGAAGGAGCGCGTTCGCTTCAAGGAGTGCGCGGGCAGGGTGAATTCAGGCGCGGAAAGCGGAAATGCGCGGCGGATCGGAAGAGGTGATCAGGCCGCGGAGCGACAGGAGGCGCTGGAGACGCGCGCGAGGTCGACATGGCGTCGCCGCGTGAGGTCCAGTCGCATCTTCATGGAGTCGATCGTGACAGCCGTCGACGACGACCGTCAAGAAGAACCCGATGGGGTCTCGTATCGCGGACCATCGCATTTCACGACAGCGCGTCAGGGAAACGCTCGAACGGGCCGGAAAGCGGCGCGCATTCGGCAGCGCGTCGCCGACGGAACAGCCGCATCGCACAACACCGGTGCATCACCGGCCGTGGGATGCCCGGCACGATTCGGCCCGGGCACCCCATCGGTCATCGGTCATTTGTCATCGGTCATCGGTCATCGGTCGCTGGTCATCGGTCACCGTGTGCCGTCGTCTCGCCGGACCCCACGTTCCCCGGCCACCATGCGCGCTCGCCGAGGTCCCGTACCAGCGCCGGCACCAGGAGCGAACGCACCACGAGGGTGTCGAGGAGGACGCCGAAGGCCACGATGAAGGCGATCTGGGCGAGGAAGGCGAGCGGGATGACGCCCAGCGCGGCGAAGGTCGCGGCGAGCACCACGCCCGCGGAGGTGATGACCCCGCCCGTACCGACCAGACCGCGCAGCACACCCTGGCGCGTGCCGTGCAGCAGTGACTCCTCGCGGACCCGGGACATCAGGAAGATGTTGTAGTCGACGCCCAGCGCGACCAGGAAGACGAACCCGTAGAGCGGCACGGAGGGGTCGGTGCCGGTGAACCCGAGGACGTGCTGGAAGACGAGCGCGGCGACGCCCAGTGTGGCGAGGAAGTTCAGGGCGACCGTGGCGACCAGCAGGACGGGCAGCAGCAGGGAGCGCAGCAGGCCCGTCAGGATGAGCAGGATGAGGGCGAGGACGACGGGGACGATCAGCGTGCGGTCGCGTTCGGCGGTGCGCAGGGTGTCGTACTGCTGTGCGGTGTAGCCGCCGACGAGGGCCTCGGCACCGGGCACGGCGTGCAGGGCGGTCCGCAGGCGGGCCACCGTCCGCTTCGCGGCCTCGCTGTCCGCGGCGGCGTCCAGCGTGACGTCGACCCGTACCCGCCCGTCGACGACCAGGGGCTCGCCGCCGGGTCGGCCGGTCCGGTCGACGGCGGCCGCCGTCGCGACGCCGTCGGTGGCACGGGCCGCGGCGAGCACCCGCTCCAGCCGGCCGGCGTCCGCGACGACGACGGCGGGGTTGCCCGAGCCGCCGGGGAAGTGGGCGCCGAGGGTCTTCTGGGCGGCGACGGAGGGCGCGTCGTTGACGAAGGTCTCGTCCAGGGGGACGCCCCTGGAGGTGAGCGTGGGCGCGAAGGCGGCCCCGGCCAGCAGCGCGGCCAGGGTCAGCGCCCACACCCGGCGCGGCGCCCGGTCGACGAGGCCCGCGACCCGCCGCCACACGCCCTCACCGGCGCGCGGGGTGGCCGACGGACCGCCCGGCTGGGCGGGCCAGTAGGCGGCGCGGCCGAGCGCAACGAGGACGGCGGGCAGGAACGTGAGCGTGGCGAGGACGGCGCAGCCGATGCCGATGGCGCCGACCGGGCCGAGCGCACGGTTGTTGGTGAGGTCGCTGAGCAGCAGGGCGAGCAGGCCGAGGGCGACGGTCGCGGCGCTGGCCACGATGGCGCCCCAGGACTGCCGCAGGGCGGCCCGCATGGCGGCGAACCGGTCGGTGTGCGCGCCGAGTTCCTCCCGGAACCGGGCGGTGAGCAGGAGGGCGTAGTCGGTGGCCGCGCCGATGACGAGGATCGACAGGATGCCCTGGACCTGGCCGTCGACGCGGACCATGCCCTGGTCGGCGAGCGCGTACACGACCGCGCAGGCGAGGCCGAGGGCGAACACCGCGCCCAGGATGATCACCAGCGGGAGCAGCACGCCGCGGTAGACGAGGAGCAGGATCACCAGCACGGTCAGGAGCGCGACGGCGAGCAGCAGGCCGTCGATCCCGGCGAACGCGTCGGTGAGGTCCGCCTGACTGGCGGCGGGGCCCGCCAGCTGGACGGTGGTGCCGGGAACGCGTTCCGCCGCGGCCCGGATCCGTTCCAGGGTGCCGGGCAGGGCGTCGCCGAGGTCGGGCCGCAGCGGGACGACACCGCGCAGTGCCGCCCGGTCCTCGGAGAGCAGGGCGGGCGAGACCTGTCCCGTCACGCCGGGCGTGCCGTCGAGGGAGGCCAGCGCCCGGTCGGCCGCGGCGCGCCGCTCGGCCAGGCCCTCGCCGGTCCACACGACGATCGCCACGAGCGTCTCGTCCTGCCGGAAGGCCCGCTGCGCGGCGATGACCTCGGTGGATTCCGCACTGCGCGGCAGGAACGCGGCCTGGTCGTTGGTGGCGACCTCGCCGAGGCGTCCGGCGTAGGGGCCGAGGACTCCTCCGACGACGAGCCAGACGGCGATCAGCAGGAGGGGAACGAGCCGGCGGGCGCGTCGAGGGGTGGTGGACATGGTGCTCCAGGCTCCGGGGCGGACGGGTCGCCGACAGTCGACGGGACAACTAACTCAATGAAAAACAATCTCAATCATTGAACTTGTTACGGCGGCGATCATAGACAGCACCCGTTCTTCCGCCCGCACCCGGCCCCTGGATGCACCGTGCCCCGCCCGGTCAGCGGGCGGGGTCGGGGCCGGCGCCCAGCTCCTCGTTCATCGCGGCGAGGAAGCGCAGCACCACGACCAGTTCGTCCCCGGTGAACCGCGAGCGGGCTGCCTCGGTCGCCTCCGCGAGGGGCCGGAAATAGGTACGGGCGACCGAGCGCGCGTCGGCCGCGTAGTACAGGTGGACCACTCGGCGGTCGGCGCTCTCCCGGACCCGGCGGACGTGTCCGGCGCGCTCCAGCCGGTCCACGCAGGCGGTGACGGCACCGGAGGTGAGGCCGAGGTGTTCACGCAGGCGTTTCGGTGTCATGGGGGCGTCCGCGTCCAGGATCGCCGCGAGGGCCTGGACGTCCGTCGCGTGCAGCCCGTGATCGCCCGCGAACGCGTGCACCAGCCGGTTGATCTCGCCGTTCATCCGGCGCAGCGCGACGGCGAAGGCGTGCAGGTCGGTCGCCGCCGCGGGGCGGCCGGACCCGTCCCCACCCGCCCGGCGCCCGGGGTCGTTCACAGTGGCCACGCGGTCAGCGTAGCCGTCGTACCGATCACCCGATCGCGCGGCGGCACCCCTCCGGCGCATCCACGACCGCTCTCGCGGTGGAAGGGATGACGGGGGGACGCCGACGCGAGGAACCGAGGAGCCCATGACGGGAGACGCACGCGACAGTGGACCGCTCTGCCTGGTGACCGGCGCGACCGGGTACATCGGCGGGCGGCTCGTCCCCGAGCTGCTGGAGGCGGGCCTACGGGTGCGCTGTCTGGCCCGCTCACCGGAACGGCTGCGCGACCACCCGTGGGCCGACGCCGTCGAGCTGGTCCGCGGCGACGTCACCGACGCGGAGTCCCTGGCCCGGGCGATGCGGGGCGTCGACATCGTCTACTACCTGGTGCACGCGCTGGGGACCGGCAAGGACTTCGAGGAGACGGACCGGCGGGCGGCGCGGATCTTCGGAGAGAGCGCCCGGACCGCCGGGGTGCGCCGGCTCGTGTACCTGGGCGGCCTCACCCCGTACGACGTACCGGAGCGGGAACTCTCGCCTCATCTGCGCTCACGCGCCGAGGTCGGCCGGATCCTGATGGACTGCGGTGTGCCCACCGCCGTGCTGCGGGCGGCGGTCGTCATCGGCTCGGGGTCGGCCTCCTTCGAGATGCTGCGCTATCTCACCGAGCGGCTGCCGGTGATGGTCACCCCCAGCTGGGTGCACACCCGCATCCAGCCCGTCGCCGTCCGGGACGTGCTGCGCGCGCTCGTCGGCTGTGCCCGGCTGCCGGACGACGTCAGCCGGACCTTCGACATCGGTGGCCCGGACGTCCTGACGTACCGCGAGATGATGCGGCGCTACGCCGTCGTCGCGAGGCTGCCGCACCGGCTCATCCTGTCGGTGCCGGTGCTCTCCCCGGGGCTGTCCAGCCACTGGGTCGGGCTGGTGACACCCGTACCGGCCTCGCTCGCCCGGCCGCTCACCGAGTCGCTGCGGCACGAGGTGGTCTGCCGCGAGCACGACATCGCCCGGTACGTGCCGGATCCGCCCGGTCACCCGGTCGGTTTCGACGAGGCCGTACGGCTCGCCCTGCGGAAGGTGCGCGAGGCTGAGGTCGCCACCCGCTGGTCGTCGGCCTCCCTGCCCGGAGCGCCCAGCGACCCGCTGCCCACCGATCCCGACTGGGCCGGCGGCAGCCTCTACACCGACCACCGCGAGCTGGGCGTGGATGCCCCGCGCGCGTCGCTGTGGCGGGTCATCGAGGGCATCGGCGGTGACAACGGGTGGTACTCCTTCCCTCTCGCCTGGGCCGTACGCGGGTGGCTGGACCGGCTCGCGGGCGGGGTGGGTCTGCGCCGGGGCCGCCGGGACGCCGCACGCCTGCGGGTGGGGGACTCGCTGGACTTCTGGCGCGTCGAGGAGATCCAGCCGGGGCGGCTGCTGCGGCTGCGGGCGGAGATGCGGCTGCCGGGTCTGGCGTGGCTGGAGATGCACGCGGACACCGACGACACGGGACGCACCCTGTTCCGTCAGCGGGCCCTGTTCCATCCCCACGGCCTGCTCGGTCACGCGTACTGGTGGAGCGTGGCGCCCTTCCACTCCGTCGTGTTCGGCGGCATGGCCCGCAACATCGCGCGGGCGGCGGTGGCGGACGCCACCGCCCGGGAGCGGGAGGGGGCGCCCCTGTCCTGATGTGCGCCCTACGCCCGCGCCCGGCCCGTGCATCCGCCGGGTGCCCAGGGCCGGAAGCAGCCGAAGCCCCTCCTCCCCTCTCCCTCGTCCCTCTCCCCGGAGCCCGTCATGAACGTCTCGGTCGTCCTGTTCACCTGCGATCTGCGGCTGCACGACCATCCGCCGCTGCGCGCCGCCCTCGACGGATCGCGGCAGGTGGTCCCGCTGTTCGTGCGCGACCGGGCCGTGGACCGCGCCGGGTTCGCCGCACCCAACCGGCTGGCGTTCCTCGCCGACTGTCTGCGCGACCTGGACGCGGGGCTGCGGGAGCGGGGCGGCCGGCTCGTGGTGCGCTCCGGGGACCTGGTGGAGGAGGTGTGCAAGGTGGCCGGCGAGGCGGACGCCGACGAGGTGCACCTCGCGGCCGACGTCAGCGCGTACGCCCACCGTCGCGAGGAACGGCTGCGGCGCGCGCTGGAGGCCGAGGGCGTACGCCTGCACGTCCACGACACGGTGACGACCGCCGTGGACCCCGGCGCGGTGCTGCCGACCTCCTCGGACCACTTCGCGGTCTTCACGCCGTACTTCTCCCACTGGTCCCGGCGGCGGCTGCGGGACCCGTTGACCGCGCCGCGGACGGTGCACGTGCCGGACGGCGTCGGTTCCGAGGAACTTCCGTCCCGCACAGGGCTGTCCGGCCTCTCGCCCGGCCTGGCGGCGGGCGGCGAGACGGAGGGCCGCGCCCGGTTCTCGGCCTGGCTGCGGTCGGGCATCGAGGCGTACGAGGACCGGCACGACGACCTGGCGGGCGACGCGACCTCCCGGCTCTCGCCGCATCTGCACTTCGGCACCCTCTCCCCCGTCGAACTCGTGCACCGCTCCCGCCGGGTGGGCGGTCCGGGCGCCGAGGCGTTCGTACGGCAGCTGGCGTGGCGGGACTTCAACCGCCAGGTACTGGCCGCGCGACCGGCGGCGGCGACCGTGGACTACCGTGCCAAGCACGACCGTTGGCGGACCGCGCCGGACGAGGTCGAGGCGTGGCGGGCGGGTCGCACCGGCTATCCGGTGGTCGACGCGGCCATGCGCCAGCTCCGGCACGAGGGCTGGATGCACAACCGGGGCCGGCTCCTGACGGCGAGCTTCCTCACCAAGACCCTGTACCTCGACTGGCGCGTCGGCGCCCGGCACTTCCTGGACCTCCTGGTCGACGGCGACCTGGCCAACAACCAGCTCAACTGGCAGTGGATGGCCGGCACCGGCACCGACACCCGCCCCAACAGGGTCCTCAACCCGGTCACCCAGGCGAAGCGGTACGACCCGGACGGAGAGTACGTACGGCGCTGGGTACCGGAGTTGGCGGACCTCGCGGCACCGGCGGTGCACGAACCCTGGAAGCTGCAGGGACTGGACCGTGCCGCGCTCGACTATCCGGAGCCGATCGTCGAGCTGTCGGAGGGACGGGAGCGGTTCCTGCGGGGGCGCAGTTCCTGATCCGGCCGGGCCGCCCGTCCGTACAGACCGGACAGTGCCTCCACCGCCTCTTCGAGCGAGGACGGCCTGAGCGTCCCCGAGGTGGGGCGCCCGTGCCAGCCGGGGCCCCCGAGCACGACGAGCGGCCGGCGGCGGGCGCCCTTGACGCCCCAGCGCATGGCGGCGACATGGTGGGCCAGGGGCGGGCTCGCCGTGGAGCGGGCCTGGGCCCACAGGACCACGGCCGCCGGGCCGAGCCGCTCGACCGCCGAGGTGAGCGCCTCGGCGGGGACGGCCGAGCCGAACATCCTGGCGGGCAGGCCCAGTTCGCCGAGCGCCGCACCGAGCGCCTCCAGCGGCAGGCTGTGCTGTTCGCCGGGCACGCAGGCCAGGACGACCGGGCCCGGGGCGGTGGCGTCGTGGCGAGGTGCGGGCGCCCGGGTATGGCGGCGCAGGGCGGTGGAGACGTGCCAGGACAGCAGGTGCTCCACCTCGACGTAACGGTCACCGGACGACGCCCACTTCCGGCCCACCGCGTGCAGCGTCGGCACCATCACGTCCTGCCAGGCGGCCGTCAGCCCGTGCCGCTCGACGGCCGCGGCCAACAGGTCCTCCACCGCCGGGGCGTCGAGGCGCACGGCGGCGCGGGCGAGGCCCCGGCACTCCTCGCGGGTGCCTTCTCCCGGGGACGGCCGGCCGGACGCGGGCTGCCGCCGCGGCGGATCCCCGTCCGGCACCCGGGCTCCCGCGCGCCCGTCCTCCGCGTCTCTCGCCTTCGGGGTCCCCGCCCCCGCGCGTGCCGCGCGCGCCGCCTCGCCGGGTGGCAGCCCGGCGGACGTCAGCCGGCACATCTCCTCCACCACCGCCACGTCCCGCGGGCTCCAGCGCCGGTGCCGTCCGTCCGCGCGGACCGCGGGCCCGATGCCGTAGCGGCGGTCCCAGGACCGCAGCGTCGTGGGGGACACGCCCAGCCGCCGTGCCAGGGCACCGCTGGTCAGGCCCGGATCGGCGGGGCTCTCCTCCCCGTACGCACCCATGGGGGCGATCATATGATGCACAAGCGATGCGAGGTGAAGTCCTGCCTCGCGGGCTCGCACGACGGCGGCATGCGCACCGCCCGGCGTGCGGAGCCGCCCGCAGGAGTCCTGCGAGTCATCTGAGTCCTGTGGGGGGCCTTCGAGTCCTGTGGGTGACGCCGCCGTACCCGCGGACGAGGAACCGGCGCGGGGGCCCGGTGGCGGGCGACGACGACTGCCTGGCGGCCGCATACCACCGCTGGTCCGCTCTGGTCCACGCGCTCGCCCGGCGCAGCCTCGGCGCCACCGGCGAGGCCGAGGACGTCACGCAGCAGGTGTTCCTGGGCGTGTGGAGCGGCCGGCCCGGCTACCGGCCCGAGCGCGGCGCGTTGGTTGCCTGGACGTCGGGATCGCCCGGCGCCGGATCGCCGACAACGGAACGCACGGGTCTGCCCCGGCGCGACAAGGAGTCACACCCGGCGGGCGCTGCGCCGGCTGCACAGCCGTCCGAAGGGCGCGAGTGGATTCTGAACCCGCTCGGCCGTCCAGGTATTCGACGCACAAACGTTTCATGCTGCCGGGTGCATCCGACTGCCGCCCGGCCGACGAAGAAGCAGGCGCGAGGGCCGGACGGCCGGGGCGCTTCCGGTCGAGGGCGCGGCCCCCGCCAGGACCCGCCTCCGAGGAGCGGTCGGCGCTTCTCGGGGGCAGGTCCGCTCCCTGCACTTCCTCGGCTCCGACGACTACACATAAAGGGAAAATAAGCGCAGAATGAACATATGCGGCGCTTACCGCACACCCCACCGGACGCGGTCAGGCCTGCAGAGTTCAAGGGAGTTCGAGTCATGGCCAACGTCTCACACAGGAGTGACATCACCAGCCACCCCGACGCACCCGAAATGCAGGCCCGGTTCGCCGGCATGCTCGGAGGCCGCGATGTGGCGCTCGTGGACGGACCGGTGTTCCTCCTCGGTCTGTACTGCGCCGTGTCCCCGTGGATACTCCACTACACGACGAGCCAGCCGGCGCTCGCGTCCCACAACCTCATCGTGGGCATCGCCATCGGTCTGCTGGCTCTCGGCTTCACCGCGGCACCGGAGAGAATGTACGGCCTGAGCTGGGCCATGTGCGCGCTGGGTGTCTGGATGATCGTCGCGGCGTGGATCGTCGGCGACAGCCCGGACGCCGGTGTCGTGGTCAACAACATCATCATCGGCTGCCTGGCACTGCTGCTGGGGCTGATGTGCGCAGGCGCCGCGGCCAAGGGCACCACGCGTGCGGGCCGCACGCCGCAGGTGTAGAACCGGACGCCCGCGAGGGGTGACGGCGGCCGACCCGCTCAGGCGGGCCGGCCGCCGGCCCCGGTTCGGCCCAGCCCGGCCCGGCCCGGCCCGCGCACGGTTATTCGCTGGCCCGTCTTCGACCGAGGCCCCCAGACTGTCGCCGTGAGTCGAACCTTCAGCGCATGGGTGACCTCGGGTGCGGACTTCCTGGGTGTCACCGGTCCATTTCCCGTCGACGTTCCGTGGTGGGCCGAGGTCGAGCCCGTCGTGGAGCGACTGGAGCACATCCTCGGGGTCCCGGTGTTCGTGCTGCGGCTGCTGGAGGTGGACGGCGGCGAGAGCGGCCGAGACGGGCATGTGACGTACCACGTGGAGGCGTCGGGGCGCCCACGCACCGGGCCCCTGCGCCAACGCCCCCTGGACCAGGGCCTGTTGCGGACGGAGGACGCCCTGCGCTCACCCTGGGCGCGGGCCGACGGGCTGCGGGAACTGCTGGACTGGGCCGCGCGCGCACTCGCCGCGCAGGGGCGGCCGGTGACGGGGCCGGTCGAACAGCGGCGGACGTGGAACCTGGCGGGACTCTTCCGGCTGCCCACCACCCGAGGGCCGGTCTGGCTCAAGGCGACACCGCCCTTCGCCTCCGACGAGGCCGCGGTCATCGGCGCGTTCGCCGGGGTGGACACGGATCTCGTGCCTAAGGTCCTCGCCGTGGGCGAGCGGCGCGTGCTGCTGGAGCACATCCCGGGCGAGGACTGCTGGACGGCCGACGACGCCATGGTCGCGGCCGGGGTCCGCCGGTTCGTCGCCGCCCAGGCGGCCCTGGCCGGCCGACGTCCTCCAGGACTTCGCGACCGGCGGGACCGGCCCCTCGGCGATCTGGTGCGCGAACTACTCGACGGACGAGCAGAGTTGGGCCTCACCGACGAGGAGCGGGACGGGGCACGGGAGCTGACGCACCGCTGGGACCGGCTCGCCGAATGCGGGCTGCCCGACACGCTCGTCCACGCGGACTTCCATCCGGGCAACTGGCGCAGCGACGGCCGGCCGCCCGTCGTCGTCGACTTCGCCGACTCCCACTGGGGCAACCCCGTGCTGGACTGTCTGCGCCTGCACGACTTCCTCCCCGAGGCGGTACGCCCGACGGCCGTCCGTGTCTGGGCCGACGCCTGGCGGGCCCACGCCCCCTCCAGCGACCCCGTCCGCGCACTCGCCCTGGCCGAGCCCCTGGCGCACCTCTCGTACGCCCTGCGCTACCAGGAGTTCCTCGACGGCATCGAAGCGTCCGAGCGGCCGTACCACGAGGGGGACCCGACGTCGGTCATCCGACGGGCGCTGCGGTGCGCCGCACACCCGAGCCCCGACTTCGCGCAGGCGGCCGACCGGAGGGACCATGCCGGGGAGCCGCTCGCGTGACGAGCGGGGGGCCGACCGCATGCCAGGCGGCGGAACCGCACGCCGTCCCCGCCGCCACGGGCGGGCGGTCACCCGCGACCGGGGGCAGGGTGCGGCGGCCGGAGGGGTGGTGGCAGGGTGCGGCGGCCGGACGGGTGGTGGCAGCGGCGGCGCCGGGCGCGCCCGGAATCGCGTTGCGGGGCGTGCCGCCCGGCGGCTAGCGTCGCCGGGCCTCGTCATCCACCCGCCGACCAGCCCCGGAGCCCGCTTGCCCCCGCGCGTCACGCCCCTCGTCGACCCCGCCACCACCCCGTCCAGCCGCCGCCTCGCCTGGCTGGCGTCCGAGGCGGACGGCGTCCCCCGCGGATCCGCCTTCCTGCGGCTGTTCACCAAGGAGGGGCAGAAGCATCTGGCCGAGCTGGACTGCGCCGTGCACCCGGCCGAGCGGCGGCAGGGTGTCGGCACGGCGCTCCTCGACGCGGCGGTCGGCTCCGCACGCGCCGACGGCCGCCGCGCTCTCGTCGCCCAGGCCCGACAAGGCTCCCCGGGCGACGCGTTCCTGGCGGCACGCGGATTCCGCCGGGTGCTGACCCTGGTGTACGCCCGGCTCGAACTCGCCGCGATCGACCCCGACCACGTCACGCGGATCCTCGAACGTCCCTGTCCCGGCTACCACTTGACCAGCTGGACGGGCGTCGTACCGGAGAACCTCGCGCTGAGCTACGCCGCGTCACGCCGCGCGATGGACGACATGCCGATGGGCGACACCGACTACGGGACGGTGGTCTGGGACGTGGAGCGCGTGGTCGCCGCCGCCGAGGCGATCGCGAAGCGCGGCGACTCGCTGTACACCGTGGCCGCGGTGCACACGTCGAGCGGCACCGTCGTGGGCTTCTCGGAACTCGTCCTGCCGGGCGGCGGCGAGCGCGAGGGGCAGCACTACGGCACGGCCGTGCTGCCCGGGCACCGGGGTCACGCGCTGGGGCTCCGGATGAAGGCGCAGGCCGTCCTCCATGCCCACCGCCTGGCCCCCGACCTGGCGCTGCTCACCGACACCGCCGAGGAGAACGCCCCGATGCGCCGGGTCAACGACGCGCTCGGCTACCGGCCCACGCACACGTCCATCGAGTACCAGCTCGACCTGTGACGTGGTCGGCGCCGACCGCCTCCCGGAGGGTCAGGCGGCTGCCGTGCTCCCGACCGCGTACTCGTACGGCGTGGTGGTCGTGAGCGGCTCGAAGCCCAGGCGGGCCAGGATCGGACGGCTGGTGGCGAGCGCGTCGACCTGCACGTAGCGGTAGCCGCGGTCGGCGGCGACGCGGGCGCGGTGGGCGACCAGGGCCCGGTAGACACCGCGGCCCCGCCAGCCCTCTACGGTACCGCCGCCCCACAGGCCGGCGAAGCGCGTGCCGGGGACCAGTTCCATCCGCGCGGCGCTCACGGGTTCGTCGCCGACGAGGGCCACGACGGCCACGACCGACTCGGGGTCCCCGGTGAGCTGGGCCAGCAGCTGGTGGCGCATCCGGGTGCTGTCCGTGCCGAACGCCCTCTCGTGGACGTCGGCCACCAGGTCCACCCCCGCGCTGTCGGTGACCGGGAGCAGCCGTACGCCCTCGGGCGGCTCGATGTCGAGGCTCAGGTCGGCGATCTCCGCGATCATCAGCGTCTCCTCCGGAGCGGCCGTGAACCCGGCGTCGCGCAGGCGCCGGCCCAGGTCGACCGGGAGATCGTGGCCGTACAGCTTCCATTCGAAGTCGCGGCCGAGGCTGGAGAAGTACCGGATCTGTTCGGTGATCGCCGCGTCCGCCCGCGCCTCGTCGAGGTCGGACCAGACGACACCGCTCCAGCCGTTCTCGAACCCGACCTGGCGCACCACCCCGCCCACGCGCTCGATCCGGGCTCCGGGCCCGTCGGGGCGGGCGCCCTCCCGCATGTCCCGGTCGAACAGTGCCAGCACAGCAGCGTGATCCATACCGCTCACTCCATCACCAGTCGTTCGCCCTGGCAACGGAATTCACCCGCTTCTTCGCATCGGGAGCGATACGGACCCGTGCCCGCGCCACCTGCCGGGGCGCCCGGCGCGGCCGCACGGGTGCCGCTCGCGCGCGAGCGGTCGGGGATCGGGCACACGACGTAAGGTGCACGTCCCGACGGGTGGCCGAGCGGTTCGAGGAGGGCGTGGACGACCATGGTGAAGGAATCCGAACTGGTGTACCTGCGACGCTGTGTCGCGCTCGCGGCCGAGGCACTGGAGAGCGGTGACGAACCGTTCGGTTCGGTCCTGGTCGGCGGTGACGGCACCGTGCTGGCCGAGGACCACAACCGGGTGGCCGGTGGCGACCGCACCCGTCACCCGGAGTTCGAGCTGGCCCGCTGGTCGGCGGCACGGCTCACCGTCGAGGAGCGCGCGGCGGCGACCGTGTACACCTCGGGCGAGCACTGCCCGATGTGCGCCGCCGCCCACGCCTGGGTGGGCCTCGGCCGCATCGTGTACGTCGCCTCGTCCGAGCAACTCGGCATCTGGATGGACGAGTTGGGGGTGCCCGCGCCACCGGTGCGGACGCTGCCGGTGCGGGAGATCGCGCCCGGGGTGACGGTCGAGGGGCCGGTGCCGGAGCTGGCCGGGGAGGTGCGGGCCCTGCACCGCCGGTTCCACGCAGGGACGGGCGGCGCGGTCGCCGCGGAGGACGGGGACGGGCGGGACGGGGACGAGAGGCCGGACGGGGACGGGCCGAACGGGGACTGAAAGACGGAAGGAGGACTGGGACGGGCGGGACGGGGCAGGCGGTCCGGGTTCCGTCGTCGTCGCCCGGAGACCTTCACCGATGTCCGAAGACGTGGTGCCGCACACCGCCCCGGGCCCGTCGGCCCAGCCCGAGGGCGCGAGGTCACGGCCGAGGCAGGCTTCGCGGGACCCGTACTTCGACAACGCGAAGTACCTGACCATCGTCCTGGTGGCCTGCGGGCACGCGTGGGAGCCGCTGACGTACGGCAGCCGGACCGTGACGGCCGCGTATCTGACCGTCTACGCGTTCCACATGCCGGCCTTCGCCCTGATCTCCGGGTACTTCTCGCGGAGCTTCGACATGGCGCCGGGCCGGCTGAAGCGGCTGATGACGGGGGTGGTGCTGCCGTACGTCGTGTTCGAGACGGCGTACACCCTGTTCTACCGGTGGGCGCAGGACGATCCGGGCTATCCGCTGAGCCTGCTGGATCCCTGGTACGTGATGTGGTTCCTGGTCGCCCTGTTCATCTGGCGGCTGACCACGCCCCTGTGGCTGATGCTGCGCCATCCGCTGCCCGTCGCGCTGGGTCTGGCGATGCTGGCGGCGGTCTCACCGGATCTCGGCGGTGACGTCTCCATCCAGCGTGTGCTGGGGTTCCTGCCGTTCTTCGTCCTCGGGCTGACGCTGCGGGCCGAGCACTTCGAGCTGCTGCGCACCCGCCGGGTGCGGCTGTGTCTGCTCCCGGTGGGCCTCGGGGCGTTCGCGGCCGCGTACCGGGTGGCGCCGTGGTTCGACGCGGGCTGGTTCTATCACCGGGGCAGTGTCACCGGCCAGGGGGTGTCCCGCTGGACGGGCCTGCTGACCACGCCCGCCCTGTTCGCTCTGGCGGTGCTGCTGACGGCCTGCTTCCTGGCCTGGGTGCCGCGCCGGCACCTGTGGTTCACGACGCTGGGCGCCGGCACGATGTACGGCTACCTGCTGCACGGCTTCGTGATCAAGTGGGCGCGGTTCCGGGACTGGTACGCCGTGGAGTGGCCGCACACCCCGCTCGGGCAGCTGGCCGTGACGGCCCTCGCGGTCGGCGGCATCACCCTGCTGTGCATCGCGCCCGTACGCGCCGTGTTCCGCTGTGTCGTCGAGCCACGCATGGAGTGGGCGTTCAAGAAGGGCGACGCCGCCCCGCCGGCCCGGGCCGAGAACGCTCCGGCCCGGGCCGGAGCGGGGGACGCCGCCCCGTCCCCCACGTCGCCTAGCCGAGTTCGAGAGTCGTGACCCCGAAGACGCGCTCCGCCGCGTACGGCCGGATCGGGCCGGTGTACATACGGGCCGTCTCGAAGGACGGTGTCAGCCCGTACTCCTCCACCAGCGCGACGGCGGCCGTGTGCGGCTCCGGCACGTCGATGGCCAGTTCACGGCCCGCCGCCTCGGTGGCGAGCCCGGTCAGGAGCGCGCGGGCGTCGGCGGCGGTGTCGGCGAACAGGGGGCCGATCCGCAGGGCGTCCCGGCCCGGGCGGATGACGCCGTAGCCGGCGAGCCGCCCGTCGACGACCCGCGCGAGGGCGCGGTGTCCGTCGGCGGTCAGCCACCGCTGAAGGAAGCGGGGGCGGTCGGCCGGGTGGCAGGCACTGTCGTAGGCGGCCAGCGACGCGGCGTCCCGGACCGGCCGCATGCCGTCGGGCAGGCCGGCCGCCCCGGGGATCACGCCCGCGTACCGGAAGGTGCGGTGGGCGGGCTCGAAGCCGGACAGGCGGTAGTTGTCCTGCTGCGCGACCACTCCGTCGAGGCCGACCGTGCGGTCGCCGGCGTGGGCGAGTGCGGCCTTCCAGGTGGTGAGGCCGTGGCCCCGGCCGCGCAGGTCCGGGCGGACCAGGTAGAAGCCGAGGAAGGCGTGGTGGTCGCCGTAGGTGACGACGGAGACGGACGAGACGGGTTCGCCGTCGATCCGGCCGATGAAGAAGCCCTCGGGGTCCTGCGCGAAGAAGCACGCGGGGTCGGAGAGCCCCGGGTTCCAGCCCTCCTCGCCCGCCCATCGGGCGACCACCGCCCAGTCGTCGAGCGTGGCCCGGGTGACGACGAGGTCCTGATGCCCCGCGGAGGTCATCTCTGCGCTCCTTCGCTGACGCGGACGCCCGGCCGCCGGGCGGCCGGGGGTGCGGTGGTCGGCCCGCCCCGCACAGCATCCTCGCCGAAGCCCGAGCACGCCCGCGACGCCGGAAACGGCCGATCCCGCCGGGCGACGGGCCCGCCCGGCGGCCCCCTTCACACGGACGAGCGACCCGCCCCCGGCCGCCGTACGGGGCCGGGAGCGGCGCAGGATACGGCGCTCGCGGCCGCCCCGCCCGCTGGGAGGCGTGCCCGCGAGGGGCCGCCTATGGTGATCCGGGGGTTGTCCCCGGCCGCCCGGCCGGGTGTCCCTGGAGGCACGCATGCGGTCCACGCACAGACGGCGCCCGCTCGCCGGAGCCGCGGTCGCGGTGCTGGCCCTGCTGGGGGCCGCGCTGCCGGCCACGGTGGCGAGCGCCGAGAAGAAGCAGGACGACGAGCGGGCCGACCTGACCCGCTTCTACCGCCAGAAGATCAAGTGGTCGAAGTGCGAGGGCATGGAGGTGCCCAGGGATCTGCGGTGCGGCAAGATCACCGTGCCGCTCGACTACGCCCGGCCCACGGCCGGCACCCTCGACCTGGCGGTGGCCCGCTACCGGGGCACCGGCGACCCGCGCGGCTCCCTGCTGCTGAACTTCGGCGGACCCGGCGGCCCGGGCGTTCCCGAACTCGCCTACAGCGGCGCGGACTTCATGGATCTCACCAACGGCTACGACCTCGTCTCCTTCGACCCGCGCGGGGTGGGCCGCTCCTCCCCCGTCAGCTGCGGCGACGGCACCGAGGAGGCGCTGGAGGCGACCGACGACGGGAGCGACGCCGACCACCCGCAGGCCGCGCTCACGCGGCTGCGGCGGGCCGCCGCCGCGTGCCGGAAGAACTCCGGCCCCGTGCTGCCGCACATCGGCACCGTCGACGCCTCCCGCGACCTGGACGTGATGCGCGCCGCCCTCGGCGACGAGAAGCTCAACTACCTCGGCTTCTCCTACGGGACCCGGCTGGGCGCGGTCTACGCGGCGCGGTTCCCCGACAAGGTGGGCCGCATGGTCCTCGACGGGGTGGACACCCTCACCGAGCCGCTGACCGAGCAGGGGCTGGTGGGCGCGGCGGGCCAGCAGACCGCGCTGGAGGACTACCTCGACGCGTGCACCGAGCAGCTGACGTGCCCGTTCGGGCAGGATTCCCGCTCGGCCCGTGAGCAGGTCGTCGCACTGGTCGAATCACTGGACGAGTCCCCGGTCCCGTCGGACTTCGGGGCGGACTTCACGGGCCAGGACCTGGTGGGCGCCATCGGTCACGCCCTCTACAGCGAACAGCTGTGGCCCCTGCTCACTCAGGCGCTCAACATGCTCGTCCACGACGGCGACACCCGGGGTGTCATCGCCCTCTCGGGCGGCGGTTTCGCCCCGCACACCACCCCGTACCGGTCGGCGCCGTCCTCCGCGGCGGTACCGGCCCGCCCGCACGAGCCCACCGAACCCACCGCGTCCGGCACACCGGCACCGCACGCCGGACTCGTCGACGCCGAGAAGGTGCCGCTGGACAACTACCCGGCCGCGCTCATGGCGATCAACTGCGCCGACGACCCCGACCGACCCACCGCCAGGGAGATCACCGACAACCTGGCGGAACTGCGGGCGGCCTACGAGGACGCCTCCCCCGTCTTCGGCGCGTACCGGCTGACCCAGGTGCTGATGTGCTACGGCCGCCCCGCGGGGACCGACTTCATCCGCGAGAAGGTACGGGACGTCGACACCCCGAAGATCCTGCTCGTCGGCACCCGGGGGGACCCGGCCACCCCCTACCGCTGGACCGTCGAGACGGCGAAGCGGCTCGGCTCCTCGGCCGTCGTGCTCGACAACAAGGGCAAGGGGCACACCGGGTACGGATCGTCGAAGTGCGTGCACGAGAAGGTCGACGACTTCCTGCTGTACGGGACGCTGCCGGACGACGCAGGTTCATGCGGAGCCGACGATTGAGCATCGGGCGTGTAACACGCGCCGGTCCGGTACAACCGAGCGCCCACCCCGGACGTCACACTGGGCAGACGTCACGTTTGCGCGTGCCGTACCCGTACGTGACCAAAACTGGGGGATTCCACCGATGCGTATTCGTTCCTTGCTCACCGTCTCCACCGTGGCGACCGCCGGCGCCGCGCTGCTCATCGCCGCCGCTCCGCAGGGGCTGGCCGCCCAGCCCGCCGCGAAGACCCCGGCCTGCAAGTCGAAGGTCCTCAAGCTGGCAGCCAAGCAGTCGAAGGACGCGCGGATCGTGCACATCAGCGTCAAGAACACCGGCACCCGCACCTGCACCATCGACCGCCTGCCCGTGGTCACCTTCGGCGACCTCGACGGGGCGGCCCAGCCGGTGCCGTCGGGCGAGAGCGGCCCGTACAAGGTCGGCGCGGGCAAGACGGTCTACGCGGCCGTCCGCACGATCGCCGATCTCAAGGACCCGGAGGCGCGTCGCGTCGACACGATCACGGTGTCGGCCAACCCCAACCTCAACGGCCGTACGTTCACCCTGAAGCAGCTGGGCGCGACCAAGAAGGTCAGGGTCTGGGAGCCGGTGACCACCTGGTGGAAGCCGTCCAAGGCCGCCGCCGACAAGGCACTGGAGAAGGAAGTCGGCTGACCCACGCGACTGCCGCACCGCACCGACGAGCCCGTCGGGGGGGGCCCGGGGCGGGGGCGCCGCCC
>NZ_JBSFCF010000024.1:0-141194 GCF_053593335.1 Streptomyces sp. NPDC002324
ACCACGAGAGCGGAACAGCCAGGCGGAATAAGCCCGGCCGTTCACAGCGTCCTCGCTGTGTTTGTTTCAAAGGAACCTCGACCACCGGAACACTGCCCGGCGGACGGGGTATCAACATATCTGGCGTTGATTTTTGGCACGCTGTTGAGTTCTCAAGGAACGGACGCTTCCTTTGTACTCACCCAAGCTACTCTCGGGCTTTCCTCCGGGCAGTTTCCCTTCGGTCTTGCGTTTCCGACTCTATCAGACCGTTTCCGGTTCCGATTCCCTGTCGGGGGGTTTTGCCTTTCGGCTGTCTTTCGGCCTCTCGGTTTCCCTTGCGGCCTTTCGACATTCACTACGTTAGCCGATTCCCTCGGCAACTCATAATTGAGTCCTGCGGGCTGGAATCAGGGCATGCCTGATTCGCCCCCGCTGAGGGGATGTCGTAGGTAGTGGGTTGGCCGCTCTCGGCTGCTGGCTGATCGCCGTAACCGGTTCAAGCGGCTCGGGCTACGTTACGGACCCCCCAGGGGCGAGTCAAGTTGAGCGCCGGCGGGGGGCATGGGCCCGATACGGGCTGACCGTCGGGTCGTCTGCGATCCAGAAACGCCAGGGGTGCACTCCGCCGTCCCCGGAGACGCCGGTGCGGGGGCCGTTGCGTACCTGGTCAGGACCAACAGGAGTACCGGTCAGGACCGTTATGGGCGCGGTGCCCGACGCGCAGGCGTCCGCACCGTCGAGGGCCCGGTCCACGTCCAGGGCGGTGGCCAGGCGGGCGGGTCCTTTGGCCAGTTCTTTGTCATCTCGGGCTGAGATTCGACGTTTGCGGGCGAGGTCGACGCCTTCGGTGATCTCGCCGGCCCGCAGCAGAACCCCGCTCGCCGTGCCCTCCGGACCGCACACCAGGTTCATGCAGTGCCACATGCCGTAGGTGAAGTAGACGTACACGTGACCGGGTGGACCGAACATCACGTCGTTGCGGGCGGTACGACCCCGATAGGCGTGGGAGCCGGGGTCGTTCGCGCCGTCGTAGGCCTCGACCTCCGTGAGGCGCAGTTCGATCGGTCCGTCCGGGGTGAGGCGTACGAGAACGCGTCCCAGGAGGTCCGGTGCCACCTCCAGTACGGGGCGGTCGAAGAACTCGCGGGCCAGGGGCGTACGGTCGGTGCTCGCGATCATGGCGTCCGAGCGTAGTCCAGACGGGTGCGTGCCGACGGGTGGCGAGAGGGCGTTCTCCTTGGAAGGGTGTGGAGCGGGAGGACGCGGAACCGGTCGACGCCTGTTTGCGTTTGTAGGGATCAAGGATCCACGCCACGCAGAGCGATCCACACCACAAGACACAGAACCACACAGATATGCAGGCATTGCCTGACGGGAGGAACAGACATGGGGTTCAAGCGGCTGCTCGCGAGCCTGGGAGCCGGCGGGGCTTCGGTCGAGACGGTGCTGACCGAGGTCAATGTCGTCCCGGGCGGCGTCGTCCAGGGTGAGGTGCGGATCCAGGGCGGCTCCGTGGACCAGCAGATCGAGGCGCTGTCCGTCGGTCTGCAGGCCAGGGTCGAGGTGGAGGGCCAGGACTCGGAGTACAAGCAGGACATGGTGTTCACCAAGCAGCGGCTCGGGGGTGTCTTCGAGCTGAAGGCCGGAGCGGTCCACACGGTGCCGTTCGGGCTGGAGATCCCGTGGGAGACGCCGATCACGACCATCCAGGGGCAGACCCTGCCGGGCATGAACATCGGCGTCACCACCGAGCTGGAGATCGCGCGTGCGGTCGACTCCGGTGACCTGGACCCGATCAACGTGCACCCGCTGCCGGCGCAGCAGGCCATCCTGGACGCCTTCATCCAGCTGGGCTTCCGCTTCAAGAACGCGGACCTCGAGCGCGGTCACATCCGTGGCACCCGGCAGAAGCTCCCCTTCTACCAGGAGGTCGAGTTCTACCCGCCGCAGCAGTACCACGGCCTCAACCAGGTCGAGTTGAGCTTCGTCGCCGACGACCGCGAGATGGACGTCGTGCTGGAGATGGACAAGAAGCCGGGTCTGTTCAGCGAGGGCAGCGACTCATTCCGTTCGTTCCGGGTAGGGCTGCACGACTACCAGAGCACGGACTGGGCCGCGTATCTGAACCAGTGGCTGTCCGAGGTCGGCAGCAAGCGCAGCTGGTTCTAGGCTCTGAGCACACCTACCCCGGATCCATCAGGAGGTATCGAGGTGACCGAGCCGAAGAGGCCGCCGCTCCCCCACGATTTCCACCCGGTCGTGCCGTCGTTCACCGTCACGAGCGAGGACGTCGAGGCGGGTGCGACGCTCAAGGACGCCCAGGTCTACGCGGAGGGGAACACCTCGCCGCAGCTGAGCTGGGAGGGCTTCCCGCCGGAGACCAAGAGTTTCGCCGTGACGTGCTACGACCCGGACGCCCCCACGGGCAGCGGGTTCTGGCACTGGGTGGTGTTCGACATCCCGGCGTCGGTGACGGAGTTGCCGACGGGCGCGGGCTCGGGGAAGTTCGAGGGACTGCCCGAGGGCGCCGTCCAGGTGCGCAACGACTACGGGACGAAGGACTTCGGCGGGGCCGCGCCGCCGCCCGGGGATCCCGCGCACCGCTATGTGTTCACGGTGTACGCCGTGGATCAGGAGAAGCTCGGTCCGGACTCGGACGCCTCACCCGCCGTGATCGGTTTCAACCTGCGGTTCCACACCCTGGCTCGTGCTCAACTCATCGGCGAGTACGCCGCTGAGGCGGAAAAGTAACGAAGCCGGACGTTCATTGAACGTTTGCCCGTCTCTGGTCTTGGAAGTGATCAGAGACGGGCATTTTTTATTGCGTTGTCCATCTCGGCGTGCCCGGCCAGAGTTGATCCAAGCCCGCCGGGGGGGTGGGCTGGCACAGGAGGTGGGCTGGGATGCGGGACACGCTGGTACTGAACGCGAGCTTCGAGCCGCTGTCGACGGTGACGCTCAACCGAGCCGTCGTGCTGGTACTGCAGGACAAGGCCGTCGTCGAGCAGACCCACCCCGAACTGCGCATGCGCGGAGCCGCGGTCGACATACCGGCGCCCCGGGTGATCAGACTCTGCAGATATGTCAGGGTGCCGTTCCGAAGACAAGCCCCGTGGTCGAGGCGGGGGGTCCTGGTACGGGACAGGCACAGGTGCGCGTACTGCGGTCGTCGGGCGACGACCGTCGACCACGTGGTGCCGCGGTCGCGGGGCGGTGGTGACACCTGGCTGAACACGGTCGCCTCCTGTGCCGAGGACAACCACCGCAAGGCCGACCGGACTCCGGAGCAGGCGGGTATGCCGCTGCTGCGGCAGCCGTTCGAGCCGACACCGGCCGACGCCATGCTGCTGTCGCTGGGACACGAGGACTACGACGCGCTTCCCGCGTGGCTCTCCCAGGGAGCCGCGTAGGGCTTCGCCGGCGCCCGAGACGCAGAAACCAGGGGCCCGCCTTCTCCCTCGAAGGCGGGCCCCTGGTCGTGTGCTCAGTCGATCGCCGGCTTCTCGCGGCGTTCGCCGTTGCCGTCCGCGGGCCTCGGGACCGACGGGCCGCCGCCCAGGTTGCCGAAGTTGCCCATGGCGCCGGAGAGGCCCTTGAGGGCGTCGCCGATCTCGCTGGGGACGATCCAGAGCTTGTTGGCGTCGCCCTCGGCGATCTTCGGGAGCATCTGGAGGTACTGGTAGGAGAGCAGCTTCTGGTCCGGGTCGCCGGCGTGGATGGCCTCGAAGACCGTACGCACGGCCTGGGCCTCGCCCTCGGCACGCAGGGCGGCGGCCTTGGCCTCACCCTCGGCGCGCAGGATCTGGGACTGCTTCTCGCCCTCGGCGGTGAGGATGGCCGCCTGGCGCGTACCTTCGGCGGTGAGGATCGCGGCGCGCTTGTCGCGGTCGGCGCGCATCTGCTTCTCCATCGAGTCCTGGATGGAGGTGGGCGGCTCGATCGCCTTCAGCTCGACGCGGTTGACGCGGATGCCCCACTTGCCGGTGGCCTCGTCGAGGACGCCGCGCAGGGCCGCGTTGATCTCCTCGCGGGAGGTCAGGGTGCGCTCCAGGTCCATGCCGCCGATGATGTTGCGCAGCGTGGTGACCGTGAGCTGCTCGATCGCCTGGATGTAGCTGGCGACCTCGTAGGTCGCGGCGCGGGCGTCGGTCACCTGGTAGTAGATGACCGTGTCGATGTTCACGACCAGGTTGTCCTGGGTGATCACCGGCTGGGGCGGGAACGGCACGACCTGTTCACGGAGATCGATGCGGTTGCGGATCGAGTCGATGAACGGGACGACGATGTTGAGACCCGCGTTGAGGGTGCGGGTGTAGCGGCCGAATCGCTCGACGATCGCCGCGCTGGCCTGTGGGATCACCTGGATGGTCTTGATCAGGGCGATGAAGACCAACACCACCAGAATGATCAGGACGATGATGATCGGTTCCATCGTTGCTCCCCGTGCCCTTCTCCGCCGTGGCGCTTCCGGAAGATCTTATGCCTGTTCGGACTGTTGAAGATCTTGCTGGTCGAGTCTGGCAGAACCCCGCCTGCCAGGTGGGTCGTTCAGGTCATTGCGTCATCGCCTCGTGACCCCGTCGTGCGAGGTCACATGACGATCGCCGTGGCTCCCTCGATCTCCACGACGTCCACTTCCTGACCCACCTCGTAGGCCTGGCCGGTGTCGAGCGCGCGGGCGGACCAGATCTCGCCGGCCAGCTTGATCCGCCCGCCCATGCCGTCGACCCGTTCCAGGACGACGGCCTGTTTGCCCTTCAACGCGTCGATGCCGGTCGCGAGTTGGGGTCGCTGGGACCGGTGCCTGACCGCGATGGGCCGTACGACGGCGATGAGCGCGACCGAGACGACCGCGAAGACGACGACCTGGAGCACGACACCCCCGCCCAGCCCCGCGGTCACGGCGCCGGCGACCGCGCCCAGGGCGAGCATTCCCAACTCGGGCATCGCGGTCACGACGAGGGCGATCCCGAGCCCGGCCGCGCCGATCAGCCACCACACCCATGCGTCGATGCTGTCCACATCGGCCATGGTAGAACCGCGATCGGGCCGCCGAACAGAGCGCACGGTCAAAGATCACGTACAGAGTGGGCCCAAGTCGGTTGCGCCTGGGACCGGTTGTGGTCCCAGGGCATTCGACTGGCGGGGAGCCAAGAGAAGTTGGAGGTCAGGTGAGCGGCAGACCGTGGGCGGTCCAGCGCTCGCCGAGCTGGTCGACGACGAGCGGGAGGCCGAAGCAGAGGGAGAGGTTGCGGGAGGTGAGTTCCAGCTCCAGCGGACCCGCGGCGAGGACCTTGCCCTGACGGATCATCAGGACGTGGGTGAAGCCCGGCGGGATCTCCTCGACATGGTGCGTGACCATGATCATGGAGGGGGCGATCGGGTCGCGGGCGAGGCGGCCGAGACGGCGTACGAGGTCCTCGCGGCCACCGAGGTCGAGGCCGGCTGCGGGCTCGTCGAGGAGCAGCAGCTCGGGGTCGGCCATCAGGGCGCGGGCGATGAGGGTGCGCTTGCGCTCGCCCTCGGAGAGGGTGCCGAACTTGCGGTCGACGTAGTCGGTCATGCCGAGGCGGTCGAGGAAGGCGCGGGCGCGCAGCTCGTCGATCTCCTCGTAGTCCTCGTTCCAGGTGGCCGTCATGCCGTACGCGGCGGTCAGCACGGTCTGCAGGACGGTCTGGCGCCTCGGGAGCTTCTCCGCCATGGCGATGCCGGCCATGCCGATGCGGGGGCGCAGCTCGAAGACGTCGACCTTGCCGAGGGTGTCGCCGAGGATCGTGGCGGTGCCCTTGCTGGGGTAGAGGTAGCTGGAGGCGATGTTGAGGAGGGTGGTCTTACCGGCGCCGTTCGGGCCGAGGATGGCCCAGCGCTCGCCCTCCTTGACCGACCAGGAGACCTGGTCCACCAGAGCCCGGCCCTCGCGGACCACGGATACGTCCTCCAGCTCCAGAACATCGCTCATGAGCGCGCTGTCTCCCCTTGCAGTGTCGGCCTGTCTCGGCTGTCGCGTACGCCTGTGGTCGGAGCCACCGCCGGGTGGGCGCAGCCCTCAGGGAAATCTACGCCACCGGTCGGGCCGTCCATCCCCTCGGTCGGTCCTTAGGGTGGGGGCATGCTTTCCGAACCACGTTCAGGGCGCCTCGCCTCATGGGGAAATGCCCTTCTTGCCGGACTTGTCTCGCCGGATGACGCGGTGCTCGCGATCGTCGGGGAGGACGCGGTGCATCGGGTGGAGGGGTTGCCCGGTGAGACGGGGCCCGTCGGACTGACGCTCGCGCTGGGGCGGTTGCGGGCGCTCGGGGTGAGCGGGCTGCGCATCGCGCTGCCGACGGCGGGGCATCCGCTGGGGCTGAGCGGGCCACCGGAGTTCAACAAGCGGGCGCTGGAGGCGGAGGAGGCGGTCGTCTGCCACGGGGGTGCGCTGGGGCTGGTGCCGGAGGTGTACGCGGCCGGGCCTACGGGCGACGAGCACGTGGAGGTCGTCTGGCACTGCCTGGAGGTGCGGGAGGCCCCGCCGGCCGACGTGCCGTCCCTCGGGGAGGCCGAGCGCGAGCTGGCGGAGGCGTTGCGGGACGCCACCGCCGTGCTGTCCCGGCTGGACGTCGCGGCGTCCGGGCCGGTGGCCGAGGCGGCGATCGACGCGTACCGGGCGCGGGCCGAGCGGGGGGGGGAGGTGTTGGCTCCCGGGTATCCGCCGCGTGCGGTACGGGTGCTGGAGCTGGCGCAGCGGGTGGGGCTGCTGGTCTCGGTGGCCTTCGAGCACGGGGACGGCGGGGCCGTGAGCGCCTCGGAGATGGCCTCGCGGGCGGACGCGCTGCGGCCGGTGGAGCGGACGGCTCGGCGGGCGCAGGTGGCGGCGTACAACGCGTTCGTGGAGGAGCGGGAGCGGGGGCGGTAGGCGGCCGGGCCCCGACCGGGTGGGGCGGCACAGCCGAAGGCCCCGCGAACCCGGCGGGTTCGCGGGGCCCCGGTGGGAGCGCGGGGGTGGTCAGGAGTCGGCCGCGACGTCGCCGAACGTCGGGTTGAGCGCGGCGACGAGGTCGGCACTGAGGCCGGTGACCGTGACGGGGACGTCGACGGGGACCTGGACGTCGAGGCCGGAGGCGACGCCAAGGGAACCGATGGCCGCGCTGTCGGCCGACGAGTCGGCTACGGCGGCGCCGGACGAGGAGCCCGCGGCGAGACCGGCGGCGGTCACGGTCAGGGCGGCCTTCTTCGCGACGTTCATGAGCTGCGTTCCTCCTGCGCCGTACGGGGCCGACCCGCGCACGGATCGCGCACTGGTCGACGCCGGGCGCGGGCACCCTGGCACGGACGGGTCTCGGGAACCGTCCGTTCGGCGCACCGAGACGGCAGAACGGCAGGGGAACAGGGTGGGACGGCAGCCTGACCGGCCTCCCAGGGGCGCCTGGAAGGCCGGTGGTCACTGGTGCTCCGGGGCGGGAACGTCAGTGGTTGACACCCAGGTTGCCGAAGGCCGGGTTCAGGATGCCGATGACGTTCACACTGTTGCCGACCGCGTTCACGGGGATGTGGACCGGGGCCTGGATGACGTTGCCCGAGACGACGCCCGGCGAGCCGATGGCCTTGCCGTCGGCGTGCGCCCCGCCGTCGGTGGCGGAGGCCATGCCGGCACCGGCGGCGACGAGGCCACCGGCCACCATCGTGACAGCCGCGGCCTTCTTCAGGTTCTTCACGTTGAGCCCTTCCTTGCGATCACTGCGGCGGTCGCACGCAGCACGCACTGAAGAACGGCGGGGCTGCCCCGAGGATGCGCCACCCGAGGGACATACACCCGACAGTATGAATCTCAGTCCGGAGTGGAACCCTCCATGTTGCCGGACAATCCGCACATCATCCGGTCACACCATGGCGTACCGCCCACAGTGCGGCCTGGGTGCGGTCCGCCAGGTCGAGTTTCATCAGGATGTTCGAGACGTGGGTCTTGACCGTCTTCTCGGAGAGGACCAGTGCGCGGGCGATCTCGCGGTTGGAGCGCCCGTCGGCTATCAGACCGAGCACCTCGCGCTCCCGCTCGGTGAGGGAACCGCCCCTGCCCTGGCCCGAGTGGGCCCCCTCCTGCGACAGCAGCGCGTCGGCGACCTCCGGCTGCAGGAGGATGTGCCCGGCGTGCACCGAGCGGATGGCGCCGGCGAGGGCGTCGGGGTCCACGTCCTTGTAGACGTACCCGGCGGCGCCGGCGCGCAGGGCCGGGACGACCGTGCGCTGCTCGGTGAAGCTGGTGACGATGAGCACGCGCGCGGGGTTGGCGAGTTCGCGGAGTTTGCGCAGGGCGTCCACGCCGTCCATGCCCGGCATCTTGACGTCCATGAGGACGACGTCGGGCCGGAGTTCCTCGGCGCGGGCGACTCCCTCGGCGCCGTCGGCGGCCTCTCCCACGACCTCTATGTCGTCCTGCACCTCCAGGAAGGTGCGCAGACCGCGTCGGACCACCTGGTGATCGTCGACGAGCAGCACCTTGATTGTCTCAGCCACCGGGGACCTCCATCTCGATCGTGGTGCCCTTTCCGGGCGCCGATTCCACGGTCAGCCGGCCGCCGACGCCGCTCGCCCGGTCGCGCATCGAGACCAGCCCGAGATGGCGTCCCGCGCGGCGCACGATCTGGGTGTCGAAGCCGACGCCGTCGTCCGTGACCCGGAGGACGGCCCCGCCGCCGCGCCGGTCGAGGGTGACGTCGACCCGCTCGGCTCCCGAGTGCCGCAGGGCGTTGTGCAGGGCCTCCTGGGCGACGCGCAGCATGGCCTCCTCCTGGGCGGCGGGCAGCGCGCGGGCGCCGCGGCCGGAGAAGGTGACACGGGCGCTGTGGGCGCGGTCCAGGACGTGGATCTGGGTGCGCAGGGTGGCGGCGAGGCCGTCCTCGTCGAGCCCGGCGGGGCGCAGCTCGACGACGGCGGCGCGCAGCTCGTCCACGGCCTCGGCGGCGAGCGCGGCGACCTGCTGCAGTTCGCCCTTGGCGCGGGAGGGGTCGCGGTCGACCAGGGCGGCGGCGGCCTGGGCGGTCAGGCGCAGGGAGAACAGCTTCTGGCTGACGGCGTCGTGGAGTTCGTGGGCGAGCCGGGAGCGCTCCTCGGCGATGGTCAGCTCGCGGCTGCGTTCGTAGAGGCGGGCGTTGGTCAGGGCGATCGCGGCGTGCTGGGCGAGGATCGACAGCAGGTCCTCGTCCTCCTCGGTGAAGCCGCAGCCGCCCTCGGGCCTCGGGCAGCGTTTGTTGGCGAGGAAGAGGGCGCCGATGACCTCCTCGCCGTCGCGGATGGGCAGGCCCAGGAAGTCGACGAGGTCGGGGTGCGCGCTCGGCCAGCCCTCGAAGCGGGGGTCCTCGCGGACGTCGGCGAGGCGCTCGGGGGTGGCCTCGTGGAGCATGGCGGCGAGGATGCCGTGCTGGCGCGGGAGGGGGCCGATGGCCTTCCACTGGGCGTCGCTGACGCCGTCGACGACGAACTGGGCGAAGCCGCCGTGGTCGTCGGGGACGCCGAGCGCCGCGTACTCCGCGTCGAGCAGCTCACGCGCGGAGGCGACGATCGTCTTGAGGACGTCGCGCACCTCCAGGTGCCTGCTCATGGCCAGCAGCGCGGAGCTGACCGCGGCGAGGCCGGACCGGGGACGGTGACTCATGAACTCACCGTACCGGCGGGGTCCGACACCGCGGATCGGGCCGGTGGGGGTCTCGTCCGGGCCCTCGGACCTAGGCCGGGGACCTACGACCGGACCTAGGACCGCGGGCCCGCCCGGCGGCCTAGGGCAAAGGGCCCCGGCGGTCTGCGGCCCGCGCACGAGGCGGCGGGGGCGGTCCCGTTCCTACGTTGGGATCACCGCCGCCCGGGTCGGGTGGCGGCCGAGGACGAGGGGACGGATGTCATGCCCGTAGTGATCATCACGGGGGCTTCGAAGGGGCTGGGCCGGGCACTGGGCGCGGCGCTGGCGGAGCGCGGGTGGGATCTGGTGCTGGACGCCAGGACCGCCGGGGCCCTGAAGGAGGCGGCGGCGGAGCTGTCGGCGTACGGAACCCGGGTGGAGGCGTTGCCGGGAGACGTCACGGACGCCGGGCACCGGGCCGCGCTGACGGCGGCGGCGCGGGGGCTGGGCGGGGTCGACCTGCTGGTGAACAACGCGAGCGCGCTGGGCGCCGAGCCGCTGGTACGGCTGGAGGAGCTGGCCCTGGACGGACTGCGGCGGGCCCTGGAGGTCAATGTGGTCGCGGCGCTGGGGCTGGTCCAGGAGGCGCTGCCGCTGCTGCGGGCCTCCGGGGCGGGCGCGGTGATCAACGTCAGCTCCGACGCGGCGGCCGAGGCGTACGGGACATGGGGCGGGTACGGGGCCTCGAAGGCGGCGCTGGACCAGATGTCGGCGGTGCTGGCCGAGGAGGAACCGGGGCTGCGGGTGTGGGCCGTCGATCCCGGGGACATGGGCACGGACCTGTACGCCGCGGCCGTACCGGACGACGACGAGCCGCGGCCCGGTCCGGGGAGCGTGGTCCCGGCGTTCCTGCGGTTGCTGGACGAGCGGCCGGTCAGTGGCCGGTACGGGGCGCGGTCCCTGCTGGAGGGGCGATGAGCACGGTGGCGGTGGGCGTCCCGGAGGAGCTGCACGCGCGCGTGCCCGCCGAGCAGCGCGGGCCGGGCCTGGACCGGGACGGCGTACGGCTGCTGGTCTCGTGCGGTACGAGGGTGTCGCACCACGCGTTCGCGGCGCTGCCGGGGCTGCTGAGGGCGGGAGACGTGCTGGTGGTCAACACCTCGCCGACGCTGGCGGCGGCGGTGGACGGGACGGTGGGGCACGCGCGCGTGGTGGTGCATTTCTCCACGCGGGGCGACGACGGGCGGTGGGCCGTCGAGCTGCGGGATCCGGACGGACTCGGCACCACGCGCGCGCGTGCGGGCGGGCCGTCGGGGACGGAGGTACGTCTGCCGGGGGGTGTCCGGCTGGTCCTGGAGGAGCCGCTGAGCGAGCGGGGCGAGCGGCTGTGGTGGGCCCGGGTGTCCGCACCGGACGTCGCGGGGGTGCTGCGGGAGCACGGGCGGCCCATCCGCTACTCCTACACGGAGCGGGACCAGCCGCTCTCGGTGTACCAGACGGTGTTCGCGCTGCCGTCGCGGGACGGGGCGGGGTCCGCGGAGATGCCGAGTGCGGGGCGGCCGTTCACGGCGCGGCTGGTGGCGGAGCTGGTGAGCCGGGGGGTGCAGTTCGCGCCGGTCACGCTGCACACCGGGGTGGCGTCGGCGGAGGCGCACGAGCCGCCGTACCCGGAGCGGTTCGCGGTGCCGGAGACGTCGGCGCGGCTGATCAACGCGGCGCGGGCGAATCGGGAAGGGCGCGAGGCGCTTCCTCGGAGGGGTGGTGGTGGGAGACGGGCGGGCGGGCGGGTGATCGCGGTGGGGACGACGGCGGTGCGGGCCGTGGAGTCGGCCACCGGGCCCGACGGTGTCGTACGGGCCCGGCGCGGCTGGACGGACCTGGTAGTGACTCCGGAGCGCGGGGTGCGGGTGGTGGAGGGGCTGCTGACGGGGCTGCACGAGCCGGAGGCCTCGCATCTGCTGATGCTGGAGGCGGTCGCGGGGCGGCCGGCGGTCGGCCGCGCGTACGAGGCGGCGGCCGAGGGGCGTTACCTGTGGCACGAGTTCGGGGACGTGCACCTCATCCTGCCGGAGGAGGCCCCTCACGCAGAGCATTGCGCCAGCAACTACCGGTGAGCTTGGTGCCCGGACCCTGTGAGCCCGCCCATAGGGTGCGCATCACGTACGAAGCTGCCTAGGAGAGGCATAAGGGTGGTTTGAGCGGGAAGGACGGGTTGTTCTGTCCCGTTTTGCCCTTTCCGGTTCAACTAAGCAGCATCGTACGTCACACCTTTGCCACACGATTTTGCGGCCGCTAAGAATTGCTGCTGTCGCTCGACGCCGCGGGTCGCCCCGCGGCGTTTGTGCTGGAACAGCAATGTCCCCACCCGGCACGAGAGCGACCTCCGCGCTATTCGAAGAGGTCCCTCACTCATGATCAAGAACGTCAAGAAGCCCGGCCACAGTCTCGCTCTGACCAAGACCCACAAGCTCTCGCTCGCCGGAGTGGCCGCCTTCGGCACCGCCGCCCTCGCGTTCTCGCTGGTGCCGGCCGAGGCTCAGACCGCCACGCAGACCGTGTCCGCGGCTCCGGCGGCGTTCAGCCAGAACCCGGCGCAGGCCGCGAAGGCCAGCGTCACGAACCAGGCCGCCGACGCCGACAAGAAGGCCGCCGCGGCCGCCGCGAAGAAGAAGGCCGACCAGGAGCGCGCCAAGAAGGAGGCCGCGAGCCGGTCCGCCCAGCGCGCGAAGATCGCCAAGGCCGCAGCGAAGTCCTACCCGAACAACCTCGACGGCTGGATCCGCGAGGCGCTCGACATCATGAAGAAGCACAAGATCCCGGGCACCTACAACGGCCTGCACAAGAACATCATGCGGGAGTCCTCGGGCAACCCGAACGCCATCAACGACTGGGACATCAACGCCATCAACGGCGTCCCGTCGATCGGTCTGCTGCAGGTCATCAAGCCGACCTTCGACGCCTACCACGTCCCGGGCACGGCGCACAGCCAGTACGACCCGGTCGCCAACCTGACGGCCGCCGCGAACTACGCCGCCGACCGCTACGGCTCGATCGACAACGTCAACAGCGCGTACTGAGGTCGGCGCGGACCTCTGAGAACGTGGAGGGGCGGCACCCGGTGCGGGTGCCGCCCCTCGTACGTCCGTGCCCGGCCCGTGGGCCCTGGGACTACTTGCGCATGACCTCCGGCTCGTGGCGGCGCAGGAAGCGGGCCACGAGGAAGCCGCAGATCACACCCAGCACGATCAGGGCGATCATGTCGAGGCTGTAGGCGCCTACCGTGTGGTCCCACAGCGGGTCGGTGTCGCCGGCCTCCTTGGGCGGGCTGATGTTGTTGAAGTCCAGCGTGGCACCGGCGGCGGCGACCGCCCAGCGCGACGGCATCAGGTACGAGAACTCGTTGACGCCGGGGCTGCCGTGCAGGGCGAAGAGGCAGCCGGTGAAGACGACCTGGACGATCGCGAACATCACCAGCAGCGGCATCGTCTTCTCGGCGGTCTTCACCAGCGAGGAGATGACGAGGCCGAACATCATGGAGGTGAAGCCGAGCCCCATGATCGGGATCGACAGTTCGAGCATGACGGCGACCTTGCCCTCGCCGAAGATCAGGGCCTCGTCCGGGATCGTCCGGCTGGAGAACCCGATCGCGCCGACCATGGCGCCCTGGAACACGGTGACCGCGCCCAGGACGATCACCTTGGACATCAGGTACGCCGAGCGTGACAGGCCGGTGGCCCGCTCCCGCTCGTAGATCACACGTTCCTTGATCAGCTCTCGGACCGAGTTGGCGGCGCCCGCGAAGCACGCGCCGACCGCGAGGATCAGCAGCACCGTGGTGGCCGTGCCGTTCGGGACGGGCAGGCCGGTCGCCTTGTTCACCCCCCGCACCAGCAGGTCCTTGTCCGGGTCGATGAGCAGGCTCACCGCGCCGAGCACGGCCGGCAGGATCACCGTCAGCGCCAGGAAGCCCTTGTCGGACACGATGACGGAGACATAGCGCCGGACCAGGGTGCCGAGCTGCGAGAGCCAGCCCTGCGGCTTCGGCGGGCGCATCGACTGCGGCGGCGGCATGTGCACCGACTGCGGGGCGACGGCGTCGATGTCCGCGGCGTACATCTGGTAGTGCTGCGAGCCCTTCCAGCGGCCCGCCCAGTCGTAGTCGCGGTAGTTCTCGAAGGCGGAGAAGACGTCGGCCCAGGTCTCGTAGCCGAAGAAGTTCAGGGCCTCCTCGGGCGGACCGAAGTACGCCACCGAACCGCCCGGCGCCATCACCAGGAGCTTGTCGCAGATCGCCAGCTCAGCGACCGAGTGGGTGACCACCAGGACCGTGCGGCCGTCGTCGGCGAGGCCGCGCAGCAGCTGCATGACGTCACGGTCCATGCCCGGGTCGAGGCCGGAGGTCGGCTCGTCCAGGAAGATCAGCGACGGCTTGGTCAGCAGCTCCAGGGCGACCGAGACGCGCTTGCGCTGGCCGCCGGAGAGCGAGGTGACCTTCTTGTCCTTGTGGATGTCGAGCTTCAGCTCGCGCAGCACCTCGTCGATGCGGGCGTCACGCTCGGCGGCCGTGGTGTCGGCCGGGAAGCGCAGCTTGGCCGCGTACTTGAGGGCCTTCTTGACGGTCAGCTCCTTGTGCAGGATGTCGTCCTGCGGGACCAGACCGATGCGCTGACGCAGCTCGGCGAACTGCTTGTACAGGTTCCGGTTGTCGTAGAGGACGTCGCCCTGGTTGGCCGGGCGGTAGCCCGTGAGCGCCTTCAGCAGGGTGGACTTGCCGGAGCCCGAGGGGCCGATGACCGCGATGAGCGACTTCTCCGGGACACCGAAGGAGACGTCCTTCAGGATCTGCTTGCCGCCGTCGACGGTGACCGTCAGATGGCGCGCGGAGAAGGAGACGTCACCGGTGTCGACGAACTCTTCCAGGCGGTCGCCGACGATACGGAACGTCGAGTGGCCGACGCCCACGATGTCGTTCGGGCCGAGGAGGGCCGTGCCGCCCTTGGCGATCGGCATACCGTTGACGAACGTGCCGTTGTGCGAGCCGAGGTCGCGGATCTCGAAGCGCCCGTCGGGCGTCGCGTGGAACTCGGCGTGGTTGCGCGAGACCTGGAGGTCGGAGACGACCAGTTCGTTCTCCAGGGCACGGCCGATGCGCATGACACGGCCGAGCGAGAGATGGTGGAACGTGGTCGGGCTGCGGTCGCCGTAGACCGGCGGCGCCCCCGCGCCACCACCGGGGCCCTGCTGGTGCGGGACCTGTGCCTGCGGCTGCTGCCAGCCCGCCTGCGGCGCCTGCGGCTGCGGGGCCTGCTGGCCGGCGTATCCGGCGTTCGCGCCCTGCGCCGCGTACGGCTGCTGCTGGGGCTGCGCGACGGACGCGGCACTGCCGGAGAGGTTGAGTCTCGGGCCGTCGGTCGCGTTGCCCAGGTGCACGGCCGAACCTGGACCGATCTCCAGCTGGTGGATCCGCTGCCCCTGCGCGAAGGTGCCGTTGGTGCTGCCGTGGTCCTCGATCACCCAACCACGGCCGCTGAAGCTGATCGTGGCGTGACGCCAGGACACCCTGGCGTCGTCGAACACGATGTCTCCCTGCGGATCACGTCCGAGGGTGTATGCCCTGGACGGATCGAGCGTCCAGGTTTGTCCGTTCAATTCCAGTACGAGTTCCGGCACTCCATGCCCCACTGAGTTGTCCCCCGATTTACCCCCATCACAGGGAGTCTAGGGATGTCGAACATCGGGGGGAACTATTTCAGGCTCGGCCCCCTGACCGAAAGTCGGGCCTTGTGAAGAGTGCGTACGGGGGTATCGGCCGGTCCCGTTGACGGGGTTGAAACCGGGCCGGAGAGTGGTAATCCCACGCGAGAGGGACATCGGCGGTGCAACGCCGCGATGCGGATCGGGGGGGTCCGACCATGAGCGACCGGAATCTCGGCCGAGGCGGCGGCGTGCCGTGGGGGGACGTCCTGTTCTCCGCGATCGCCGCCGTGAGTTGGGCGTTGATCGGAATGGCGGGTACGGCGGCGCTCGGCCTGCATCTGCTGGGGGCCGACTCGGCGGGCGAACTCGGTCCCATGACCGCGGCGGTCGTGGCGCTGGGGGCAGGTGGGACGGTGACCCCGTCCGGCGCTGTGTCCGCCTTCGGCCTGGAAGGAGCCCAGGCCACCACCGCCATCGACATCGCGCCACTGGGGGTCGGCCTGGTGGGAGCGCTTCTGCTGGCCTGGTTCTTCCTGCGGTCCCTGCGGGGCGCGGGACTTGTGATCTCCCCCGGCGAACTCCTCGCGCGGGCGGGCACGGTGCTCGCTCTCTTCGTGGCGCTGATGGGCGGGCTGGCCTGGGCCGGGAACGCCGTCGTCACCCTGGACGGAACCCGGCTGGGGCTCGACGGACAACTGCCCGGCGGCGGCGGTGCCCTCGACGACGTGGAGATCCCGGGGCTCGGTGACATCGGGGACATCGGCGGCGGTCTGCTGCCGGACCGGCTGGGCGACCTGGCCGACGCGCAGGCCGAGGTCGGCTTCACCGTCGACACCGTGCCGACGCTGCTCGGCGGCCTGGCCTGGTGCCTCGGCGTGCTGCTCATCGCCCTGCTGGCCTCGCGCCGCACCCCCCTGCCGCCCGCCCTGGACGCCCTGCACCGCGTCGTACGGCCCGCCGTGTCCGCCGTGGTCTCCGTGCTGCTGGTGGCGGTCCTGGCCGGGCTCGCGGCGGCGGCGTACGCGGCGATCGGCGACCCCCACCCCCGGCGGATCGCCGGCGCGGCCCTCCTCGGCGCGCCCAACGGCGTCTGGCTGGGCGTCCCCCTCGGCCTCCTCGTCCCCTGGGACGGCAGGGCCACCGGCGCGCTGGCCGACCTCCTGCCCGACCCGCTCGACGAGCTGCTGAGCATCGACACGAGCGAACCCGTCACGCTCGGCCGCCTCGCGGAACTCGACGGCAGAGTCTGGCTGTTGGGCCTCGCGGCGGCACTCATGATGGTGTACGCGGGGGTCCTGACCGCCGTACGTACGCCTTTCGTACGGCGGTCCGCTGCCGCCGCTGCCGGGGGCGGACCCGGTGCGGATGCACGGGGCGCGGGCGCGCTCGGCTTCGTGGGGCGCTGCGCTCTTCGGCTGGGCCTCGCGACGGCGGTGGCGCTGCCGCTGCTGGTACGGCTGACGGAGGTGTCGGTGGACGCCTCGCTCGGTCTGTTCGGCATCGACGCGTTCGACGCGGGCATCGAGCTGCGCGGGCGGGCGGCGACGGCCCTGCTGCTGGGCGCGCTGTGGGGGGCGGGCGCGGGGGCCGTCGGGGCGCTGCTGGCGTGCGGGACGCGGGCCGCCGGGCTGCGGGCCTCGCCGTGGGCACGGGGGGACGCGGACGGCCTCCGGGCGGCGCCCGCCGGGGCCCACACGACCACGGTCGCGGACTCCTCCTCGGGACCGTACACGCCGGGCATGCCGTACCGGCCGCCGAACCCGGACACCAATCCGTATCTGCGGCTGCCGGACGGGCTGCGAGGGGCGCAGCCGCCGGGGGCCCCGGACTCACGGGAGCCCCGGGGGGCACCGCCGCCGGATGTGTACGGCGCGCCGACGGTGGTGCGGCGGTTCACGCCTCCGCCGCGACGGCCGGGGCAGCAGCCCGGGTCGGGGTCCGGGTCGGGGTCGGGGTCCGGGTCGGGGTCCGGGTCGGGGTCGGGGTCGGGGTCGGGGTCGAGCGTCTGGCCGGCTCCGCCGCCGCCACCGGAGGAGGGGCCGCCGCCACCGCCGCCTCCGCGCGGGCCCCGGGGGCGTTGAGACACCGGGAACGGGGGTGGGCGGGGGTGTGATCCAGGGGTCTCTCCGGGGCGTCGTTCGCGGTCCGGGTGCGCTTCAGCCGCCGGTAACCCAGTGTTCTCCGTCCGCTGGGCGGACCTCAGGGGCGAAAGGCACGGGGCGCCGGATACGGTTGGCACATCATGAGCGCTTCGCAGACCTCCTCTGACGTCCCCACTCTCCTCGTCAAGATCTTCGGCAAGGACCGGCCGGGCATCACCGCCGGACTGTTCGACACCCTCGCCGCGTACTCCGTCGACGTGGTCGACATCGAGCAGGTCGTCACCCGTGGCCGGATCGTGCTGTGCGCGCTCGTGACCGAGCCGCCCGCCGGGCAGGAGGGCGACCTGCGGGCGACCGTCCACAGCTGGGCGGAGTCGATGAAGATGCAGGCGGAGATCATCTCCGGCAAGGGCGACAACCGGCCGCGCGGCCTCGGCCGCTCGCACGTGACCGTGCTGGGCCATCCGCTGACCGCCGAGTCCACCGCCCGCATCGCCGCCCGGATCACGGCGACCGGCGGCAACATCGACCGTATCTTCCGGCTCGCCAAGTACCCGGTGACGGCCGTCGAGTTCGCGGTCTCCGGTACGGAACCCGAGACCCTGCGGACCGCGCTGGTCACCGAGTCGGTCGCACTGGGCGTGGACGTCGCCGTGGTCGCGGCGGGGCTGCACCGGCGGGCGCAGCGGCTGGTGGTCATGGACGTGGACTCCACACTCATCCAGGACGAGGTGATCGAGCTCTTCGCCGCGCACGCCGGGTGCGAGAAGGAGGTCGCCGAGGTGACCGAGGCCGCGATGCGGGGCGAGCTGGACTTCGAGCAGTCGCTGCACGCGCGCGTGGCGCTGCTGGAGGGGCTCGACGCCTCGGTGGTGGAGAAGGTGCGCAGCGAGGTGCGGCTCACGCCGGGGGCGCGGACGCTGATCCGCACGCTGAAGCGGCTGGGCTTCCAAGTCGGTGTCGTCTCCGGCGGGTTCACGCAGGTCACGGACGACCTCAAGGAGCGGCTGGGGCTCGACTTCGCGCAGGCCAACACGCTGGAGATCGTCGACGGCAAGCTCACCGGCAGGGTGGTCGGCGAGATCGTGGACCGCGCGGGCAAGGCCCGGCTGCTGCGCCGGTTCGCCGCCGAGGCGGGGGTACCGCTGTCCCAGACCGTGGCGATCGGCGACGGCGCCAATGATCTCGACATGCTGAACGCGGCCGGTCTGGGCGTCGCCTTCAACGCCAAGCCGGTCGTCCGCCGGGCCGCGCACACCGCGGTGAACTTCCCCTTCCTCGACACCGTGCTGTACCTCCTCGGGGTGACCCGCGAAGAGGTCGAGGCGGCGGACACGCACGACGAGTAGCGGGGGCGTACACACGGCGAAGGCCCGGCACCGGAGCGGTGCCGGGCCTCGGTCGTGCCGGGTGCCGGTGGGGTCGCGCGGGCGGGGTTATTCCGTCGGCGCCCAGTACTCGGCCAGCGTGGTGGCGCCCGGCTCCAGGCTCTTCCAGACGCCCTCCAACGAAAGCACGGCGAAGGCGGCGGCCGGGAACCCGTGACGGTTCATACGCGCGCGGGTGTCGCCGTCGGCGCTGCCCGCGAGTATGTCGGCGAGGCCCTGGATCCCGGGGTTGTGCCCGATCAGGACGACGTTGCGCACGTCGTCCGGGGTCTCGTTGAGCAGGGCGATCAGCTCGCCGGGCGAGGCCTCGTAGATCCGCTCCTCATAGACCGTTTTCGGCCGCTCGGGCAGTTCGTGGACGGCCAGCTTCCAGGTCTCGCGGGTCCTGACGGCGGTGGAGCAGAGGGCAAGGTCGAGGGGGATACCGGAGTCGGCCAGCTTGCGCCCGGCGACGGCGGCGTCCATACGGCCCCGGTCGGCGAGCGGCCGCTCGTGGTCGGAGACCTGCGGCCAGTCGGCCTTCGCATGCCGGAAGAGAATGATCCTGCGGGGTTCTGCGACGCTCATGAGTCCCAGCTTCGCACGAAACAGGCCATGGGGCGCTGGGAGTTGAAGTGCGGATACCCGGCACCCGTACATGTGCTTCCGGTGGGCTGGTCACTCGTCACTGCGCGTGGCCCGGCAGCGCCTGCCGTATGAGCTCCAGGAGGTGGGTGATCGCGGGATCTCCGCCGGCCGCCCGGGCCTGAGCGGGGTCGAGAATCAGCAGCAGGAGGGTGACGAAGCCGAGCGCCGGCAGGGCGACCGCCCACCAGGGCAGCCGGATGTCGACACCGGCTGTGGGTGCCGCCGGGTGGGGCCGGGTGTGTGTACGGGCCGACATGCCGCCTCCGTGGTCCGAGAGTCCTCGTGGCCCGGTCCTCCGTGGGCCCTCGCGGGTCCCCTGCGGCCACATCTCGAAGTTACGGACCGCGGGCGCCCCGGCCCATCCGGTGATCCACCCACTTCACCCTGAGACCGACCCCCTAGGGGACGGGGGGTTCTCCCCACCCCTCGGCGGGGTCACGGTGACGCGATGGCCGCGATGATCCCGATGACGACGAAGATGGCGAGGAACGAGCCGAAGACCAGGAGCATCTTCTTCTGGCCGTTCTGGGGGTTCGGGTCGAGCACTGGCATGCTGCCAGTCTCGCACCCCCGCCCCCTGCCGGACTCGCCGGGGCCCTGCCGGCGCCGCCGGGGCCCATGCAGGAGCCGGTCCGGGGGGCGGGTCAGCGGGCCGCCTCGTCCTCGACCACCCGGTCCCGGCCCGCCAGGACGCCCACCGCCATCTGCGGGAGCATGAGGGCGGCCATGAGGCCGAGGGGCAGGCCCCAGCCGCCGCTGTGCTGGTAGAGGACGCCCACGAGGAGCGGGCCGGGGATCGAGATCAGGTACCCCGTGCTCTGCGCGAAGGCGGACAGCTCGGCCACGCCCGCACCGGTCCTGGCCCGCATGCCGACCATGGTGAGCGCGAGCGGGAAGGAGCAGTTGGCGATGCCGATCAGCACGGCCCAGGCCCAGGCCCCCTCGGCCGGGGCGGCATAGAGGCCGCCGTATCCGAGAAGTCCGCAGACGCCCAGGACGACCACGATGGGGCCCTGGCGGGGCAGCCGGGTGGCGAGCCGGGGGATCACGAAGGCCAGCGGCACGCCCATCACCATCGTGACCGCCAGCAGCAGCCCCGCCCTGCCGGCCGGGACCCCCGCGTCCCGGAAGATCTGGGCCATCCACCCCATGGTGATGTAGGCGGCGGTCGCCTGGAGGCCGAAGAACACGGCGAGCGCCCAGGCGGTACGGCTCCGGGTGATCCTCGGGGCCGGCCCCTCCTGGCGCGCGGGAGCGGGCCCGGCCGAGCGCGGGGCGCGGTCCCGGACGAAGGGCAGCCAGGGCAGCACGGCCGCCGCCGCGAGGCCCGCCCACACCGCGAGCCCGGTCTGCCAACTCCCGCCCAGGGCCGACGTCATGGGCACGGTGACGGCCGCGGCCGACGCGGTGCCGAGGGCGAGGGCCATGGAGTAGAGGCCCGTCATGGACCCGACCCGGTCCGGGAACCAGCGCTTGACGATGACCGGCATCAGGACGTTGCTGACGGCGATACCCATCAGGGCGAGGGCGCTCGCGGCCACGAATCCGGCCGTACCGCCGGCGTAGGGCCGCAGCAGCAACCCGCCGGCGATCGCGGCCATGCCGGCGCAGACGACGGCGGCCGGGCCGAACCGGCGGGCGAGCCGCGGTGCCATGACGCCGAAGGCGGCGAAGCAGAGCGGCGGCACGGAGGTGAGCAGTCCGGCGACGCTGCCGCTCATGCCGAGCCCGACGCGCACCTCTTCGAGCAGCGCGCCGAGGCTGGTGATGGCGGGGCGGAGGTTGAGGGCCGTGAGGACGATGCCCACGACGACCAGTCGCGTCGTCCACGCGCGCGTGCTCCGCGCCGGGCGTCCGGCCGCGGACCCTCCGGGCACGGAACTCTCGGACCGCACGGAACGCTCGGACCGCGCGGAACCCGTGGACCGCAGGGAACCCATGGACTGCTCGGACCGGGTTCGTCCACGTGTCGATGCCGGCGTCAAAGTCTCCTCGCTCACCATGACACCCATCATAGAATCATAGGATGATTGGTTGTCCAGGGCCCGGTCTCTCCCGGTCGGCCCGCACATGCGAAGGTGTGCCATGCCGCTGAGCCATCCCCGCCGATCGGTGCTGTCCGAACAGGTCATCGCCGCCCTGCGGAACCAGATCACCTCGGGCGAGTGGCCGGTCGGCTCCCGCATCCCCACCGAGCCCGAGCTGGTCGAGGAGCTGGGCGTCGCCCGGAACACGGTCCGCGAGGCCGTCCGCGCGCTCGCGCACAACGGTCTGCTCGACATCCGCCAGGGCTCCGGCACCTATGTCGTCGCGACCAGCGAACTCGCGGGCGTGATGCACCGCCGCTTCGCGGACGCCGACCCGGCCCACATCGCCGAGCTGCGCTCCGCCCTGGAGTCGAACGCCGCCAAACTGGCCGCCGAGCGGCGCACCGAGAAGGACCTCAAGCAGCTGGACGCGCTCCTCGCCCGCCGTGAGGAGGCGTGGGCGTCCGGCGACACGGAAGCCTTCGTGACCGCCGACGCGACCTTCCACATGGCGGTCGTGGCCGCGTCCCACAACGACGTCGTCACGGCGGTCTACGCGGACCTGGGCGAGGTGCTGCGGGACTGGCTGCGCGGTGACGTGGGCGAGGAGCTGACCCCGGAGACGTACATGGACCACGCCCGCCTGGTGGACGCGATCCGCGCGGGTGACGCCGGGACGGCGGCGGCTGAGGCGGCCGGCTATCCCTTCCACTGCCGCCCGGGCCGGGTCAGCCCTCCGCCCGCTGGTGGCTGAACCACACCGAGCGGACTTCCTTCCAGCAGCGCCCGGCGAGCCGTACGGTCTGCGCCGGTCCGGCCGCGACCGCGGCACTGTCGCTGTCGATGTCCCACCACCGCGCGCACTCGATGTGCAGCCGGACACGGTCGACGGCCACATAGGGGTTGTAGCAGTGCGCGATCACCCGGGAGCCGGTGACGGTGCTGCGGCAGGCCGCCCCGAAGGGGTCGGGCCGGTCGGCCGGACGCGCGTCGGCCGTGCTCGCGTCGGACGGGAGGGCGGGGACGAGGGCCAGGGCGAGGGCGAGGACCGCTGGGGCGATGCTGCGGGAGACGCGCACAAGGGGACCTCCTCAGGCCGAGCGGCTGAGCGGTGTACGTCCAGCGTGCGTGGCACCGGGCCCCGGCGCCCCGCCGGATGAGCCGAACGAGTGATCGTCCCCGCGAAGAGGAGTACGGCAAGGGCGCGCACCCGAATGGATGCGCGCCCTCATGCGCCGGTGGAGCCCAGGCGGCAGTGCTACGCGCCGATCGCGTGCAGTCCGCCGTCCACGTGGATGATCTCGCCGGTGGTCTTCGGGAACCAGTCGCTCAGCAGCGCGACGACACCGCGGCCGGCCGGCTCGGGGTCCTTGAGGTCCCACTCCAGCGGCGAACGGTCGTCCCACACCGCGGCCAGCTCGCCGAAGCCCGGGATGGACTTGGCGGCCATCGAGGCGAGGGGGCCGGCGGAGACGAGGTTGCAGCGGATGTTCTGCTTGCCCAGGTCACGGGCGACGTAACGGCTGGTGGCCTCCAGGGCGGCCTTGGCCGGGCCCATCCAGTCGTACTGCGGCCAGGCGAACTTGGCGTCGAAAGTGAGGCCGACGACCGAGCCGCCGTTCTGCATCAGCGGCAGGCAGGCCATGGTCAGCGACTTCAGGGAGTACGCCGAGACGTGCATCGCGGTGGCGACGGACTCGAACGGCGTGTTCAGGAAGTTGCCGCCGAGGGCGTCCTGCGGGGCGAAACCGATGGAGTGGACCACGCCGTCGAGGCCGCCCAGCTCCTCGCCGACGATGTCGGCCAGCCGCCCGAGGTGCTCGTCGTTGGTGACGTCCAGCTCGATGACCTTGGTGGGCTTGGGGAGCTTCCTGGCGATGCGCTCGGTCAGCGTGGGCCGCGGGAACGCGGTCAGGATGATCTCGGCGCCCTGCTCCTGGGCCAGCTTGGCGGTGTGGAAGGCGATGGAGGACTCCATCAGCACACCGGTGATCAGGACGCGCTTGCCTTCGAGGATTCCGCTCATGGTGATCAGTGACCCATTCCCAGTCCGCCGTCTACGGGGATGACGGCTCCAGTGATGTACGAGGCGTCGTCCGAGGCGAGGAACCGCACCGTCGCGGCGATCTCCTCGGGCTGCGCGTACCGGCCGAGCGGCACCTGCTTCACGATGCCCGCGCGCTGCTCGTCGGTGAGCACCTTGGTCATGTCGGTGTCGACGAAGCCGGGGGCGACGACGTTGAAGGTGATGTCGCGCGAACCCAGCTCACGGGCGAGGGAGCGCGCGAAGCCGACCAGGGCGGCCTTGGAGGCGGCGTAGTTGGCCTGCCCGGGCGAGCCGTAGAGGCCCACGACCGAGGAGATGAGGACGACGCGGCCCTTCTTGGCACGCAGCATGCCGCGGTTGGCGCGCTTGACGACGCGGAAGGTGCCCGTGAGGTTGGTGTCGATGACCGAGGTGAAGTCCTCCTCGGACATGCGCATCAGGAGCTGGTCCTTGGTGACGCCGGCGTTGGCGATCAGGACCTCCACGGGGCCGTGCTGGGCCTCGATCTCCTTGTAGGCCTGCTCCACCTGCTCGGAGTCGGTGATGTCGCACTTGACGGCCAGGAAGCCGGCCGGCGGCTCCCCCGAGCGGTACGTGACGGCGACCTTGTCGCCGGCGTCGGCGAACGCGCGGGCGATGGCGAGGCCGATGCCCCGGTTGCCTCCGGTGACGAGAACCGAGCGGCTCAACGGATCACCCTTTCCTTAGCGGTCGGAACGCCTGCCAGCATGGCTGGACGGTAGGCGCCTTCCCCGAAAACCTATCGGTCCGGTCCGCCGGGCGGGCATTCGAGCTGTGACAGTGGCTCGGGGACGGCGCTGTGGGGTCCCTACAGAATGTGCGGCGTCCGCAGGCGCAAAGATGTGGTCCACGTGCCCGCGGGCGCGACATGATCGGATCCGACAGGCCACGACAACCGCTCGGCAACAGGGAGACCCTCGGTGCCTCATTCCATCGACGAAGCCTTCACGGCACTACCGCTGAGGGCACTGGCCGACGCCGCGCTCGCCCGCGCGCGTGCCCTCGGCGCCGATCACGCGGACTTCCGGTTCGAGCGGGTGCGCAGCGCGTCCTGGCGGCTGCGGGACGCGAAGCCGGCCGGGTCGTCGGACACGACGGACCTCGGGTACGCGGTGCGGGTGGTGCACGGCGGGACCTGGGGGTTCGCCTCCGGGGTGGACCTGACGATGGACGCCGCCGCCAAGGTCGCCTCGCAGGCCGTGGCGATGGCCAAGCTGTCCGCGCAGGTCATCAAGGCAGCCGGGTCGGACGAGCGCGTGGAGCTGGCCGACGAGCCCGTGCACGCGGAGAAGACCTGGATCTCGTCGTACGGGATCGACCCCTTCACCGTCCCCGACGAGGAGAAGACCGCGCTGCTCACCGAGTGGAGCACGCGGCTGCTGGCGGCCGACGGGATCAACCACGTGGACGCCTCGCTGCTCACCGTGCACGAGAACAAGTTCTACGCCGACACCGCCGGGACCGTGACCACCCAGCAGCGCGTACGGCTGCACCCGTCGTTGACCGCCGTGTCGGTCGACGAGTCCAGCGGTGAGTTCGACTCGATGCGGACGCTGGCGCCGCCGGTCGGGCGCGGCTGGGAGTACCTGACGGGCACCGGCTGGGACTGGGACGACGAGCTGGCACGGATCCCGGAACTGCTCGCCGAGAAGATGCGGGCGCCGAGCGTCGAGTCGGGCGTGTACGACCTGGTCGTCGACCCCTCCAACCTGTGGCTGACCATCCACGAGTCCATCGGTCACGCCACCGAGCTGGACCGCGCGCTCGGCTACGAGGCCGCGTACGCCGGCACGTCCTTCGCCACCTTCGACAAGCTCGGCAAGCTGCGCTACGGCTCCGAGCTGATGAACGTCACCGGTGACCGCACCGCCGAGCACGGCCTGGCGACCATCGGGTACGACGACGAGGGCGTGGCGGGCCAGAGCTGGGACCTGGTGAGGGACGGCACCCTCGTCGGATACCAACTCGACCGGCGGATCGCCAGGTTGACCGGTCTCGGCCGCTCCAACGGCTGCGCGTACGCCGACTCCCCCGGACATGTGCCGGTGCAGCGCATGGCCAATGTGTCGCTGAAGCCGGACCCGGCCGGGATGTCCACCGAGGACCTGATCGGCGGGGTCGACCGGGGGATCTACGTCGTCGGGGACCGGTCGTGGTCCATCGACATGCAGCGGTACAACTTCCAGTTCACCGGGCAGCGGTTCTTCAGGATCGAGAACGGCCGGATCACCGGTCAGCTGCGGGACGTCGCGTACCAGGCGACGACGACCGACTTCTGGGGTTCCATGGCGGCCGTCGGCGGGCCGCAGACCTACGTCCTGGGCGGTGCCTTCAACTGTGGGAAGGCCCAGCCGGGCCAGGTCGCCGCGGTGTCGCACGGCTGCCCGTCGGCCCTCTTCAAGGGAGTCAACATTCTCAACACCACGCAGGAGGCCGGTCGATGAGCGCCCGTACCAGCAAGCCGCACGAGATCGTCGAGCGGGCCCTCGCGCTGTCCCGGGCCGACGGCTGTGTGGTGATCGCCGACGAGTACTCGACGGCGAACCTGCGGTGGGCGGGCAACGCGCTGACCACGAACGGGGTCACCCGGGGCCGGTCGGTGACCGTGATCGCCACCGTCGACGGCAAGGAGGGCACCGCCTCGGGAGTGGTGTCGCGGTCCGCCGTCACCGCCGAGGAGCTGGAGCCGCTGGTGCGGGCCGCCGAGGCCGCCGCGCGGGGCGCCGGGCCCGCCGAGGACGCCCAGCCGCTGGTCACGGGCGTGGCGCACTCCCCCGACTTCACGGACGCGCCCGCCGAGACCTCCTCCGCCGTGTTCGCCGACTTCGCGCCGGCACTCGGGGAGTCCTTCGCCCGCGCGCGTGCGGGCGGCCGGGAGCTGTACGGCTTCGCCAACCACGAGCTGGTGTCGAGCTACCTCGGAACGTCCACGGGGCTGCGTCTGCGCCACGACCAGCCGAACGGGACGCTGGAGCTGAACGCCAAGTCCCCGGACCGCAAGCGCTCGGCCTGGGCGGGGCGCTCCACCCGGGACTTCAAGGACGTCGACCCGGCGGCCCTGGACGCCGAGCTGGCCGTACGGCTGGGCTGGGCCGAGCGACGGGTGCCCCTGCCGGCCGGCCGGTACGAGACCCTGCTGCCGCCGACAGCCGTCTCCGACCTGCTGATCTACCAGATGTGGTCGGCGTCGGCGCGGGACGCGGCCGAGGGCAGGACGGTGTTCAGCAAGCCCGGTGGCGGCACGCGGATCGGCGAGCGGCTGACCGACCTGCCGCTGACCCTGCGCAGCGACCCCGGCGAGCCGGGCCTGGAGTCCGCGCCCTTCGTGCTGGCCCACTCCTCCGGCGGCGACAGCTCGGTGTTCGACAACGGCCTGCCGCTGCGGGAGACCGAGTGGATCAGCGGGGGTGAGATCGCGAACCTGCCGACCACCCGGCACAGCGCGGGCCTGACCGGGCTGCCGGTGGTGCCCACGATCGGCAACCTGATCCTGGACGGCGGCGAGGACCACTCCCTGGAGGAGATGGTCGCCGGCACCCGGCGCGGGCTGCTGCTGACCTGCCTGTGGTACATCCGCGAGGTGGACCCGGCGACGCTGCTGCTGACCGGGCTGACCCGGGACGGCGTCTACCTCGTGGAGAACGGCGAGGTCACGGGCGAGGTCAACAACTTCCGTTTCAACGAGTCGCCGGTGGACCTGCTCGGCCGGGCCACCGAGGCCGGGCGCACGGAGAAGACGCTGCCGCGCGAGTGGAGCGACTACTTCACCAGGGCCGCGATGCCCGCGCTGCGGGTGCCGGATTTCAATATGAGTTCTGTCAGCCAGGGCGTATAACCTCGTACCCGATGACCAGCTCAATCAAGGAGACATGAGAACCGTGACGGACATCGTCGACGAGCTGAAGTGGCGGGGGCTGTTCTCCCTGTCCACCGACGAGGACGCTTTGCGCAAGGCGCTCGCGGACGGTCCCGTCACGTTCTATTGCGGTTTCGACCCGACCGCGCCGTCCCTGCACGTCGGACACCTGGTGCAGGTGCTCACCGTGCGCCGGCTCCAGCAGGCCGGGCACCGGCCGCTGGCACTGGTCGGCGGGGCGACGGGCCTGATCGGCGACCCCCGCCCGACGGCGGAGCGCACGCTGAACGACCCGGAGACGGTCGCGGGCTGGGTCGGCAGGCTGCGTGCCCAGATCGAGCCGTTCCTCTCCTTCGAGGGTGAGAACGCGGCCGTCATGGTCAACAACCTCGACTGGACCGAGGGCCTGTCCGCCATCGAGTTCCTGCGGGACATCGGCAAGCACTTCCGCGTCAACAAGATGCTGGCGAAGGACTCCGTCGCCCGTCGGCTGCAGTCCGACCAGGGGATCAGCTACACCGAGTTCAGCTACCAGATCCTCCAGGGCATGGACTTCCTGCAGCTCTACCGCAGGTACGGCTGCACCCTCCAGCAGGGCGGCAGCGACCAGTGGGGCAACCTCACGGCCGGTCTGGACCTGATCCACCGGCTGGAGCCCGGCGTACAGGCGCACGCGCTGGCCACTCCGCTGATGACCAAGGCGGACGGCACCAAGTTCGGCAAGACCGAGGGCGGCGCCGTCTGGCTCGACCCGGAGATGACGACGCCGTACGCGTTCTACCAGTTCTGGCTGAACGTGGACGACCGGGACATCAGCGGGTACATGCGGATTCTGTCCTTCAAGTCCCGTGCGGAGTTGGAGGAGTTGGAGCGGCAGACCGAGGAGCGGCCGCAGGCGCGGGCCGCGCAGCGCGCGCTGGCCGAGGAGCTGACGACGCTGGTGCACGGGGCGGAGCAGACGGCCGCCGTGATCGCCGCGTCCCGTGCCCTCTTCGGGCAGGGCGAGCTGGCGGAGCTGAACGAGAAGACGCTGGCCGCGGCGCTGTCCGAGCTGCCGCACGCGAAGGTGCCCGAGCTGGCGCCGGTCGTGGATCTCCTCGTGGAGGTCGGTCTGGTGCCGAGCAAGTCCGCGGGGCGGCGGACCGTGAAGGAGGGCGGGGCCTACGTGAACAACGTGAAGGTCACCGCCGAGGACGCGGTGCCGGCGTCCGAGGATCTCCTTCACGGACGGTGGCTGGTGTTGCGTCGTGGGAAGAAGAACCTGGCCGCGGTCGAGGTGACCGGGGCCTAGGCGCCGTAGGGGCGTGGGGTGTCCGGCGAGTGCCGCTCGGTCGTGGTCGCTCGCGGATTCCTCGCGCCCCTTGTGGGTCCCTGGGGCTCAGGTCCGCTGCTTCCGCTTGCCCAGGGTCGCCATGTAGGCCATGTCGCCGAACGCCACGATGACGATCGCGGCGACCAGTTGGAAGATGTGGCGGCTCCAGTCGATCCCGGCGGTCTCCTCGACCCCGAAGCCGCGTGCGATCGCGTTGCCGATGACGGCGCCCAGCATGCCGAAGATCGTCGTCAGCCAGAGCGGGCTGTGCTGCTTGCCCGGCAGGATGGCCTTGGCCAGCAGGCCCAGGATGAATCCCACGATGATCGCCCACAACCAGCCCATGGCTGCCTCCTCGTACGGCTCGACGTGAGCAGTACGCCCAGTGTCGGCCCGCCCGCCATACGCCGCATGTCGGGCACGGTCGTACGCGCCGCGGCGCATCTCCTCCACTCCCCGCCCAGGGTGCCCCGGTCTCGTAGGCGTCGCAGTCGCGGCGTACCGTGGGACGTGTCCGGACCGCGTTCCGTGCGGCGGCGCGGGCGGGCACGGACCGGGGAGCGTCCGATACAGGCGGGTGGTGGAGCGTGATGCGGAAGCAGGGAAACGTCGAGGTCTTCCGGATCACGGGCGCCCGGCAGGGTCTCACCGACGACGTCCGCGCCCGGCAGCGTCGCTACATCATCTCGATGTCCGTCCGTACCCTCGCGGTGATCGCCGCCGCGGTGCTCTGGAACGTCGAACGGCACGTCGCGGTCGTCGCACTGGTGCTCGGCGGGGTGCTGCCGTACGTGGCCGTGGTGATCGCCAACGCGGGACGGGAGAACGCGCCCTCGCTGCCGTCCACCTTCGTCCACGCCCCGACACGTCCGATGATCACGCCGCCGCAGGAGACGGACGCCGCGTCCTCGGCCGGTTCCGGGGCCGGGGGGCGCTTCGCGCAATCCGCCCCGGAGGACGTCGCGGCCGATTCCGCGGGCGGCGTTCGCGGTGAGTCGCGCGAGCGGTTCTGAGCGCCGGGGAGCCGGAAGAAGCGGAATCCGGCCACCCGCCAAGCTCAAGAAATGCTCAGATCAATCATGAAGTTCCTGTGCCGGGCAGAGGCCCACCCGTGACATACTTCGTACGCGCTCCGCATCCCCCGTCGGAGCGACAGACCGACGCCGGGCAGCTCCCCCCGTGGCTGCTCGGCGTCGCCTTTTCTGCGGCTAGGGTCGACCTGTGAACATCCTCGACGTCCCCGGTTCCGATCCGTCCTCCCCCCTCTGTTCGGCCAAGGGCTGCCGGGCCGACGCGGTCTGGGTACTCGCCTGGAACAACCCGAAGCTGCACACGCCCGAGCGCCGCAAGACATGGCTCGCGTGCGACGAGCACCGGGAGCACCTCTCGCAGTTCCTGGGTGTGCGGGGGTTCCTGAAGGACGTCGTGAAGCTGGACGAGTGGGAGGAACCGGCGCCGTAGAGCGCGCGGTCCTCCCTGTCAGCCGCCGATCGCCGACATCGGCCGGTCCGGCTGCACGAACGACGGGTCGTCCAGGCCCGCGCCCGCCTTCTTGCCCCACATCGCCAGGCGCCAGATCCGGGCGATCTCCTCGTCGGGCGCGCCGGAGCGCAGCGCGGCACGCAGGTCGGTCTCCTCACGGGCGAACAGGCAGGTGCGGACCTGGCCGTCGGCGGTGAGGCGGGTGCGGTCGCAGGCCGAGCAGAACGGGCGGGTGACGGAGGCGATGACGCCGACGCGGTGGGGGCCGCCGTCGACCAGCCAGCGTTCCGCCGGGGCCGAGCCACGGATCTCGGAGCCCTCCGGGGTGAGGTCGAAGCGGGTGCGCAGGGAGGTGAGGATGTCGCCGGCCGTCACCATGCCGTCGCGCTTCCAGCCGTGCTGGGCGTCCAGGGGCATCTGCTCGATGAAGCGCAGCTCGTAGTCGTGTTCCACGGCCCAGGCCAGGAGGTCGGGGGCCTCGTCGTCGTTCAGGCCCGGCATCAGGACCGAGTTGACCTTGACGGGGGTCAGGCCGGCGTCGCGGGCGGCGGCCAGGCCTTCGAGGACGTCCTTGTGGCGGTCCCGGCGGGTGAGGGTCTTGAAGACGTCCGGGCGGATGGTGTCCAGGGAGACGTTCACCCGGTCCAGGCCGGCCGCCTTCAGGGCCGTCGCCGTGCGCTTGAGGCCGATGCCGTTGGTGGTGAGGGACATCTGGGGGCGGGGGGCGAGGGCCGCCACGCGCTCCACGATGCCGACCAGGCCGGGGCGCAGCAGCGGCTCGCCGCCGGTGAAGCGGACCTCCGTGATGCCCAGGGTGCGGACGGCTATGTCGATGAGGCGGACGATCTCGTCGTCGTCGAGCAGGTCGGGCTTGGCCAGCCACTGCAGGCCCTCCTCGGGCATGCAGTACGTGCAGCGCAGATTGCACCGGTCGGTCAGCGAGACCCTCAGGTCGGTGGCCACTCGGCCGTAGGTGTCGATGAGCACGTGGGCCCCCTCCCTCGTAGCGATCACAGGTTTGACGACACTTGCGAGCCTACGTGACACCGCTGACAACATCACCGGCCCGATCGCACGAGATGCGGCGCGGAATCGCCGTAGGTCCCTACGACCGGACACGGCGCGGGGCCGCCGTAGGGATCTACGACGGCCCCGGGCGGGGTGGCCGGATCAGTGCGCGCCGGTGCCCGTGAGGGACCGGACCTCCAGCTCGGCGTACTTGCCGGTGTCGGGCTTCTCCTTGGACAGGACGGTGCCGAGGAAGCCCATGAGGAAGCCGAACGGGATGGAGATGATGCCCGGGTTCTTCAGCGGGAACCAGTGGAAGTCGACGTCCGGGAACATCGCCTTCGGGTCGCCGGAGACGACGGGCGAGAACAGCACCAGGCCGACGGCGACGATGAGACCGCCGTAGATCGACCACAGCGCGCCCTGGGTGGTGAACTTCTTCCAGAAGAGGCTGTAGAGGATCGTCGGCAGGTTGGCGGAGGCCGCGACCGCGAAGGCGAGGGCGACGAGGCCGGCCACGTTCAGGTCGCGGGCGAGAGCGCCGAGGCCGATGGAGACGATGCCGATGAAGACGGTCGCCCAGCGGGCCGCGCGGACCTCCTCGGCGCCGGAGGCCTTCCCCTTGCGGATGACGTTGGCGTAGATGTCGTGCGCGAAGGAGGACGACGAGGCGAGGGTGAGGCCGGCGACCACGGCGAGGATCGTCGCGAAGGCCACCGCGGAGATGGTGGCCAGCAGGATCGCGCCCCAGGCCGAGTCGACGCCGCCCAGGTGCAGGGCGAGCAGCGGGGCCGCCGTGTTGCCCGACGGGTTGGAGGCGATGATCTCGTCCTGGGAGATCAGCGCGGCGGCGCCGAAGCCGAGGGCGATGGTCATCAGGTAGAAGCCGCCGATGATGCCGATGGCCCAGTTCACGGACTTACGGGCGGCCTTGGCGTTGGGCACCGTGTAGAAGCGGATCAGGATGTGCGGCAGGCCGGCGGTGCCGAGGACCAGGGCGATGCCGAGGGAGATGAAGTCCAGCTTGGAGGTGCCGGTCGCGCCGTACTGGAGGCCGGGCTCCAGGAAGGCGGCGCCCTTGCCGCTGTTCTCGGCGGCGGTGCCGAGCAGATCGGAGATGTTGAAGTTGAACTTCAGCAGCACCAGGAACGTGATGAGGATCGTGCCGCCGATGAGGAGGACGGCCTTGACCATCTGGACCCAGGTGGTGCCCTTCATGCCGCCGATGGAGACGTAGACGATCATGAGGATGCCGACGAGGGCGACGATGAGGATCTTGCCCGCGTCGGAGGTGATGCCGAGGAGCAGCGAGACGAGGACGCCCGCGCCGGCCATCTGGGCCAGCAGGTAGAAGATCGACACGACGATCGTGGAGGTACCGGCCGCGGTGCGGACGGGGCGCTGGCGCATGCGGTAGGCGAGGACGTCGCCCATCGTGTAGCGGCCGGAGTTGCGCAGCGGCTCGGCGACCAGCAGGAGGGCGACCAGCCAGGCGACCAGGAAGCCGATGGAGTAGAGGAAGCCGTCGTAGCCGAAGAGGGCGATGGCGCCGGCGATGCCGAGGAACGAGGCCGCCGACATGTAGTCGCCGGAGACCGCGAGGCCGTTCTGGAAGGCGCTGAACTGGCGGCCGCCCGCGTAGAAGTCGGCGGCGTCCTTGGTCTGGCGGCCGGCCCAGACGGTGATGGCGAGCGTCGCCAGGACGAACAGGCCGAAGAGGGTGATGATGAGCGGCCGGTGCTGGCTGGCCTCGTTGGCCGCGAGGAACGTCTGCTGTGCGGGGCTCATGCGCCGCCCTCCATCCGGGACTTGATCGCCTCGGCCTTGGGGTCGAGCTTCGCGGCGGCGTGCCGCGAGTACCACCAGGCGATGAGGAACGTGGTGACGAACTGGGCGATGCCGAGGACGAAGGCGATGTTGATGTTGCCGAAGAGCTTGGTGCCCATGAAGTCGCCCGCGTAGTTGGAGAGCAGGACGTACAGCAGGTACCAGGCGATGAACGCCACGGTCAGCGGGAAGGCGAACGAGCGGTAGGAGCGGCGCAGTTCGGCGAACTCGGCGCTCTCATGGACCGCGGCGAACTCCTCGGGTGAGGGGAGGTGATGCTCGGTCTTCGAGGGGGGCGGTGCGTCGGTTGCCACGGAGTCTCCTCGCGTCTGCGCCGCCGTCGCGACGGCGGACGGTGGCTTCTTCGCCGTCGGGTCGGGGGTCGGATGGGGTACGGACATGGGGTGGGCTCTGTTCCTTCGGTGGCGGGTGCACGATCGTGCTCGGGCTCCCTGCACAACGTCACGGCGGCGCGGTGGGACCGGTTCAACCGCGTGTGTTTCTTTCGAAAACCGATTCGGAAGCGGCCGGGACGTGCGGTGACTTCGAGGGTTACCCCTCTACTTCGGCCTCCCGCCCGTGAAGTCGTTGCTGGCCGACGACGACCAGGGATAGCTTCGGGCTGCACCACCAACGTCATGTACCTGCCCAGGCACACGTGTGCCCGGGGCCGGTTTCTTTGAAGCTGATGTGGAGATCCCATGGCTCATCTGCGCTCCAGACGACGGCTCGCTCTCGCGGTGCCGGTCGTCCTGTCGCTGACCGCCTCGCTCGGTTTCCTGCCGGGTGTCGCCACGGCGGCCCCGGTCGCGAAGTCCACCGCCGCGACCGCGGAGGGCCCGAACCTCTCGTACGTCGTGAACACGAAGCCGAACAAGCGCACGATAGCCGCCGTGCAGGAGGCGATAGCCGAGGCCGGCGGCAAGATCGTGATCACGTACGACGAGATCGGCGTGATCGTGGTCCACTCGACCGACCCGGCCTTCGGTGCGAAGATCCGCGCCGTGCGCGGTGTGCAGTCGGCCGGTGCCACCCGGACCTCGCCGCTGACGCCGGCCGGTACGACGGACGTGGGTGCCGTCGACTACCTGACGGCCGAAGAGGCCGCGAAGGTGAAGGCCGCCTCGGCGGACATGCCCGGCGCCGAGCCCCTCGAGGCCGACCAGTGGGACCTGCGGGCGATCGGCGCCGACAAGGCCGCGACGATCAACCCGGGGAGCAAGAACGTCACCGTCGCCGTGATCGACACCGGCGTCGACGACACCCACCCGGACCTCGCGCCGAACTTCTCCAAGTCCCAGTCGGCGAACTGCAACGGCGGTGTCGCGGACACCAGTGAGGGCGCCTGGCGTCCCTACACCGCGGGCGACTACCACGGCACGCACGTGGCCGGTGAGATCGCCGCGGCCCGCAACGGCGTCGGCGTCGCCGGTGTCGCGCCGGGCGTGAAGGTCTCCGGCATCAACGTGACCGACCGCGTCAGCGGCCTCTTCTACGCGGAGAGCGTCGTCTGCGCGTTCGTGTTCGCCGCCGACCACGGCGTGGAGATCACGAACAACAGCTACTACGTCGACCCCTGGCTCTACAACTGCATGGACGACCCGGACCAGCGGGCGATCGTCGACGCCGTCAACCGGGCGCAGGAGTACGCCACCAAGGAAGGCACGCTGAACCTGGCGTCGGCGGGCAACTCCAACCACGACCTCGCCTCCGACGCGATCGCGGACGCCTCCAGCCCCAACGACACCACTCCGGTCCCGCGCACCATCGACCCGAGCGAGTGCTTCGACATCCCGACCCAGCTGCCGGGTGTCGTCACGGTGAGCGCGACGGGCGTGAAGAACGAGAAGTCGTACTACTCCACCTACGGCAACGGTGTCGTCGACATCGCGGCCCCGGGCGGCGACGCCCGCTACCAGATCCCGGACACGCCGTCGAAGAACGGCCGCATCCTGTCCACGATGCCGAACGGCGCGTACGGCTTCCTCCAGGGCACCTCGATGGCGTCGCCGCACGCCGCCGGTGTCGCCGCGCTGCTGAAGTCCACGCACCCGGGCGCGAACCCCGGGCGGCTGCAGCGGCTGCTGAAGGCCGAGGCGGACAAGCACGCCTGCCCGACGTCGTACGACCAGAACGGTGACGGCACGCAGGACGCGGTGTGCCAGGGCACCCTGGACCTGAACGGCTTCTACGGCGCCGGCATCGTCAACGCCCTGAAGGCCGTCAAGAAGTAACCCTCCGCGAGGAGAGGGCACGGTCATGACGTGTACGGCCGGGCGGTGACCTCACCGCCCGGCCGTTTCCGTTGTCGCCCTCCGTCCCGGTCTTCGTTGCATAGTGCGGGTCATGACAGACATGAATCACGCGTGGGCGGCCCTGGGCGGCGATCCCGCGCTGCTGCCGAGGGTCTCGACCGTCGTACGGGACGGGGTGCTGCCAGCCCGGCTGCCGGTGCGGGAGCTGGCGCGGACCTGCGTCGGGGTGTGCGCGCTGGCGGCGGCCGAACTCGGGGCGCGACGGGCCGGGCTCGCGCAGGTGCCGCGGGTGCGGGTGGACGACGGGGCGGTCGGCACCACCTTCGTGAGTGAGCGTCATCTGCTGGTCGACGGACGGGCGCCGGTCAGCTTCGCGCCGCTGTCGCGGTTCTGGCGGACGGCGGACGGGTGGGTGCGTACGCACGCCAACTACCCGCACCACCGACGGCGGTTGCTGTCCGCATTGGGAGTGCCGGAGACCTCCCCCGACCCCGTCGCCGACGTCGAGGCCGTCCTCGCCGAGCGGGCGTCCCTGGAGGTCGAGGAGACGGTGTACGCGGCCGGGGGCCTGGCGGTCGCCCTGCGGACGGCCGGGCAGTGGGCGGCGCACGGGCAGGCGGGGGCGGTGGCGGCCCGGCCGCTGGTGGAGCACGAGCGGCTGGACACGGCGTACGCGCGCGTGCTCGCGCCGGTCGGGGGCGGGCCTCTGCTCCCCGCGGCCGGAGTACGTGTCCTGGACCTGACCCGGGTCATCGCGGGCCCGGTGGCCACCCGCACGCTCGCCCTGCTGGGCGCGGACGTGCTGCGCGTGGACCCGCCGGGGATGCCGGAGATCCCCGACCAGCACACCGACACCGGATCCGGGAAGCGGTCGACGACCCTCGACCTGGGCCGCACCGCCGACCGGCGGGCCTTCGAGGACCTGCTGGCCTCCGCGGACGTCGTCGTCACCGGCTACCGGCCGGGCTCCCTAGACCGCTTCGGACTGTCACCGGACGCGCTGGTCTCGCGGCGGTCCGGCGCGGTCGTGGCGCAGCTCTCGGCGTGGGGCGCGGACGGGCCGTGGGCCGGGCGACGGGGGTTCGACAGTCTGGTGCAGGTGGCGACGGGCATCGCGGCGATCGAGGGTACGGAGGAACGGCCGGGCGCGCTGCCGGCGCAGGCGCTCGACCACGGGACGGGGTACCTGATGGCGGCGGCCGTGCTGAGGGCGCTCACCGACCGGACGGAGCAGGGGTACAGCCGGGTCGTCCGGCTGTCGTTGGCCCGTACGGCGGCCTGGCTGACGGGCGGGATCGGGCAGGCCTCGGGCGAGGACGAGGGCGCGGCGTACGAAGGCCCGGAGGCGTGGCTCGCCGAGCGGGACAGCCGGCTCGGGCGGCTGCGGTACGCCCTGTCGCCGGTGTCGTTCGAGGGCGGGCCCGGCGACTGGGCTCGGCCGCCGGGGCCCTGGGGCGCGGACGGGCCGCGCTGGGACTGAGTCACCGGGGCCGCCCACCCGTACGTATGGGGGCAATGTCGAACTGCCAGTTGTTATCCGGCACTTGCATGGTTCTGGTGCGACTGGTGAACTTTTCGGGGTGAGCCTGACGAGTGGGACCGCTGAGGCGACGGAGGCGGGGGCGGACGAGCCGGAGCGCGGTGCCGGGCGACGGACCGGACCGCCCGGAGGCCGGGCCGGCAGGGCGGTCGCCGTCCTCGTCCTGGTGGGCGCGGGTGCGCTGATCCCCCTGCTCGGGCCGCGTGCCGCGCTGGACGGTACGGGTGAGGCCGGGGCGCCCGGGGCCGGGGGCGTCGCGCTGCTGCGGGCGGTGCTGCTGGCGGCGCTGTGTGTGCCGGTGGGCGAGCTGTTCGTGGGGTGGCTGGCACGACGGGTGCCGGGTGCCTCGCCGGAGGTGCCGCGCAGTTGGGCGCCCTGGGCGGCGGTGGCCGGGTTCGTGGCAGCGTCGGGGCTGGCCTCGGTGGTGGCCACGGGCAATCTGGTGCCGGACTCCCCCGCCGACCTGGACGTGGGCGGGCTGTACGCGACCCGGGACGGCAGACTCGCGCTGCTGGAGGTGAACGCCTTCGCGGCGGCCGGCCTGCTCGCGCTCTCCCGCAGGCCGGCCGCCCAGGCGCTGCCCCTGGCCGCGCTCGTCGTCGCGGAGGCACTGCGGGCGCACCCCGCCACGGAGTACGGCCCGCTCGTCGGCACCGGCCTGACCCTGGTGCATCTGACGTGTGCGGCGCTGTGGGCCGGCGGACTGCTCCACGTCCTGCGGACACTGCGCACACGCGCGTGGCGCTCGACGCGGGCGGGCACCGCGTTGCTGGGCCGCTACGCGCGCGTGGCCGCCCTCCTGCTGGCCGCCGTCACCGCCACCGGCGTGTGGAGCACGCTGCGCCGCATGCCACCGGGCACGGCCCTGGACCAGCTGACGGAAACGGCGTACGGACGCGCCCTGTTGGCCAAGGTGCTCCTGGTCACCGCCGTCGCCGCCCTCGCCCTGCGGGCCCGGCAGCGCCTGCGCCACCCGACCGGCGGCCGGCCCGACGCCGACGCCTTCGCCCGCGCCGAGGTGACCGTCCTGGGCGCGGTCGTCGCGGTGTCGGCCCTGCTGACGGCGCTGCCGGTGCCGATCCGCTGGTGAGCGGCGCCGGGTGTCCGCGGTGCGAAGGACGGTCGGTGGTCTCGTCGTTCGGTTCGGTCAGGCCGGGTTCGCCGTGTCGTACGCCGGGGTGGCCGGGTGCCGGTCGCCGGGGCTGCCGAGGACGCCACGGACCAGCAGGTACTGGGCCGCCAGATAGGTGAGCATGATCCACAGCTCGGGGCGGGGCGGCTGCGGCCAGTCGGCCACGCCGGTCGCGATGAGCATGTCCGACACCACGAAGAGCGCGCCGCCGAGCCCCGCGACGGGCCCGAGCCGTGCGGCGGCCCACGCCATCGTGGTCAACAGGGCGCTGTAGCCGGCGACGGGGAGCCGTAGGTCCGCCGGCAGACCGGGCCACAGGCTCGCGACGGCGGCGATCAGGGCGAGGCCGTACCCGACGGCGTACACGAGCCGCCCGGGCTTGTCGGACCTCCCGAACAGGACGAGATAGCAGACGTGGCCCGCGGCGAAAGCGGCCATCCCGGCGAGGAAGGCCGGTTCGGCGTCGGAGAGGAGCAGGACATCGCCGCCCCAGCCGAACAGCAGGGCCGCGAGCAGCGGTCGTGGGGCACCGCGCGTGTACGCGTACGCCGCGAGCAACGGCATCAGCAGGGGCTTGGCGACGGTGTGCCCGGGGGTGAGGCCGAGGGTGAGGGCACCGAGGTCGACCACGGCGGCGGTCCCGAAGGCGACGAGGAGGGCGGTTGCCCTGTCCGGTCGTCTCACGCGGCGGTCTCCCCGACGGTGGCCGCGCCCTGGCCGGCCGCCGCGTCCTGCCCGGCCGCCGCGTCCTGCCCGGCCGCCGCGTCCTGCCCGGCCGCCGTGGCGTGCTCGGGCGGCCGTGCGGGCTGCCAGCCCGGCCCGCGGAAGACCCGGCCCGCCCGCTCGCCCCAACCGCCGGCCCGCTGCAGGTCCCTGGCGATGGAGACGTACTCGTGGGTGGCGACCCGCAGCGGGTTGTAGGTGTCGATGTTCTTCGTCAGCCCGTACACCGGCCGCTCGGTCTCCTCCACGAAGGACCCGAAGAGCCGGTCCCAGACGATGAGGATGCCGCCGAAGTTACGGTCCAGGTAACCGCCCTGGGAGGCGTGGTGGACCCGGTGGTGCGAGGGCGTGTTGAACACGAACTCGAACGCACGGGGCAGCTTCCCGATCCGCTCGGTGTGGATCCAGAACTGGTAGACGAGGTTGGCGGAGGAGCAGAAGGCGAGCGCGGCCGGGTGCACGCCGAGGGCGACGAGCGGGACGTAGAAGGGCCAGACGGTCAGCGTCGTCCAGGGCTGCCGCAGGGCGGTGGTCAGGTTGAACCTGCGGCTGGAGTGGTGGACCACGTGACAGGCCCAGAGGATCCGGATCACGTGGTGGCCGCGGTGCGACCAGTAGTAGAAGAAGTCCTGCGCGAGCAGCATCAGCGGGATCGTCCACCACAGGACCGGGACGCGCAGCGGGGTCAACTCGTGGACGGCCGTGTAGATCGCGACGATCGGGATCTTCCAGAGGAAGTCGAAGGCGAGGCTCCCGAGCCCCATGCCGACACTGGTCGCGGCGTCCTTCGTGTCGTACCCGGCGGCATCGTCGTCCGGATGGATCCGGACACTGATCACCTCGATCACGGTGAGCAGCACGAAGGCGGGTATCGACCACAGCACGACATCGGGCAGGTTCGGCATGTGGGCACGGTAGATCCGCTGGTCGGCGGCGGCTAGACGTTGTTACTGACAAGTATTTCCGGTGGTACGCGCTTGCTTCTTGGCGCCCTCCACCAATACGGGAACGCGGGGCGCACGGTCGGCGGGCGCCCCGGCCCGCGACGCGAGCGATGGCGGGCGCCGACACCGGAGGCGACTGCCGCGTGCCCGTACGGAGTTGTACGACGCCGCGCCCGACCTGCCGCGTCCGCCGACGCGGTAACAGGCTGTCAGTCGCGGCCCGTATCCTCAGGGACCATGCTCGAAGACCACACGACCGCAGCGTCGCAGGCGCCTTGGCCGGCCGCGTATCCGCAGGGGTACGCGGTCGTCGACGTGGAGACGACCGGACTGTCCCGGGACGACCGGATAATCTCCGCGGCCGTGTACAGACTGGACGCGCGGGGCGAGGTCGAGGACCACTGGTACACACTGGTGAATCCCGAGCGGGACCCGGGCCCTGTGTGGATCCACGGACTGACGAGTGACGTGCTCGAAGGGGCGCCGCTCTTCCGGGAGATCGCGCAGGAGTTCTCGGCGCGGCTCGCCGACCGTGTACTCGTCGCGCACAACGCGGTGTTCGACTGGTCGATGATCGCCCGCGAGTACGCGCGCGCGGAGACCGAGGCGCCCGTGCGGCAGCGGCTGTGCACGATCGCGCTGTCGAAGGAGCTGGGTCTGCCGCTGCCCAACCACAAACTGGAGTCGCTCGCGGCGCACTTCGGGGTGGTCCAGCAGCGGGCGCACCACGCTCTGGACGACGCGCGGGTGCTGGCGGAGGCGTTCCGGCCGAGCCTGCGGGTCGCCGCCGCGGGCAACGTACGGCTCCCGCTGCACGAGTGCCGGCCGCTGACCGAGTGGCGGGACAGCCCCGCCGCGCCCCGGATCGGACAGCAGGCGGGCCCCGGTGGCTACGGCGGCTACCGGCCCACCAGTTGGCGGCCCGCCCGGAAGCGGCCCGCCTGCCCCCACCCCAACCCCGGGCGTTACGAAGACGGCAAACCGCTCAAGCAGGGCATGCGGGTCGCCTTCTCCGGGGACACGTCGATCGAGCGCGATCTGCTGGAGGACCGGGCGATCGAGGCCGGGCTGCACGTGGCGACCAGCCTGTCCCGGGTGACCAGCCTGCTCGTCACCAACGACCCGGACTCGAACACGTCGAAGGTCGTCAAGGCCCGGCAGTACGGGACGCCGGTCGTGGACGAGGCGGCGTTCGGACAGCTGCTGCGCGATGTCGAGCCCGCCGACGACTGAGCGGCGGGACGGCCCGCGGCGGCGGCCGTACGGATGGGTGATTGCCGCGCGACTCGCCCGCCGCCCGCTCGCCCGCGCGGTGGTGACGGCTCACCCTGTGGCGCATGGCGAGATGCGAAGTTTGCGGCAATGACTACGGCATGACCTTCGAGATCCACGCACAGGGCGCGGTGCACGTCTTCGACTGCTTCTCCTGCGCGATCCACCGCATGGCCCCCATCTGCGAGCACTGCCGGGTGCAGATCATCGGCCAGGGCGTCGAGGTCGAGGGCCACTGGTACTGCGGCGCCCACTGCGCGCGGGCCGAGGGGAAGGCGGGCATCGTCGACAAGGTCTGACCACGCCCCCCGCGGGGCCCCACGAGGTCCGAGCGCCCACCCGCCCGAACACACCCCACGACCGAGTTGTACGGTCGTGGGGTGTACCGCTTCCTGTTGTCCCGGCAGTGGGTGATCCTCACGCTGCTCTCGCTCGTCCTGATCCCGACCATGGTCAGGCTGGGCATCTGGCAGATGCATCGCTACGAGGAGCGCAGCGCCCGGAATCAGCTCGTCGCCGACGCGCTGGCCGCGAAGCCGGTGCCCGTGGAGCGGCTGACCTCCCCCGGGCACACCGTCACCAGCGCCGAGCGCTACCGCACGGTGACCGCGAAGGGCCGCTTCGACACCGACGACGAGGTCGTCGTCCGCCGCCGCGTCAACGCCGACGACGAGGTCGGCTTCCACGTCCTGACCCCGTTCGTGCTCGACGACGGCAAGGTGCTGCTCGTCAACCGGGGCTGGATCCCGGCCGACGGCCCGAGCCAGACCGCCTTCCCGAAGATCCCGGCGCCGGCCGCCGGTGAGATCACCGTCACGGGACGGCTGATGCCGGACGAGACGACCGAGGCGAGCGGGATCAAGGATCTCCAGGGCCTGCCGGACCGGCAGATCATGCTGATCGACAGCGAGCGGGAGGCGGACCGTCTCGGCGTCCAGGTGCTCGGCGGCTACCTCGCGCAGACGGCGCCCGAGCCGAAGGGCGACACCCCGGAGCAGCTCGGCAGTCCCGGCGACGAGAACGCCGCGCTGAACTACGCCTACGCGCTGCAGTGGTGGCTCTTCGCCCTCGGTGTCCCGATCGGTTTCGTCATCCTCGTCCGCCGGGAGCTGCGCGACCGTGCGGAGGCCGCGTCCGCCGCGGCGGATGAGGAGAAGGAGACGGCGTCCGCTCCGGCGTAGGCGCTCGCGGTCCCGGCGCGGGTCTCAGGTCCGGCCCCGGCCACCGCTCGCTCTCTCCCGCCAGTACGCGAACGTGCGTTCCGGTTCGGGCAGCAGGTCCCACGGGTGACGTGTCATGTGGCGGCCGAGGCGCTGGAAGACGGGGGCGGCCTCCACGGGACGGCGGGCCCGGGTCAGGGCGAACGCGAGGATGTTGAGGTCGGTGACCGCCTCGGCATGGGGTGCGGTCCCGGCGTCGAACCAGCTCTCGAGCGCCAGGTTCAGTTCGTGGGCGGACCGGGGCTCGTGCCAGTTCCCGCCGCCCGAGCCGAGGGCGTCGAACGGAGTCCCCTCCTGGCGGTGCGCCATGAGTTCGACGCGGGCCGCCACGGGGAGCAGCGCGAGCGGTGAGCCGTGGGGTGCGCGGGCGGCGGCCTGCCAGGCGAAGTCCATCATGTCGGGGACCGTGCCGTGTCCGCGCGGCGACAGGTAGCGCAGGAGCCGGTGGTAGGCCGTCCGGAGCCAGGGGGCCCGGTCGACGGCCTCCGTCCAGGCGGGGACGGCCTCCCCGACCGGTACGGCGCAGGTGTCCATCAGCGACAGCAGCGCCAGCCAGGGTGTGGGGTCCTCGGGGCCGGCCTCGGCCGCGCGCAGGCAGGCGTGTTCGGCGTGGCGGACGGCCGCGCGGTCGGTGGCGGGAGTGCGGTGCGCCGCGACGCAGGCGTGCAGGGTGAGGGCGTCGCCGTCGCCCGGGCGGTCGGCGGTCCAGCGCTGCGGGATCGCCGCGGGCAGGTGCCGGGCCAGTACGGCGATGCGGTGGGTGCGGCGGTCCCAGTCGCGGCCCGTGGCGCGGAGGAGGTCGGCCACGGGTTCCCATACGGGGCGGGTGCGGCCCGCGCCGAGACCGTGGAGCTGCTGGGCGGGGCGGAGTTCGGTGAGGGTCCTGTGCAGGGGGTCGTCGTCGAGTTCGGGGCGGATCAGGAGGGAGGGTCGGCGGCGTCTCAGCATCTTTGGATCCGGGGTCGGGGGTGGGGTTGGGGTGGGTTCGGGTGCCTTGCCGGGTGCGGGTCCGGTGGCGGCTGGTCGCGCAGTTCCCCGCGCCCCTGAGCCCAGGCCCTGCGGGCCTGCAGGGCCAAGGCCCCGCGGGCCTGGAAACCGGCGGCTCTGCGGGCCTGGAAACCGGCGGCTCTGCAAGCCTGAACCGGCGGCTCCGCGGGCCTGGAAAGCATGGGGCGCAGCCCCTGCTGTTCAGGGGCGCGGGGAACCGCGCGAGAAGCCCCACCGGACCCGCGCCCGACCACGCCCCCCGGCCGGCACGACTGCCCGCGGCCGGGCCGGCTCAGGGGGTGGCCGCAGCCCTCAGCAGCAGCGGCCCTCCGGGTGTTCCTCTCGGTGCCGGGTCCGTAGGGCGTCGTACTCCCGTCGGGTCGGGAGCGGGGCCTTCGGGTGGTGACGGCGGTGGCGGTCGCAGTAGCGGTCGTACTCCGCTTCTCCGGTCAGTTCCCGCAGGTACCAGCGGACGGACCGTACCCAGTGGCGGGCGGTCACCGGTCGGCCCCCACCAACCGCTTCTCGGGGTCCTCCGCGTCGATGCGCGACTCGACGTACGGCGTCTCCGTGGAGGGCAGCGGGACCGCGGAGCGTACGGCGCGGACGCACACCACGGCGCAGTTGACCAGGACCGTGAGGACCAGGAGCAGGAAGATCGCCATGATCACGCCGTCGACCGTGTTGTTGAGGACGATCGTGTGCATGTCGTCCATGTCCGTGGCGCCGGGCAGGAGTTCGCCCTTGTCGATGGCCGCCGCGTACTTGTCCCGCAGGGCGAAGAAGCCGATCGCGGGGTTGTCCGAGAAGATCTTCTGCCAGCCGGCGGTGAAGGTGACGGCCACGTCCCAGGCGAGCGGGATGCCGGTGACCCAGGCCCAGCGCAGCTTGCCCGACTTGATGAGCACGGTGGTGGTGACGGCCAGGGCGACGGCGGCGAGCAGTTGGTTGGCGATGCCGAAGAGGGGGAACAGCTGCTTGATCCCGCCGAGGGGGTCGGTGACACCGGCGTACAGGAAGTAGCCCCACGCGCCGACGACCAGGGCGCTGGTGATCCAGATGCCCGGCTTCCAGGTGACGCGCCCGATCGGCTTCCAGACGTTGCCGAGCATGTCCTGGAGCATGAAGCGGCCCACACGGGTGCCGGCGTCCACCGTGGTGAGGATGAACAGGGCCTCGAACATGATCGCGAAGTGGTACCAGAAGGCCTTCATCCCGGCGCCGCCGAAGACCCCGGCGAAGATCTCCGACATGCCGACGGCCAGGGTGGGCGCGCCGCCGGAGCGGCCGACGAGGGTCTCCTCCTCGACCGCCTTGGCCGCCGCGGTGAGCTGTTCCGGGGTGATGGTGAAGCCGAGGTTCTTGACCGCCTCGGCGGCGGTGTCGACGGTCGGGCCGAGCAGCGCGGCCGGGGAGTTCATGGCGTAGAAGAGGCCGGGTTCGAGGACACAGGCGGCGATGAGGGCCATGACGGCGACGAAGGACTCCGTGAGCATGGAGCCGTAGCCGATCAGCCGGACCTGCGACTCCTTCTGGATCAGCTTCGGCGTGGTGCCGGAGGAGACCAGGGCGTGGAAGCCGGACAGGGCGCCGCAGGCGATGGTGATGAACAGGAAGGGGAAGAGGGAGCCGGCGAAGACCGGTCCGGCGCCGGTGCGGGCGAACTCGGTGACCGGCTCGGCGCGGAGGTTCGGGGCGGCGATGACGACACCGACGGCCATCAGGGCGATGGTGCCGACCTTCATGAAGGTGGAGAGGTAGTCGCGCGGGGCCAGCAGCATCCAGACGGGGAGCACGGAGGCGACGAAGCCGTAGCCGACCAGGCAGAAGACCAGGGTCTCGGGGCTCCAGACGAAGTACTCGGCGAGCGAGGAGTCCTGGATCCAGCCGCCGCCGAGGATGGCGAGCAACAGCAGGGCGACGCCGATGAAGCTGGTCTCCACGACCCGGCCGGGGCGCAGGTAGCGCAGGTAGAAGCCCATGAAGAGGGCGATCGGGATGGTCATGGCCACCGAGAAGGTGCCCCAGGCGGACTCGGCGAGGGCGTTGACGACGACCATCGCGAGGACCGCGAGCAGGATGATCATGATGGCGAAGACACCGATCAGCGCGGCGGCCCCGCCGACCTTGCCGATCTCGTCCCGGGCCATCTGGCCGAGGCTCTTGCCGTCCCGGCGCATGGAGAGGAAGAGGACGATCATGTCCTGCACCGCACCGGCGAAGATCACGCCCGCGATGATCCAGATCGTGCCCGGCAGATAGCCCATCTGGGCCGACAGCACCGGCCCGACCAGCGGACCCGCGCCGGCGATGGCCGCGAAGTGGTGGCCGAACAGCACCCGCTTGTCGGTGGGGTGGTAGTCGACGCCGTCCTCCAGGCGTTCGGCCGGCGTGGCCCGGGTGTCGTCGACCTTCAGGACCCGGCGGGCGATGAACCGCGAGTAGAAGCGGTAGCCGATCGCGTACGAACCGAGGGCCGCCATGAGCAGCCAGACCGCCGAGATCTCCTCGCCCCGGGACAGCGCGAGCACGGCCCAGCCGATGGCGCCGACGAGGGCCACGGATATCCACAGCGCGATCGATCTGGGGGTCATACGGGATTTATCCGGCGTCTCGGGGCCGGATTCGGGCATGGCTGAGGTGGACATGGCGGCTCCTGATGTCAAGGGGTGTGCGGCAGGGAGGAGAGCGGGGCGGTGCGGCTCAGGGATGTCGGTCGGAGCGCTGTCCGTCCGAGCGGTGTCCTCGCGGACGACGGCGGTCGGTCAGCGCGTACGCGGCGAGCAGGCACAGGCCGCATCCCGGGACCCAGGCGAGCTGGTACCAGTAGAAGAACGGCGTGCCCGCGAGCCGGGGCTCCGCGCCGGCGTACCAGGGCACCCACAGCAGTCCCGCGGCCGGGGCGAGGAGCAGGACGGCGGTCGCGACGCGCCGTAGCCGCTGGTGAGCGTGGGGTTCCATGGGCTGTGCTCCTCTCCCGATCGCTGTGGGTCTGTGCAAGAGTTGCCCACCCGCCGGATCCGGTTGACACCGAATTTCCAGAAGATTTCCCGCCGCTTCGTGTCCTCCGAACCGGCCGTCCGCGCAACCAACACGCGAGGGCCCAGGCACACCAAGGACGGTGACCCATGGCGGACGCTGCCATGACCGCGACGTTCCTCGCCGTGATCGGCGGAGCGTCGCTGCTCGCCGTCACCGCGCGCCGGCTGCGCCCCACCGGCCGGCTGCCCTCGCTGGAGGGCTGGGCGCTGGCCGACCGGAGCCTCGGCCCGGTGTGGACCTGGCTGCTGCTGGGCGGCACGATCTTCACCGCGTACACCTTCACCGCCGTGCCGGGCCTCGCGTACGGCAACGGGGCGCCCGCGTTCTTCGCGGTGCCGTACACGGTGATCGTCTGCCCGCTGGCCTTCGTGCTGTTGACCCGGCTGTGGGAGGTGGCCCGGCGGCACGGCTATGTGACGGCCGGGGACTTCGTGCGCGGGCGGTACGGTTCGGCGCCGCTCGCCCTGGTGGTGGCGCTGACCGGGATCCTCGCGACGATGCCGTACCTGGCGTTGCAGCTGCTCGGCATCAGGGCCGTGCTGACGGCCGGGGGCGTCTATCCGAAGGGCGCGGCCGGTGATCTCGTGATGGTCGCGCTGTTCGCGGGGCTCGCGGTGGCGACGTACCGGCACGGGCTGCGGGCGCCCGCCGTGATCTCGGCGCTGAAGGCGGTGGCCGTCTTCGTGTCGCTGACCGCCGTGTGCTGGCTGGTGCTGGAACGGTTCGGCGGTCCGGGCGCGGTCTTCGAGGGCGCGGCCCGGCGGCTCGGCGGCACCGGTGTCGAGGGGTCCGCCCTCCTGCTGGCCCCCGAACAGCAGCCCGCCTACGCCACCCTCGCGCTCGGCTCGGCGCTGGCGCTGCTGATGTACCCGCACGTCCTCACCGCCGGGTTCGCCGCCGACGGGCCGCGCACGGTCCGCAAGGTCGCGGTGGCACTGCCCGCCTGGACGGGGCTGCTGGCCCTCTTCGGCTTCCTCGGGATCGCGGCGCTCGCGTCCGGGGTGCGGGCGCCCGAGGGCGGCGCGGAGGCGGCCGTGCCGATGCTGGTGGACCGGCTGATGCCGGGGCCGCTGGCCGGACTGGTGTTCGGCGCGATCACCGTGGGCGCGCTGGTCCCGGCGGCGGTGATGTCGATCGCGGCCGCCACGGGCTTCGTCCGCAATGTGTACGTCGAGTACTTCCAGCCCACCGCCACACCCAAGCGCCAGGTGCGCATCGCCAAGGTGGTGTCGCTGACCGCGAAGGTGGGGGCGGTGGCGTTCGTGTTCGGACTGCGCGACCAGGACGCCATCAACCTCCAGCTCCTCGGCGGGGTGTGGATCCTGCAGATCTTCCCGGCGGTGGCGGTCGGCCTCTTCACCGGGCGGCTGCACCCCCGGGCGCTGCTCGCCGGATGGGGCGTGGGCATGGTCACCGGCACGTTCCTGGTGGTGCGCGAGGGGTTCTCGTCCATCGTGCTCCTGGGCGGCGGCTCGCTGGAGATCTACGCCGGCCTGCTCGCGCTCCTGCTCAATCTGACCGTCGCCGTCGTCGGCACCGCGGTCCTCGAACGGCTCGGTGTCCCGCGCGGCGCCGACGCGACCGACCTACCGTCCCGCCTGACCGTCAGGCGGCGCCCCGAGACGGGAGCGAGCAACCCGTGAGACGCAGACAGCACCTACGTGTGCCGGTGCCCCCGGCCGCTTCCGCACCCGTGACCGCCGCCGGCCCCCGGAGCCCGGTGTCGGCCCCGGCCGCCGAGCCCCTGATACCGCGGCAGGGCCGGGTCCCGAACCCCGCCCTGCCGCCGGGCGCCCTCGGTGATCCCGCCGACGTGGAGCGCGAGGCGGGCGTCGCCCGGCTGTTCGAGCTGCACTACTCCTCGATGCTGCGGCTCGCGGTGCTGCTGGGCGCCGACGACCCCGAGAACGTGGTGGCCGAGGCGTACTACCAGATCTACCGCAAGTGGCGGCGCCTCAGGGACGCCGAGGCTGCGGAGGCGTATCTGCGGTCGACGGTCTGCAATCTGACCCGGATGCGGATACGGCACCTCCAGGTCGCCCGCAGACATGTCGAGACGCCCGCCGCCGAGGAGCCGGTCGCCTCCGCCGAGAGCACCGCACTGCTCCACGACGACCAGCGGGTGCTGATCGGCGCGCTCCAGCAGTTGCCCGCCCGGCAGCGGGAGGCGCTCGTGCTGCGCCACTGGCTGGGGCTGAAGGAGAGCGAGATCGCGGCCGCGATGGGGATCTCCTGCGGCTCGGTCAAGACCCACACCGCACGCGGCCTCGCCGCCCTGACCCAGGCGATGGAGGCCCGGCGATGAACGACACCACCGGCAACGACACCGGCCGGGACCGCACCGAGCGGGAGCTGGCCGAGGCGCTCGCCGCACTGGCGGGCGGGGTCCACGCCGCGCCGGACGCCTACCGCACGGCCCGCGGCGACTGGCTCCGCCGCGAACGCCGCCGTCGCCTCGTCCTCGCGGTCCTCGTCCTCGTGGTCTTCACCCTCGCCACCCTGCTCGGCCTGTGGGTCCTCAACCAGGCCCCCTCCGGCTCCGGGGTGATCTTCTCCGGGGTGGGAGGGACCACGGCGGGGCCGGGACCGGGCTGACTCTCCCCTTCCGGATCCCGCCTGATTGATCACCCCCGGGCCCGGGAACCCGCACCCCGTGCACCCCCGCATCGAGGACTACGCGCTGATCGGCGACCACCAGACGGCCGCGCTGGTGAACCGCCAGGGTTCCGTCGACTGGCTCTGCCTGCCCCGCTTCGACTCGGCCGCCTGCTTCGCGGCCCTGCTCGGCGACCAGGAGAACGGGCACTGGACGATGGCGCCCCGAGGAGGCGGAACCTGCGCGCGCCGGGCGTACCGGCACGACTCGCTCGTCCTCGACACCGAGTGGGAGACCGACGAGGGCGCGGTACGGGTCACCGACCTGATGCCGCAGCGCGACCGCTCCCCCGACGTCGTACGGATCGTGGAGGGCCTCTCCGGCCGGGTGACCATGCGCAGCACCGTGCGCCTGCGCTTCGACTACGGCTCGGCCGTGCCGTGGATGCGCAGGTCGGACGGTCACCGAGTGGCCGTCGCCGGCCCGGACGCGGTGTGGCTGCGCAGCGAACCCGGGGTGCGGTCGTGGAGCGAGGACCGCGCCACGTACGCGGAGTTCACGGTCGGACCGGGCGAGAGGGTCGCGTTCGTGCTGACCTGGCACCCCTCGCACGAGCCCCGGCCCCGCCTCGTCGACCCGTACAAGTCGCTGGAGACGAGCCTGCACGACTGGCGGGCCTGGGCGGCGCGCTGCCGGTACACCGGCCCGCACCGGGACACCGTGGTCCGCTCCCTGATCACCCTCAAGGCCCTCACCTACGCCCCGACCGGCGGGATCGTCGCGGCCGCCACCACCTCCCTGCCCGAGGAGATCGGCGGCGTCCGCAACTGGGACTACCGCCACTGCTGGCTGCGCGACTCCGCCCTCACCCTCGGCGCGCTGCTGTCCTGCGGCTACCAGGAGGAGGCCGAGGCATGGCGCGACTGGCTGCTCCGCGCGGTGGCGGGCGACCCGGCCGACCTGCAGATCATGTACGGCCTGGCCGGTGAGCGCCGCATCCCCGAGTACGACCTGCCCTGGCTCTCCGGCTACGAGGACTCGCGTCCGGTCCGGGTCGGCAACGACGCCGTACGGCAGTTGCAGCTGGACGTGTACGGCGAGGTCATCGACTCCCTGTTCGTGTCCCGGCGTTCGGGTCTGCCCGACAAGCCGGACATGTGGCGGATGCAGTGCGCGCTGATGGAGTACCTGCGCTCGGCCTGGCGCAAGCCGGACGAGGGGCTGTGGGAGGTGCGCGGGCCGCGCCGCCACTTCACGCACTCCAAGGTCATGTGCTGGGTGGCCGCCGACCGGGCCGTGCGCACCCTGGAGGACGACCCGACGCTGACCGGCGGCGACCTCGACGGCTGGCGGGCCCTGCGCGACGAGATCCACCGCGAGGTCTGCGACCGCGGCTTCGACCCCGACCGGGGCACCTTCACCCAGTCGTACGGCTCCCGCGAACTCGACGCCTCACTGCTGCTCATCCCCCTCATGGGCTTCCTGCCGCCGGACGACCCCCGGGTCATCGGGACCGTCGACGCGATCCGTGCCGAGCTGAGCCACGAGGGGCTGGTCCGCCGCTACGGACTCGACCGGCACACGGCCACGACCACCTCCGTCGACGGCCTGCCGGGCGGCGAGGGCGCGTTCCTCGTGTGCTCGTTCTGGCTGGCGGACGCGCTGCATCTCACCGGCCGCACGGCCGAGGCGCGCGAGCTGTTCGAACGGCTCGTGGGGCTGGTCAACGACGTGGGACTGCTGGCGGAGGAGTACGACCCCGTCGCAGGCCGGCAGCTCGGGAACTTCCCCCAGGCGTTCAGCCACGTCGGTCTCGTGGGCACCGCCCTCGCCCTCTTCGACGGGAAGGAGGCAGGATAGGGCCATGGATCTTGGGCTGATGGACCGTGTCTACATCGTCACCGGAGCGACCCGCGGACTGGGTCACGCGGTCGCGCGGGAACTCGTCGCCGACGGCGCGAAGGTGGTCGTCACGGGCCGCGAGGAGGAGAGCGTCGAGGCGGCGGTGGCCGCGCTCGGGGCGAACGCGGCGGGGGTCGCCGTGGACAACGCCGACCCCGGCGCCGCCGGGCTGCTGATCGCCGCCGCGCGCGAACGCTTCGGGCGCTTCGACGGCATCCTGGTCAGCGTGGGCGGGCCGGCGCCCGGGTTCGTCGCCGACAACACGGACGAGCAGTGGACCGCCGCGTTCGAGTCGGTCTTCCTGGGGGCGGTCCGGCTGGCGCGGGCCGCGGCCGAGGAGCTGGGTGAGGGCGGTGTCATCGGGTTCGTGCTGTCCGGGTCCGTGCACGAGCCGATCCCCGGGCTGACCATCTCGAACGGGCTGCGGCCGGGGCTGGCCGGATTCGCCAAGTCGCTCTCCGACGAGCTGGGGCCGCGGGGCATCCGGGTCGTGGGTCTGCTCCCGGCGCGCATCGACACGGACCGGGTGCGTGAGCTGGACGGGCTGTCGGCGGATCCGGAGGCGACGCGGGCCGCGCACGAGTCGCGGATCCCGCTGCGGCGGTACGGGCGGCCGGAGGAGTTCGGGCGTGCGGGCGCCTTCCTGCTGTCCCCGGCCGCGTCCTATCTGACGGGGATCATGCTGCCGGTGGACGGCGGGATGCGGCACGGGTTCTGACGGCCCCGCGGGTACCGGCCGCCGGCTCGTAGGCGAGAGCCGACCGCGAGGCGGGTGATCAACTCACCCTCTCCGCACGGTGCCTGGCCGCGCGCAGCCTGACCTCCGCCGGGAGCGCGGCCAGTCCGGCCGAGTCCTCGGCGTGGGTCAGGGCCTGGGACGTCAGGGTGCTCAGGGCGTCGCCCGGGTTCACATGGGGCTGGAGGAGGAGGCGGACCCGGGCCTCGGGGGCGTTGCGGCGCCCCGTCAGGCGGGTGTGGGCCCGTTCGACGCCCTCCGCCTCGGCGGCCTCGGTGGTGAGCACGCCCTCCAGTGCCCGTCCGCGCAGCAACGCGCCCTCGCCGTCGCCGGTGTCGACGAGCACCTCGGCGAGGCGGTGGCGCCGCAGGACCGCCGTCAGCCACCACAGGGCGAGCAGGACGAGAACGGCGAGCACGGCGATGACAGTGGGCCACCACCAGCCGGAGTCGTGCCACCGGGTGCGGTCGGCGTCGCTGAGCAGGATGTCCTTCTCGCCGTCGTGCGGCCACCACGAGGGCGGGTCCACACCCAGTCCGACGGCGAGGACGGCACCGCCGACCACCACCAGCACGAGCCCGACGACTCCGAGCAGCACCCGGTTGACGGTCCTCGGCATCGCGCCTCACCCCTTCCTGCCGGGCCGGCGGACATGCACCGACAGAGCGGGCGGCCGGGACAGGCCGAGCCCCCGGATGCCGTCGGCGAGCATGAGGTCCAGGTCGGCCCGTACCTCGTCGAGTTCCCGGAAGTGGGACACCGCGCGGACATCGACCCGCTTGCGGCCCGCCCTGACCCGTACGGACTGCACCCCGGACACCTCCATGGCCCGGTCGCGCAGGGCCAGCGCGGCGGCGTCCCGGTGCAGTCCGGCCCGTACCCGGGGGTGGACGCGCCGCATCGGCAGGACGTCACGCAGTCCGGGGGTCGCGGCGAGCACCAGCAGCCAGAGGCCGAGGAGCACGGCGACCGAGGCGCCGACGAGCACCCAGGTGTCGTCGAGGGGGCGCTCGGCGAGTTCCCGGGCCAGCGAACGGCGCCACGCCATGGCGGGCCGGCCGGCGCGGACGGCGACGACGTCGTACAGCAGCAGGCCGAGACCCGCGAGGAGCACGGCGGCGAGGATGCCCGCGGGGATTCTGCGCGCGGACCAGAAGCGTTTCTCCCCGCCGTTCTCGCCGTCGCGGACCGGCGGTGGGTCGTACGCGGCGGCGGACGCGGACTGCTCCGGCTCGCGGTCGGCGGTCCTCCCGTCCCCGCCCGTGCCGTCGGTGTCGTCGGCCTTCTCGATGACGGGTAGTCGTCGCGTGGTGCCTTCGGAGCGCTCGGGTTCGCTCATCGCGTCCTCGCCTGTGCCACGTCGTGTGCATGCGCCGGGTGCAGCCGTTCGACGTGGACGGCCACCTCCGACACGTGCATTCCCGCCAACGTCCCTACCCGCTCGACGACATGACGACGCACAGCGGCGCACTGGCCCCCGATGTCCGAGGGGTAGGGGAGCCCGAGACCGACCGTCACGCGCGCGGTCTCGTGACGGACGAGGACGGTGGCGTTCGGGGGCGCGGAGTCCGGCGTCGGCGCCACCAGTGCCTCGCGCGCCGCCTGCGCGGCGATCTTCGCGACCACCCGGTCGGCGATCCGGGTCGCCCCGCGCTCACCGGGCTCGACGGCCCCGCGCTCCGCGGGACGGCCGCTGTCAGGCGGGTTCATCGGCGTCGGTCGTCACGTGGGCGGAAGAAGTCGCCCAGTTCCAGGTCCCCCTCCAGGAACCGGCCGACGACGAAGCCGACGGCTCCCAGTGCGGCCACCAGCAGGAAGGCGCCGAATCCGCCGAAGTACCCGGCGAAGCCCAGCGCCATGCCGGTGATCATGCCGATCATGGCCAAGCTCATCCTGCGCTCCTAGACACTCCAAGAACTGCTGACGTACGTGGTGGGCCGGGTGCTCGACGGCCGGGCCCCGCTCACTGCAGCCGGGACTCGGGCTCCTCGTCCTCCTCGTCCGGCAGCTTCACATCGCTGACCGCGATGTTGACCTCGACGACCTCCAGCCCGGTCATCCGCTCGACGGCCGCGACGACGTTCTCGCGCACATCGCGGGCCACGTCACCGATGGACACCCCGTAGTCGACGACGATCTCCAGGTCCAGCGCCGTCTGCACCTCGCCGACCTCGACCTTCACACCCCGGCTCACGGACTTGTCCCCGCCGGGCACCCGGTCCCGCACGGCCCCGAAGGTCCGTGACAGTCCGCTGCCCATGGCATGGACGCCCACGACCTCCCGCGCGGCGAGTCCGGCGATCTTCTCCACGACGCCGTCGGCGACGGTCGTACGCCCCCGGCCCGCGGGATCTCCGCCGCCGCGCCGGGTGGTCCTCCGCCCGACCTGTGGCGACTCCTTGGTGGTGTCGGGCCCTTCCGTCCGGTTCCGCTCCGTCATGTCAGTCATGCCGTACGTCCCTTCCGGTCATCCCCCTCAGCCCACAGTAAGCGGGGTCGCGGCGCCGCGCGCCGGGGATGGGGCAGGCTGGAGGAATGACGGCGGACAGATGGACGAAGGCGGTTCGCCGGCACCTCGGGACGGGCCGCGTGCTCCCCCTGGGCGGCCCGCAGGACGGCGCGTGGATCACGGAACGGGCCGTGGAATCGGTGCTGCGCGGCGCGGCCACGGCGCTGCGGGGGCTGAGGCTCGGCCCGCTGCGCGTCTCGTCGGCCGACGTCGACGGGAGCGAGGCGGCCGTGCCCCCGCCGCCGAGCGCGCTCCCCTGCGGACCGCTGCGCGTCACAGCCGATTTCGCGGCCCTGGCGGGCAGGGCCGCCGAGCCGTTCCCCGTGACGGCGGCCCGTCTGCGGACCGTCCTCGCCACCACCGCCCGGGAACGCGTCGGCCTGCGGGTGGCGGAGGTGGATCTACGGCTGACCGACCTGCTGGAGGACGACGAGCAGGCGGTCCCCCCGGCCTCCGCCTCCCCGCCGGCGACCCCCGCTCCGCCCACCGGCGACGACGAGCAGGCGCGCGCCGCCGCCGCGGGGCTCGCGGTCCCCGGCGTCGGCCGCCTCACCACCGTCCTCGGCGCTCCCGGCACGACGGGGCCCGCCCTCCCCCGCCGCCATGTCCTCGTGGAACTGGTGGTGACGGAGGAACGGCGGGTCCTGGACGTGGCACGCGAGGTACGGGTGGCGGTGGGCGAGGCCCTGCCGGGCCACCCGACGGTGGCGGTGCTCGTCACCGCGGTGACAGGCGGGGCCGCCCGGGTCTGACCGCTGTGGATCGCGGCGCCGGCTCAGTGCACACACGCCGCGCCGAATGCCGGCCGGCGGCCGGCATGCCGGCTACTGAGCGATCCCCGCGAGGTCCCGCAGGCGCCGCGCCTGGGCCGCCCGCTCCGCCGCGCGCTGCTGGTCGTAGTCCCGGCCCACCGCTCCTCGCAGCAGCGCCTTCGTCTCGACCACGGCGTCCCGCGGCGCGGACACCAGCGCGGCGGCCAGGTCCCGTACCGCGTCGGCGAGCTGGTCGCCGGGGACCGCGAGGTTCGCGAGCCCGATCCGCTGCGCCTCCTCCGCCGTGACGAAGCGTCCGGTGAGACAGATCTCCAGCGCGCGGGCGTACCCGACGAGGCCGACCAGCGGATGCGTCCCCGTGAGGTCGGGCACGAGCCCGAGGCTGGTTTCGAGCATGGCGAACTGCACGTCGTCGGCGACGACGCGCAGATCACAGGCGAGGGCGAGCTGGAAGCCCGCACCGACGGCGTGTCCCTGCACGGCGGCGATGGACACGATGTCGTTGCGCCGCCACCAGGTGAACGCCTCCTGGAACTCGGCGATGATCGAGTCGAGCCCGGCGTCGTCACGACGCGCGAGATCGACGAAGGAGGGCTCCCCCTCGATGCCTTCGGGCGTGAACATCTGCCGGTCGAGACCGGCGGAGAACGATTTGCCCTCGGCACGCAGCACGACCACACGGACGGAGCCCGGCACCGACCGTCCGGCCTCGGTGAGCGCCCGCCACAGAGCGGGGCTCTGCGCGTTGCGCTTGGCCGGATTGGTCAGCGTCACCGTGGCGATGGCGTCGTCGACGGTGAGCCGTACGCCGTCCTGGTCGAGCAGCGGTTCGAGCGAAGCCATGGGGCGCCTCCGATGAGTGCGGTCAGCAGAGCGATGAAGCATTGCTAAGTGACTGCACAGTAACCACCCGGTCGATCAGCCGACCGACCGGGTGGCCACCATCGAAGCCGATGGGCCGCCCGGCACGTCAGGCCGAGGCGGCTTTCTTGCCCCGCGTCGCGCCGCCACGCCCTCGGAGCGTGACGCCCGATTCGCTGAGCATCCGGTGTACGAAGCCATACGAGCGACCGGTTTCCTCGGCCAGCGCCCGAATGCTCGCACCGGAGTCGTACTTCTTCTTCAGGTCTGCCGCGAGCTTGTCGCGCGCGGCGCCGGTTACCCGGCTGCCCTTCTTCAGAGTCTCGGCCACCCGGTCCTCCTCATGGGAAGTGCGCTCTGGTCTCCTCATGATCACCCCTCCGGGGCGTGATGGCCACCCATTCGGCAAGGTCCGTGGGACAAGGTTGTGACGACGGGAGCGCACACCCACGAGCGGAAGCTGTGATTCCGCCCAGCGTCGTCCGTACACCCGAACGGGTTGTTCCGCGAAGTGCCAGGTCAGAGACGCACGACGGCCGAGCCCCTCGCACGGAAGGGCTCGGCCGTGAAATCGATGTAGGACACACCTCGGTACGAGGAGATCTCACACAGATGATGGATCACGGATGGGCCGAATGATCCAGAGGCAGTTGATCAACCCGGACGGTCGGCCCATTCGATCGGCCGATCGCTCAGGCGAGCGCGACGAGATCCGCGTAGTCCGCGCCCCACAGGTCTTCGACGCCGTCCGGCAGCAGGATGATCCGCTCCGGCTGGAGCGCCTCGACGGCGCCCTCGTCGTGGGTGACGAGGACGACCGCGCCCTTGTAGGTGCGCAGCGCGCCGAGGATCTCCTCGCGGCTGGCGGGGTCGAGGTTGTTCGTCGGCTCGTCAAGGAGCAGGACGTTCGCGGACGACACCACCAGGGTCGCGAGCGCGAGACGGGTCTTCTCACCGCCGGAGAGGACCCCGGCCGGCTTGTCGACGTCGTCGCCGGAGAACAGGAACGAGCCGAGCGTCTTGCGGATCTCGACCAGGTCCAGGTCCGGGGAGGCGGAGCGCATGTTCTCCAGGACCGTGCGCTCCGGGTCGAGGGTCTCGTGCTCCTGCGCGTAGTAGCCGAGCTTGAGGCCGTGACCCTCGATCACCTCGCCGGTGTCGGGCTTCTCCACACCGCCGAGGAGGCGCAGGAGGGTGGTCTTGCCGGCGCCGTTGAGGCCGAGGATGACGACCCGGGAGCCCTTGTCGATGGCCAGGTCGACGTCGGTGAAGATCTCCAGCGAGCCGTACGACTTCGACAGGCCCTCGGCCATGAGGGGGGTCTTGCCGCAGGGCGCGGGCTCCGGGAAGCGCAGCTTGGCGACCTTGTCGGAGACCCGGACCGCGTCGAGGCCCGCGAGCAGCCGGTCGGCGCGCTTGGCCATGTTCTGCGCGGCGACGGTCTTGGTGGCCTTGGCGCGCATCTTGTCGGCCTGCGAGTGCAGCGCGGCGGCCTTCTTCTCGGCGTTCTGCCGCTCCCGCTTGCGGCGCTTCTCGTCGGCCTCGCGCTGCTGCTGGTACAGCTTCCAGCCCATGTTGTAGACGTCGATCTCGGCGCGGTTGGCGTCCAGGTAGAACACCTTGTTGACGACCGTCTCGACCAGGTCGACGTCGTGGGAGATCACGATGAAGCCGCCGCGGTAGGTCTTCAGGTAGTCCCGCAGCCAGACGATCGAGTCGGCGTCGAGGTGGTTGGTCGGCTCGTCGAGGAGCAGGGTGTCGGCGTCGGAGAAGAGGATCCGGGCCAGCTCGATACGGCGGCGCTGACCGCCGGAGAGGGTGTGCAGCGGCTGGCCGAGCACCCGGTCGGGCAGGTTCAGCGCGGCGGCGATGGTGGCGGCCTCGGCCTCGGCGGAGTACCCGCCCTTGGTGAGGAACTCCGTCTCCTGGCGCTCGTACTGCTTCAGCGCCTTCTCCCGGGTCGCGCCCTGGCCGCCTGCGATCCGCTGCTCGTTGTCGCGCATCTTGCGGATCAGTACGTCGAGGCCGCGCGCGGAGAGGATGCGGTCGCGGGCGAGGACGTCGAGGTCGCCGGTGCGGGGGTCCTGCGGGAGGTAGCCGACCTCGCCGGAGCGGGTGATGGTGCCGCCGGCCGGGATGCCCTCACCGGCCAGGCACTTGGTGAGGGTGGTCTTGCCGGCGCCGTTGCGGCCGACCAGGCCGATGCGGTCGCCCTTGGCGATGCGGAAGGTGGCGGACTCGATGAGGACGCGGGCACCGGCGCGCAGCTCGACGGCGGAGGCGGAGATCACGGACAGACTCCAGGGCGGATCGGGGGTGGCGGGCGGGCGGCTGAGGACGTTCCCGCCGTCTAATGCGCGAGGAGAATGGCCATGGGCCGATTCTAACTGGGGGCGGCAAGCGGTTTATCGCCCGTATGACAAGGGATCACGTGGTCTCGGTCACCGGCTGCCGGGGCCTTGTCGGTGGTGGGTGCGAAACTGGGCCGCAGGGCGTGTTCCGGACGACGGAGAGGTCGTGATCGGTATGACGGGCAGGAGCGACGGACGTCCGAGCGTCTATCCGACGCTGCTGTACGCGGACGCCAAGGCCGCCATCAGACAGCTCACGGAGGCGTTGGGCTTCACCGAGCTGTCGGTCTACGAGGGCGAGGACGGTGTGGTGCAGCACGCCGAGCTGACGCAGGGCAACGGCGCGGTGATGGTCGGCTCCAAGGGCAGCGGCAGCGTCTTCGACGGCGCGATGAAGGGCGCGGGGCCCGCCGGGGTGTACATCGTCGTGTCCGCCGACGAGCTGGACGCCCACCACCGGCGGGCCGTGGAGCACGGCGTGGAGATCCTGACGCCCCCGACGGACCAGGAGTACGGCTCACGGGACTACATGGCCCGGGACGCCGAGGGCAATGTCTGGAGCTTCGGCACCTACGCACCCGAGACGGGCGGCTGACGCGTCGCGCCCGCCCGGTCAGCTGCCCCCGGTGTGCACCTGGAAGGCGGCGCGGCGGACGGCCTTGGCGAGGGCCGGGTCGGGGTGGGCGGCGGCGAGGGCGACCAGGACCTGGACGGTGCGGGGGTGGCCGACCGCGCGGACCTCGGCCAGCAGCGCGGGGACCGTCGGCTGCACCGCGGACTCCAGATGCCGCACGAGCAGCGGGGCCTCGCCGTGGTCGGCGACGGCGGCGGCGGTGTCCACCCAGAGCCAGGTGGACTCCTCGCGGGTGAGGACCTCATGGGCGTCCTCGGGGTCGGCGCCGTCGTGCTCGGCGAGCCAGAGCAGGGCGTAGGGGCGCAGCGGGGTCTCGTCGGCGACCGTGCGGACGTCGGGCTCGGCGGGGGCGCCGACGACGCGCAGCGCCTCGAAGGCGAGGCCCCGGATGAGGGCGTCCTCGCCGCGCGCGGCGGCGATCAGCTCGGTGACGGCGCCGCCCACGGGGCGGGCGGCGAGCCAGGCGCGGTACTCGGCGCGGGCCGCGTTCGGACGGAGCTGCGCGCAGCCTCTGAGCATGTCCTCGGCGGAGACCTCGATGTTGCCGGCGGGGCTCTGCGCGGCGACGCAGATCTGCTCCAGCTTGACCCAGACCGCCCAGCTGCCGAGCGGGGTGAGGGTGGCCTGGGCGTCGCCGTAGGTGAGGGCGCCGACGGAGGCGAGGGCGCGCAGGGACCAGTCGAGGAGCGGGGCGAGGGGGGTGTCCTCGGTGGGCTCGGGGTTCGGCTCCGGCTGCGGACCGTAGGGGACCTCGCAGCGCTCGGTGCGCAGTTCGGTGACCCGCTGTTCCAGGAGGTCGAGGAGCTGCTCGACGGGGACGGGCCCGGCGGAGAGCTGGAGGAAGGAGAGCACCTGGGGCATGGCCGAGACGACCTCGGCGACCGCCGCGGGCTCGCGGTCCTCGGGCTCGGGGTAGGCGATGGACCAGGCGTCGAAGAACGCGACCCAGCCGCGCAGGACGGCGCTGTCGTCGCGGTGCCAGGCACGCAGCCGCCAGCCGGGGCGCGCGCTGTCGCCGTGCACCTCGATGAGGCCGGCCAGTCGTGCCGTGTCCCAGTCGTGGCGGACCTGATCCGGGGTCAGGCCCAGTTCGACGGCGGCCCGTTCGGCGGTCGCGGCGGAGAGAGTGCCCTTGCCGTCGGGGTTCGCGCCCTCGCGGCCGGGGCGCAGGGCGGCATCGGCCCAGTGGGCGACCCGGGCCGCGTCCGCCAGAACGGCGCGGGCCATGCGGGCGAGTTCCACGGGCGGCGGGGTGCCCTCCGGGGGCCGGGGGGCCGGTCGGCGGCGCTGGGTCACTGCTGCTCGGGGAGCGGCGGCCAGGGTTCGCGGGCCGACGAGGCGGAGCCTGGAGTCGCGCGGGTTACGGGACGTCACGGGGGCAGTCTTCCGGTTGACGGTCCGAAAACCCAAACGGAATGTCACAGCGGGCGACAGGGGTGGCCAAGGCACGGGGTCCCCAGGGGTCGGTACCGACGAGGATCGCGTCACCACGGCGCTAAGCGGAATGTGGCGCACCTCTCGCTGCGGACAGGTTTCGCGGGGCCCTCGACGAGCCCGGCCGCCTACACCAGGGGGGTGAGGAAGCGGCGGAGGGTTTCCTCGTAGGCCTTCGGGTCGGCGTTCCACATGGCGCCGTGCGGGGCGTGGCGGACCGTGCGCAGGGTGACCCGGTCGGGGCGGAGGGCGGCGAGGCGCCGGGAGGGACCCCAGGGGGCGACGGTGTCGTCGGGACCGTGAAGGAGCAGCGTCGGGGCCCGGAGACCGGAGGGGGCGGTCTCGTGGTCGGCGGGCGCGGCACGCAGTCCGGTGCGCCCCTGCGCGGCGCGGACCGCGAGGGGCAGCAGGGGGCCGGGGGTGCGGCGGGCGGTGGCGAGGGCCCGCAGGGTGGCGGCCCAGTCGAGGACCGGTGAGTCCAGCACGAGTCCGGCCACGCGGTCGCGCAGGGCGGAGCGGGTGGCGGCGTGCAGGGCCATGGTGGCGCCGGTGGACCAGCCGAGCAGGACGACGCGCTCGGCGCCGTACCGCACGGCGTACCTGAGGGCGGCGTCCACGTCGCGCCACTCGGTCTCGCCGAGGTGGTTCAGGCCGTCCGGGGAGCGGGGCGCGCCAGGGTCGCCCCGGTAGGCCGGGGCGAGGACCGGGAAGTGGTGGCGGTGCAGGGCCTCCATGAGGTTCAGGGCGTGTGCGCGGGTGGCGCCGAGACCGTGCACGGCGATCACCCAGGTGTCCCGGGCGGCGGGCACGAACCAGGCGGGCAGGGTGCCGAGTTCGCCGGGGATCTCGACGTCGTCGTGGTCGAGGCCGAGCGCGGTGCGCGGGTCGCCGATGTGGAGGTCCGGGGTGAGCCACACCTTGTCGCCGGGCTCCAAGGTGCCCTGGCTGACACGCTCCAGGCGGCGGACGACCGCGTCGGGGGCGTGCGGGGCGCCGTTCAGCACGCCGCCGACGACCGCGTGGGAGCCGTTGCCGGTGAGGCCGTAGGTGCCGGGGCGCTGGGAGGCGAAGGCCCGGGTCAGCGCGATGCGGCCGGCCGCGGTGGCGTGCACGGTCAGCCGGGGTTCCGTGGGCAGCGGTTCGCCCGGCGGCGCCTTCAGCGCGACGTCACTGGCCAGCCGGCCCGCGGCGACACTGGCCGCGCCGACGGCGAACGCGACCCCGAGGGCCGAAGCTGCCGCTCTCACTCCACGCACGGCTCCAGTGTCCCGGCGGACCGTGCCGGGGGCCAGTGGGCGTGCGTCGGGGGGTGACCATGTGCGTGTCGCGGTGTGCGGGCGCCCGGCCGAGTGGCGGGTGTACGCATCCTGAGGGTGCCCCGGAGGCTCGCCGCCGTCGGTCCGGAGGCTAGCCCGGCTGGCCGTATCCCCTGAGGCGCTCGCCCGTCTCGTTCAGCTGTTCGCGGGTGAGCAGGTGCGGGGTGAGGTGCGGGACGGTGGAGGCCTTCAGCCAGACCTGGCACATCCATTCCAGCTGGGCCGTGCGGTCGTAGGCCTCGTCGAGGGTGCCGCCGCAGGTGATCGTGCCGTGGTTCTGGAGCAGGCAGGCCGTGCGGCCCGTCAGGGCCCGGAGCATGTTCTCGGCCAACTCCGGGGTGCCGTAGGTCGCGTAGGGGGCGACCCGGACGGGTCCGCCGAGGGCGGCGGACATGTAGTGGATCAGCGGCAGCTCGTCCACGAGGGTGGAGACGGCCGTCGCGTGCACGGCGTGGGTGTGGACGACGGCACGGGCGTCGGTCGTGGTGTGGATCGCCAGGTGCATGGGGAGTTCGCTGGTCGGGCGGAGCGTGCCGAGGACCTGCCGGCCGGAGAGGTCGACGCCCGTGACGTCGTCCGGGGTCAGGCGGTCGTACGGCACTCCCGTCGGTGTGACCAGGACGGTGTCCCCCACGCGCACGGACACGTTGCCGGAGGTGCCGACGACCAGACCGTCGGCCACGGTCCGCCGGGCGGTGGCGACGAGTCCGCCCCACGCGCGCGCCACCTCGTCCGGCACACCGCGCCGCCCTCCGTCCCGCACATCCCGCGGATGCCCGCCCACCTCGTCCACGCCTCGCTCGTCCCGGACGTCGCGCCGCTGCTCAGCCATGCCGTGATCCTGCCAGGCACCTCACACAAAGGACGGACGGGCGGCCGGAGGCGGGGCGCGGGAGGCGGGACGAGAGGCGGCCGGACCACGGTATTCCGCCTGCGTTCGAACGTCGGGCCGCCGTCCCGTCGGGCCGGGCCCCGCCGCACGCGCACAAGCGGAAGGGCGGCACCTCATTCACTACACCCACACGCCCGCCCCAGTTCACCTTCCGTTCATCCAGGTTGCCTACGGTCCTCATGCCACTGACGTCCGAAAGAAGCTCAGGTAAATGGAAAACTTCTCGCTGATCCTCGCGATCGTGGTCGTCACCGCGCTTGCGTTCGATTTTACGAACGGTTTCCACGACACCGCCAACGCGATGGCCACCACCATCTCGACAGGCGCCATGAAGCCCAAGGTCGCGGTGGCCATGTCCGCCGTGCTCAACCTTGTCGGCGCGTTCCTTTCCATCGAGGTCGCCAACACCATCTCCAAGGGGCTCGTCGACGAGTCCGGCATACAGCCAGAGGTCATCTTCGCGGCGCTCGTCGGCGCCATCCTCTGGAACCTGTTGACCTGGCTGGTCGGACTCCCCTCCAGCTCCTCGCACGCCCTGATGGGCGGCCTCATCGGCGCCACCATCGCCTCGGTCGGCGTGGGCGCGGTGCACGGGGACGTGCTCGTCACCAAGGTGCTGATCCCGGCCGTCGCCGCCCCGCTGGTCGCCGGTCTCGCGGCGATGCTCGCCACCCGGCTGACGTACAAGCTCGGCGCGCACACCAACGAGAAGGCCTCCGGCAAGGGTTACCGCGCCGGCCAGATCGCCTCCGCCGGCCTGGTCTCGCTGGCCCACGGCACGAACGACGCCCAGAAGACGATGGGCATCATCACGCTGGCCCTGGTGGCCGGCGGCACCCTGGCGCCCGACTCGGACCCGCCGGTGTGGGTCATCGTCTCCGCCGGTACGGCCATCGCGCTCGGCACCTACCTGGGCGGCTGGCGCATCATCCGCACGATGGGCAAGGGCCTGACCGACCTCCAGCCGCAGCAGGGCTTCGCCGCCCAGACCAGCGCGGCCACGGTCATCCTGGCCTCCTCGCACCTCGGCTTCTCGCTCTCCACCACGCACTCGGTCTCCGGTGCGGTGATGGGCGCGGGCCTCGGCCGCAAGGGCGGGGTGGTCCGCTGGTCCACCGCGACCCGGATGTTCGTCGCCTGGGGCCTGACCCTGCCGGCCGCCGCGCTGGTCGCCGCGCTGGCCGAGTGGGTGACGTCCTTCGGCACCTGGGGCACGGCCGTCGTCGCGGTCTTCCTCGTCGCCTCCAGCGCCGCGATCTGGCTGGTCTCCCGCCGCGAGGTGGTCGACCACACCAACGTGAACGACACCGAGGAGCCGCCCGGGGTGGTGACGACGGCGATCGCCGCCGTGACCCCGCCGCCGGTCGGCACCGTGGCCGAGGACCTCACGGCGACCATCCCGGCCCCCGCCGCCGAGACCACGGCACCGGCGAGCACGTCCGCGCCGACGCACGCCGTCTGAGCCCCACGACTCCCTGAGGAAGATCACCACCATGCACATCGACTGGGCAGCTCTCGGCTCCGTCTTCGGAGTCAGCCTCGTGGTCACCGTGGCCCTCGTCGGCCTGTTCACCCTCGGCATCGTCGGCCTCTCCAAGCGGGAGGAGGCGTCGACCCGGGGCGACTCGGTGGCGGCGGCGACCACGGGAGCGTACGTGTGCTTCGCGCTGTGCGCGGGGGCAGTGGCGTACGGAATCTCCCTGATCATGACCTGAGACCGGACATGATCATGACCTGAGACCGGACCTCCCCGGTCTCTCGACAGCTCGACCGGCGACCCCCGACGGCGTACCGCGCCCTCGGGGGTCGCCCGCGTCCCGGGCCGGCGTCAGCGACGCTCCGGCCCGCGGGGCGGGGGCACGACCGGAGCACGGTTCAGGCCCCGGAGCCGCCCCGTGCCCGGGGTGAGACCCGACCACAGGCCCGCGCCGGCGGCGACGAGAACCGTCACCAGCGTCCAGACCGGACCGCGCACCTCACCCGCCGGGACGAGGAGCGCCGCCAGCGCGCCCGCGCCGACGGCCAGCACCCCCATGACCGAACAGAAGAGTGCCCAGGGCGCGGCCTCCGCCACCCACGTTCCGCGCGCGCTCCCGTACCTCGTGCCCGACGAGACCGTCCCGCTCGGCCGATCTTCCACGTGCGCACCTCCCGTCCCCCGGGCGACCCGTCGCGAGGCGCCCGTTCCGGGTCCAACAAGTCCAGCCAGAAAAGCACACCACGCCGTGTGGCGGAAGATGTACACAGAGTTCCGGATGCGGCTCGGACGTCGTACCGCCGTTCCTCGGGGTGTGCCCGGCCGGGCCGTCCGGCGGGAGCGCGGAAAGAGCCGATTCGGGCGTCTGACGGGATTTCGGCGATGTGGGGCTGAGCACACCGTTGCGCCGCAGGTCAACAGCAAGTTGACGGGTCTTCCGGGGGCGTGGTGGACTGCCGGGGCCATGTACGACGGTTGAAGAGGAAGCCGGTGCGAGTCCGGCGCGGTCCCGCCACTGTCACCGGGGAAGCATCTCGAAGCGTCTCCCCGGGAGCCAGGAACTCTCGCCGTCGGTCTCGTCGAACCAGGGCGTGGACACCCTGAGTGAGGACCTATCGCCATGTGCGCCCTGTGCGGCTTCCCTTCGGGGCCCAGCGTCCGGACCCTGCCCGACCCCGTGATCGGCTGAACCGGTGCGTGCCGATCGCGTCTTCGCGTACGGTGCCGCCGTCGGGCTCCTCGGCGATCTGCTGTTCGGCGATCCGCGCCGGGGGCATCCGGTCGCCGCGTTCGGGCGGGCCGCCGGTGCGGCGGAGCGGGTGCTGTGGCGGGACCACCGGGGATGGGGCGCGCTGCACACCGCGGTGTGCGCCGGCGGCGCCGTCGCTCTGGGGGCCGCCGCCTCGGCCGCCGTACGGCCGTCACGGATCGCGTCCGTCGGACTGACCGCCGCCGCCACCTGGGCCGTCGTCGGGGGGACCTCGCTCGGACGGGAGGCGCGAACGATCGCGCGGTTCCTCGACGCGGGCGATGTCGAGGGCGCGCGGGGCCGGTTGCCCCATCTGTGCGGACGGGATCCGCAGGCGCTCGACCCGGACGGGATCGCGCGGGCGGTCGTGGAGTCCGTCGCCGAGAACACGTCCGACGCGGTGGTGGGGGCGCTCGTGTGGGGGGCCGTCGGCGGAGTGCCCGGACTCGTGGGGTTCCGGGCCGTCAACACCTTGGACGCCATGGTCGGGCATCGGTCGCGGCGGTACCGGCGCTACGGGTGGGCCTCCGCGCGGCTGGACGACGTGGCGGGGTGGCCGGGGGCCCGGCTGACCGCCCTGCTGGCCACCGCCGCCGGCGGGGATCCCCGGGGGGCGGTGCGGGCCTGGCGGGCGGACGCGGGCAGGCATCCGAGTCCCAACGCGGGGCCCGTGGAGGCGTCGTTCGCGGGGGCGCTCGGAGTGCGGTTGGGGGGCACGTTGTCGTACGGGGGGCGGGTCGAGCACCGGCCCGTGCTCAATGGGGAGGGACGGGCCGTCGGCGTCGGGGACATCGAACGGGCCGTCCGGCTGTCCCGCAGGGTGAGTTGGCTCGCCCTCGGTGTCAGCGCGGGTGCGGCGATGGTGCGGGGGCGGGTCGCGGGGCGGCCGGCACGGCGGTCGAGGAGTCAGGGATGAGTGGCGGGTTGCTGGTCGCCGGAACCACCTCCGATGCCGGGAAGAGCGTGGTGACCGCCGGGATCTGCCGGTGGCTCGTGCGGCAGGGGGTGAAGGTCGCGCCCTTCAAGGCGCAGAACATGTCGCTCAACTCCTTCGTGACGAAGGAGGGCGCCGAGATCGGACGGGCCCAGGCCATGCAGGCCCAGGCCTGCCGGGTGGAGCCGACCGCGCTCATGAACCCCGTCCTGCTGAAGCCCGGTGGTGAAAGCAGCAGTCAGGTGGTGCTGCTCGGCAAGCCCGTGGGGGAGATGAGTGCGCGCGGGTACCACGGCGGGCGGCAACAGCGGCTGCTCGGGACCGTGCTGGACTGTCTCGCCGAGTTGCGGGGCACGTATGACGCGGTGATCTGTGAGGGGGCCGGTTCCCCCGCCGAGATCAATCTCCGGCGGACCGACATCGTCAACATGGGGATCGCCCGGAACGCCGGGCTCCCCGTGCTCGTCGTCGGCGACATCGACCGCGGTGGGGTCTTCGCGTCCTTCTTCGGGACCGTGGCGCTGCTCTCGCCCGAGGACCAGGCACTCGTCGCCGGGTTTCTCGTCAACAAGTTCCGGGGCGACGTCTCCCTGCTGGAGCCGGGGCTCGACATGCTGCACGGGCTCACCGGCCGGCGGACGTACGGAGTGCTGCCGTTCCGGCACGGGCTCGGGATCGACGAGGAGGACGGGCTGCGCGTCTCGCTGCGCGGGACGGTCCGCGAGTCGAACGTGGCACCGCCCGTCGGGGAGGACGTCCTGCGGGTCGCCGTGTGCGCGGTGCCGCTGATGTCCAACTTCACCGACGTGGACGCCCTCGCCGCCGAACCCGGTGTCGTCGTGCGGTTCGTGGACCGGGCCGAGGAACTGGCCGACGCCGACCTCGTCGTCGTGCCGGGGACCCGGGGGACGGTGCGGGCGCTGGAGTGGCTGCGGGAGCGGGGCCTCGCCGGCGCCCTCGCGCGGCGGGCCGCCGAGGGGCGGCCGGTGCTCGGCGTCTGCGGCGGGTTCCAGGTGCTCGGGGAGCACATCGAGGACGACGTCGAGAGCCGGCGGGGGCACGTCGACGGGCTCGGCCTCCTGCCCGTCCGCGTACGGTTCGCCCGGGAGAAGACGCTCACGCGGCCGGTCGGGGAGGCTCTCGGGGAGCGGGTCGAGGGGTACGAGATCCACCACGGGGTCGCCGAGGTACTGGGCGGGGAGCCTTTCCTGGACGGGTGCCGGGTCGGACAGGTCTGGGGCACGCACTGGCACGGGTCGCTGGAGTCGGACGGGTTCCGGCGGGCCTTTCTGCGGGAGGTGGCGGCAGCCTCCGGGCGCCGTTTCGTACCGGCCGCCGACACGTCCTTCGCCGCGCTGCGCGAGGAGCAGCTGGACCGGCTCGGCGACCTGATCGAGGAACACGCGGACACGGACGCGCTGTGGCGGCTCATCGAGTCGGGCGCGCCGAAGGATCTGCCGTTCGTGCCGCCGGGGGCTCCCGGAGCGCCGGGAGCGTCCGCATGACGGGCACGGGCTCGCTGTTGAACGACCGGCCGGGGGTCAACCGCCCGCGGCCGGAGGGTGACTTGGAGGGCGACGCAAAGTGAGTGTTCCGTTTCCGTTCACGGCCGTCGTCGGCCAGGACGACCTGCGCCTCGCGCTGCTGCTGAACGCGGTGTCGCCGGCGGTCGGCGGTGTGCTGGTGCGCGGCGAGAAGGGCACCGCCAAGAGCACCGCCGTGCGGGCGCTCGCGGCGCTGCTGCCGGAGGTGGAGGTCGTCGCCGGGTGCCGGTTCAGTTGCGATCCCGCGAAGCCGGACCCCGCGTGCCCGGACGGGCCGCACGAACCGGCGTTCGAGACGCGGCCGGCGCGTATGGTCGAGCTGCCCGTCGGCGCCTCCGAGGACCGGCTCGTCGGCGCCCTCGACATCGAACGGGCGCTGTCGGAGGGCGTGAAGGCCTTCGAGCCGGGGCTCCTCGCCGACGCGCACCGGGGGATCCTCTACGTCGACGAGGTCAACCTGCTCCACGACCACCTGGTCGACCTGCTGCTCGACGCGGCGGCGATGGGCGCCTCGTACGTGGAGCGCGAGGGCGTCTCCGTACGTCATGCCGCGCGGTTCCTGCTGGTGGGGACGATGAACCCCGAGGAGGGCGAGCTGCGGCCGCAGTTGCTCGACCGGTTCGGGCTGACCGTGGAGGTCGCGGCCTCGCGGGAGCCGGACCAGCGGGTGGAGGTCGTCCGGCGGCGGCTCGCCTACGACGACGACCCGGCGGGCTTCACGGCCCGTTGGGCGGACGAGGAGGCCGACGTACGGCAACGGGTCGTCGCCGCACGGGAGTTGCTGCCGTCCGTGGTGCTGGGCGACGGGGTGCTGCGGCAGATCGCGGCGACCTGCGCGGCCTTCGAGGTGGACGGGATGCGGGCCGACATCGTGATGGCCCGCACGGCGACCGCGCTGGCCGCGTGGGCCGGGCGGACCGAGGTGCTCGCGGAGGACGTGCGGCAGGCGGCGCTGCTGGCGCTGCCGCACCGGCGGCGACGGAACCCGTTCGACGCGCCGGGGCTCGACGAGGACAAGCTCGACGAGACCCTGGAGGAGTTCGCGGAGCCCCCGCGGGACCCGGAAGACCCGCAGGACCCGCACAACCCTCAGGACGAGGATCCCGATCCCGGTCCCGACGGGCCCGGTGGCGGCGGGCAGCCGCCCTCCTCCGAGCCCGACGGGCCGCAGGGCGGCGACGGCGGAGCGCGACCCGAGAACGGGGAGGGCGTGCCGGCGCAGGCGCCGGCCGCCGGGGAGCAGTCGGCCGTACGGGCCGCCGAGCCCTTTCGTACGAAGGTGCTGAGCGTGCCGGGGCTCGGGGAGGGTGCCGCCGGGCGGCGTTCGCGGGCGCGGACCGAGCACGGGCGCACCACTGGGGCGCGCCGGCCGCGCGGCACGCTGACCAAGCTGCATCTGACGGCGACCGTGCAGGCGGCCGCGCCACACCAGCGGACGCGGGGCCGGTCCGGGCCGGGGCTGGTGGTCCGCCGGGACGATCTGCGGCAGGCGACCCGGGAGGGGCGTGAGGGCAATCTCGTGCTGTTCGTGGTGGACGCCTCCGGGTCGATGGCGGCGCGGCAGCGGATGAGTGCCGTGAAGGGCGCGGTGCTGTCGCTGCTCCTCGACGCCTATCAGCGGCGGGACAAGGTGGGTCTGGTGACCTTCCGGGGGTCGGCGGCCGAGGTGGCCCTGCCGCCGACCTCGTCCGTGGACGCGGCGGCGACCCGGCTGGAGTCGCTGCCGACGGGCGGGCGGACGCCGCTCGCCGCCGGGCTGCTGAAGGCGCACGACGTCCTGCGGGTGGAGCGGCTGCGGGACCCGGTGCGCCGCCCGCTGGTCGTGGTGGTGACCGACGGCCGGGCGACCGGCGGGCCGGAGCCCGTCGCGCTCGCGGAGCGGGCGGCACGGCTGTTCGCGGCCGAGGGGACCGCGTCCGTGGTCGTCGACTGCGAGTCGGGCCATGTCCGGCTGGGACTCGCCGGGCGGCTCGCGGGTGAACTCGGCGGTACGGCGGTGACGTTGGACGAGTTGCGGGCGGACTCGATCGCCGGGCTGGTCAGGGATGTGCAGGGCACGCAGAAGACTTCCAGGAGGGCCGCGTAGATGCCGCAGGGACAGCCGAGTGTCGTACCGGACGACGGACTGACGACACGTCAGCGCCGCAACCGTCCGCTGGTGTTCGTGCACACGGGGATAGGCAAGGGCAAGTCCACCGCCGCGTTCGGGCTCGCGCTGCGCGCCTGGAACCAGGGGTGGCCGATCGGGGTGTTCCAGTTCGTCAAGTCGGCGAAGTGGAAGGTCGGCGAGGAGAACGCGCTGCGGGTGCTCGGGGCGTCCGGCGAGGGCGGGTCCGTCGACTGGCACAAGATGGGCGAGGGCTGGTCGTGGGTGCAGCGTGACGGTCAGATGGACAACGAGGACAAGGCCCGCGAGGGCTGGGAGCAGGTCAAGCGGGACCTGGCGGCCGAGACGTACAAGCTCTACGTGCTGGACGAGTTCGCGTACCCGCTGCACTGGGGGTGGATCGACACCGACGAGGTCGTCGACGTGCTGCGCAACCGGCCCGGGACCCAGCATGTGGTGATCACCGGTCGGAACGCGCCCGAGAAGCTCGTGGACTTCGCGGACCTCGTGACCGACATGTCGAAGGTCAAGCACCCCATGGACGCGGGCCAGAAGGGCCAGCGGGGCATCGAGTGGTGACATCGTGACGTCTCACTCCTCAGTGGCCTCCGTCCCCCGGCTGGTGATCGCCGCGCCCTCTTCACGCAGCGGCAAGACCACCGTGGCCACGGGGCTGATGGCCGCGCTCACCGAGCGGGGGCTCGCCGTGTCCCCGCACAAGGTGGGGCCGGACTACATCGATCCCGGCTACCACGCGCTCGCGAGCGGGCGGGTGGGCCGGAACCTCGACGCGTACCTGTGCGGACCGGACCTGGTCGCGCCGCTGTTCGCGCACGGGGCGCGCGGGTGCGACATCGCCGTCGTCGAGGGCGTGATGGGGATGTACGACGGGGCCTCGGGGCAGGGGGAGCTGGCGTCCACCGCGCATGTGGCGAAGCTGCTGCGGGCGCCGGTGGTGCTGGTCGTGGACGCCTCCTCGCAGTCGCGGTCGGTGGCGGCGCTGGTGCACGGGTTCGCCTCCTGGGACCCCGGGGTGCGGATCGGGGGCGTGATCCTCAACAAGGTCGCCTCCGACCGGCACGAGGAGTTGCTGCGGGACGCCCTGGAGTCGACCGGTGTGCCCGTGCTGGGGGTTCTGCGGCGGGCTCCTCAGGTGGACACGCCGTCCCGGCATCTGGGGCTGGTGCCGGTCGCCGAGCGGCAGGCCGCGGCGGTGGAGGCGGTCGCGGCGATGGCCGCGCAGGTACGGGCGGGGTGCGATCTGCGGGCGCTGGTCGCGCTCGCCCGGAGCGCGGGGCCGTTGTCGGATCCGGCGTGGGAGGCGCCCGTCGTCGACCCCGTGGGCGGACGGCAGGTGGTCGCCGTGGCCGGCGGGCCCGCGTTCACGTTCTCCTATGCCGAGCACGCCGAACTGCTGACCGCCGCCGGTGCCGAGGTCGTCGTCTTCGATCCGCTGCGCGACGAGCAACTCCCCGAAGGGACACGGGGGTTGGTGATCGGGGGCGGGTTCCCCGAGATGTACGCCGCCGAGCTGTCCGCCAACGAGCCGCTGCGCAAGGCGGTCGCCGAGCTGGCGTTCGGCGGGGCTCCGGTGGCCGCCGAGTGCGCCGGCCTGCTCTATCTGTGCCGGGAGCTGGACGGGCGGCCCATGTGCGGGGTGCTCGACGCGACGGCCCGGATGGACGAGCGGCTGACGCTCGGCTACCGGGACGCCGTGGCCGTCGGCGACAGTGTGCTCGCGCCCGCCGGGACCCGGATGCGGGCCCACGAGTTCCACCGGACGGTCGTCGAACCGGGGGCCGGGCCGGCGCCCGCCTGGGGGGTACGGACTCCCGGGCCGCGGGTCGAGGGGTTCGTCCGGCGCGGGGTGCACGCGAGCTATCTGCACACGCACTGGGCGGCCGAGCCCGGTGTCGCCAGACGGTTCGTGGAGAGATGCCGGACGTCATGAGCCGTCGCCCGGCCGGCGCCGCGCACGGCTTCGCGTCCTGCCGCTCACTCCGCCACGCCCACCACCAGCCAGATGAAGGCCGCGCCCGCGATCGTGCACATCAGGGTGGAGCGGGCCGGGTGCGCGTGGTGGGCCTCGGGCAGGATCTCGGCCGCGGCGAGGTAGAGCAGCGCGCCGCCGAAGAAGCCGAGGTAGCAGCCGAGAGGGCCCTCCGGGATCGTGAACAGCAGGGTGGAGGCGGCCCCCACCACCGGGGCGGCCGCGTCGGCGTACAGCATCGCGAGCGCCCGGCGGCGGGCGTTGCCGTACAGGCTCGTGAGTGTGTAGGTGTTGAAGCCGTCCGCGAAGTCGTGGGCGATCACCGCGAGCGCGACCGCGACGCCCATGCCCTCGCCGATCTGGAAGGCCGCGCCGATCGCGACGCCGTCCATGGCGCTGTGCCCGACCATCGCGGCCGCGGCCGTCAGACCCACCTGGGGCGTACGGCCGTTGTGCTCCCCCGCCCCGTGCGCGGCCTGGCGGGCGGCCAGCAGGCGCTCCACGAGGTGGGCCAGGAGGAAACCGGCGACGAACAGCAGCAGCGCGGCCGGTACGCCGAAGACCTCGTCACCGGCGGCCTCCAGCGCCTCGGGGAGCAGGTCGAGGCCGACCACGCCCAGCATCAGGCCGCCGGCCAGGCCCAGCACCAGGTGACGGCGGTCCGTCACCCGTTGTGCCGTCCAGCCGCCGACCAGCGTCATCACGAACGCGCCGAGTGCCACGAAGACCGCCATGCGTCCTTGCTACCGGATGAGCGGGGTCTCCTGGCCGCGGCGCCCCGAACGAGTGAGGAGCGGGGCGGGCGGGCCACGGTCGCGGGCGGGCCGTGGCCGGTGGGGTCCGCGCGGTGGGGTCCCCTCGTGTTCCCCGCGGGGCGCGGCCGTGGCTGACCGGGCGCGTGGCTCCGTCGTCGTGGGGGTGGGCGCCTCCAGGGGCGTGCCGGTGGCGGAGGTCGTCGGGCTGATCGAAGGGGCCCTGCGGGAGGCTGGTCTTCCGTCCGGATCGGTCGCCGCGCTCGCCACCGTGGACACCAAGGCGGACGAACCCGGCGTCGTCCAGGCCGCCGTACGTCTCGGTGTTCCCCTGGTGACCTACTCGGCGCGGGAGTTGGCCGCGGTGCCGGTGCCCCATCCCTCCGACGTGCCCCTCTCCGCCGTGGGCACCCCGTCCGTCGCGGAGGCCGCCGCGCTCGTCGCCGGGGGCGAACTCCTCGTGCCCAAGCGGAAGTCGGCCCCGGCGGACGGACGGCCGGCCGGGGTGACGTGTGCCGTCGCGTCGGCCGGTGCGGGGCGGGGCGCCTCGCCGGCGGACACCTCGCCGCCGGACGGGACGGGCGCTCCGGTGGACCCTGGTTGCGCGGGTCCCGCCACCGGTCGGCATGATGATCATCGTGACGGCGGCCGTGACCGGGGCCCGCAGGGGTACGACGACGGTGACCGCCGCCGCCCCGGCCCCCACACCTGACTCACCGCTCGACCCGCACCCCGCACACGTCCGCCGCATCCGCATCCGCATCCGCATCCGCATCCGCATCCGCATCCGCATCCGCATCCGAGGAGACATCGTGACCACCCCGCCGCCCGCCCTGCTCATCGCCGCCGGTCATGGCACCCGGGACGATGCCGGGGCCGAGGCGTTGCGCGGCTTACTGCGCGAGGTGATGCGCCGTCACCCGGGGCTGCCCGTCGGGGGCGGCCTCGTCGAGCCGTCCGGGTCGTCGCTGGGCGGAGCCGTGGACGAGCTGGTGGAGCGGGGGGTACGGCGGTTCGTCGTGATCCCGCTGACGTCGGAGCCCACCGGGCGGGCCGGGAGGGACCTGACGGCGGCGCTGGCCCTCGCCCAGGAGCGGCACCCGGGGATCGGATACACCTGCGGCCGGCCACCGGGCCCGCACCCGACGCTGCTGAACCTCCTGGAGCGGCGGGCCGAGGAGGCGCTGGGGTCGCCCGCGCCCCGGATGCCGGGCGACCGTGCCGAGGTGACCGTGCTGCTCGTGGGGCACGGGTCCACCGACGCCGGGGCCAACGCCGAGGTGCACAGGGCCGCCCGGCTGCTGTGGGAGGGGCGCGGCTACGCGGGCGTCGAGACGGCGTTCGGGTCGCTGGCGGCGCCGGACGTGCCGAGCGGTCTCGACCGGTGCGTGAGGCTTGGCGCGCGGCGCGTCGTGGTGCTGCCGTACTTCCCGCTCGCGGGCGGACCGGCGGAACGCGTGCGGCAGCAGACCGAGGGCTGGGCTGCCGCCCGTCCGGAGATCGGGGTACGGTCGGCCGATGTCATCGGACCGGAGCCGGAGCTGCTCGACCTGGTCGTGCAGCGGTACCGGGAGGCGCTGGAGGGCGACTCACACATGAACCGCGCATCCCGCGAACCCTCCGTCGACGCCGTCCCGTCCGGCGCCGGGAGCATCACGGGACTGCCTCGGCAGCCTCGCGTCCAGCCGGACGAGGGCGGGCACCACGGCCATGATCATCACCACCGGGGACACGCGAACTCCCATGCACACTGAATCCGGCACCGAGAACGGCCACGCCCCCCGGCACCCGGGGCACGACCTCCGGCATCACGGTGACGCCGAGGTGCGCGACGACGGGGCGCGACTCGTCGATCTCGCCGTGAACGTCCGGGCCGGCACCCCGCCCGACTGGCTGCGGGAGCGGATAGCCGGGTCGCTGACCGGGCTGGCCGCCTACCCCGACGGGCGGACCGCACGGGAGGCGGTGGCGGCCCGGCACGGGCTGCCCGCGGACCGGGTGCTGCTCACGGCGGGTGCCGCCGAGGCGTTCGTGCTGTTCGCCCGCGCCCTGAAGGTCCGTCGGCCCGTGGTCGTGCACCCGCAGTTCACGGAACCCGAGGCCGCACTGCGGGACGCCGGGCACGCGGTGGACCGGGTGCTGCTGCGGGCGTCGGACGGCTTCCGGCTGGACCCGGCGGCCGTGCCCGAGGACGCGGACCTGGTCGTCATCGGCAATCCGACCAACCCGACGTCGGTGCTGCACCCGGCGGCCTCCGTCGCCCGACTGGCCCGGCCGGGGCGGACACTGGTGGTCGACGAGGCGTTCATGGACGCGGTGCCCGGGGAGCGTGAGGCGCTGGCCGGGCGGACGGACGTGCCCGGCCTCGTCGTCCTGCGCAGCCTCACCAAGACCTGGGGCCTGGCGGGCCTGCGGATCGGGTACGTCCTCGCCGCCCCCGGGACGATCACCGAGCTGGAGCGGGCGCAGCCCCTGTGGCCGGTGTCGACGCCCGCCCTCGCGGCGGCCGAGGCGTGTATGTCGGACCGGGCGCTCGCGGAGGCCGCCGACGCGGCCTGCCGGATCGCCGCCGACCGGGACCATCTGGTCGCCGGGCTCCGGGAGTTCGCCCCCGACGGGCTGGTCGTGGCCGAGCCCGCCGAGGGCCCGTTCGTGCTGATGCGGCTGCCCCGCGCGACCGCCGTACGACGGCATCTGCGCAGCCTCGGCTACGCCGTCCGGCGGGGCGACACCTTCCCGGGGCTGGACGAGGAGTGGCTGCGCCTGGCGGTCCGCGACCGGGTCACGGTCAACGGTTTCCTCCAGGCGCTGGACCGGGCGATGACGCTGGCGGACCGCTGAGCGAAAGGGCCCGACGGTCCGTCCGCGGACCGTCGAGCGCCTTCCTCCGGGCCGAGGAACCCGCCGCGCGGAGCCTGCGGCCCGATCAGCGGGTCACGTCGGTTGCTGTCCCCGAGGAAGTGGCAGCGCCTGTGTCCCGTACGGAAGTTCGTCGCGGCGGATCCGCTCCCGGGTGCCGTCCGGGAAGCGGAGGTCCACGTCTCCGTGGGCATCGACCGTCGCCCTCGCCCCGGTGTGCGGGGTGCGCGGGTCGCCGCTGAGCATGACGAGGGTGACCAGGACCGGCCCGCTCCCGCCGGGCCCTTCCAGTACGGGTGTCGCCGAGTGGTGCCCGTACGCGTTCGCACCGACGGCTCGCACCACGGCTCCGGGCCGGTCGCCCCAGCCGTACAGGCCCACGATCGCGCTGGTCAGGCCGTCCGCGCGGCGGGCCAGCGCCCAGCCCGGCCCCGACTCCCCCGCGGGCGGCCCGCCGTCCTCGGCCACGGCCCAGCCCCCTTCCCGTACGGGTGCGCCGGCCGGGGCGTCGACTCGGTGCACCCTGATCTCCCAGGGGCCGTGCACCACGCTGACCGTCTCGATGCCGTGGCCGTACCGGGAAGCGGCGCGCCGGCCTTCGGCGCCCAGGGGGTGGATACGGCCGCGTGGGGAGGGCGTGCCGTCGGGTGCGAGCAGGGCGAGATGGTTGTCGGGGCCGGTCCGCGGGGTGGCCGGGGTCTGCGGTGCCGTGGCGCTGGAGTAGGCGAGCCGGGCGTAGTGCGGGCTGTCGTCGGCGGTCGCGGGCGGGGGCGGCAGCCGGTCGCTGCCGTGGTTGACGAGCCGTACGAGCCCGTCGGCGGCGGTGGTGTGCAACAGCCAGCCGGGGCCGGGCAGGGCGAGCGTGGTGTCGGCCGTGTCGACGGGCGCGGGTTCCTCGGGCGCGCTCCACACGGGGTGGCTCTCGGGCAGGAGGAGACCGAGGAACGCCTTGCTCGCCCAGTACGGGGAGGCGGGGCCCGAGTAGCGTTGGGTGACGGGGAGGAAGGGCCGGTACCAGCCGAGCGTGAGCAGGCCCCGCTCGTCGGGCACGCCCCGTTCCGCGAAGTGCTTCAGGGCGCCGGAGGCGAGCCTGCGGGTGCGGCCGGGCGGCAGGGGCGTGGCGTCGGCGAGGGCTCCCGCCCACAGCGGGGCGGCGGTCGCGAAGCGGTAGGTGAGCGAGCGGCCCTGGTGCACCGGTGCCCCGTCGGCGCCGAAGAAGTGCTGGTGGGCTCCGAGGAACTCACGCAGCCGCCCGCGATGCCGGGCCACCGCCGCCGGGTCCGCGCGCGGACCCGCGATCCGCGCCCACAGCACCGGATACAGGTGCAGTGCCCAGCCGTTGTAGTAGTCGAACTTCCGTCCGTCGCCGTCGGTGTACCAGCCGCCGCCCCGGTACCAGTCCTCCAGCCGGGCGAGCCCCGCGTCGATCTCGGCGCGGCTGTGCGGGGCGCCGACCGAGGCGAGGAACTCCTCGGTGATCACCTGGAAGAGCCGCCAGTTGGAGTCGTTGACGTCGGCTCCGACGAATCCGCCCAGCCAGTCGGCGATCCGCCCGCGTACGGCGTCGTCGAGGTGGTCCCACAGCCACGGGCGGGTCTCGTGCAGGGCGATCGCGATCGACGCGGCCTCCACCATGGGCTGCGACCGGTCCGTGATCGCCGGCCACCGTTCGGCGCCGTGCGGGTCGGTCCCGGCGGCGAGCCCGGCCGCGTACCGCTCGATCAGGGCGGGCCCGACCCGCCCCGCCGAGCCGGCGATCCGGAAGGCGGCGAGCAGGAAGGACCGCGCGAACCCCTCCAGCCCGTCGGACAGCGGCCCCGAGTGACTGGCCCGACCGGGCAGCCGGTACTGGGCCAGCCCCGGCGACGCGTACGGCAGCAGCCCGTCGAGCAGCCGGTCGGCGAGCGCCTCCCAGTGGGCGCGGGTCCAGCCGGTGAGGGGGGAGAGCACGTGGTCGGCCGGGGGGAGCGCCGAGTGAGCGGCGAGTGGCACCTGCTGCGCGGTCATACGGGCGTGATTCCTCCGTGAGTCGTGGACAGAGAGCGGTGCGGCGCGCCCCGACGGGGGCGCGGGGAACTACGTGACCGGCCACGCCTCACCCGCACACGTTCTACGGCCCTGCCGGCTTCTACGGCCCTGCCGGCGGAGCCACACTGCGCCGCACGACGATGTGCGTGCCCAGCACATGCCGGCCCCCCACCCCCCGCTCCGGGTCCCGCAGAGCGATCCGCACGGCCGCCCGCCCCAACTCCTCCGCGGGCGTACGGACCGTGGTGAGCGGCGGATCGAAGTCCTCGGCCAGCGGGATGTCGTTGTACCCGACCACCGAGATGTCGTCGGGAACCCTCAGCCCCGCCTCGGCGATCGCGCGGAGCGCCCCCGCGGCGACCATGTCGTCCCCCGCGAACACGGCCGTGAACTCCCGTGTCTCCTTGAGCAGTCCGGTCATCGCCCGCAGCCCGGCGGGGCGCCCGAGGCCGCAGTCCACGACCCGCGCGGCCTCGGGCGGCAGCCCGTGCTCCGCCAGCGCCGCCCGGTACCCCGCGACGCGGGCGTCGAGCGCGGTGTTCCCGGGCAGCCCGCCGAGGAAGACGAGCCGGCGGTGCCCGGCCGACAGCAGATACCCGGTGATCGCCCGCGCCCCCGCCTCGTTGTCGAACTCGACGACCAGCGCGGGGATTTCGGGATCGGGGGCGGGCCGGCCGCACAGCACGAGCCGGGCCCCCGAGGAGTCCAGGGCCTGCGCGTACTGGGCCACGCGCGAACGGTACGCGTCGTCCTCGACGACGCCGCCCACCAGGATCACCAGCCGTGCCCCCTCCTCCCGCATGAGCCGCACGAACTCCATCTCCCGCTGCGGGTCTCCCCCGGTCGCGCCGACCACGCACAGCCAGCCCCGGTCGGCGGCCTCCGCCTCCACCCCCTCGGCGACCTGGGCGTAGAAGGGGCTGGTGACCTGGCGGACGACGACGGCGGCCATCTTGCGGCCGCCGCCGACCAGGGCGCGGGCGTGCGCGTTGGCGACGTAGTCGAGCTCGCGGGCGGCGCGCAGCACGCGGGCCCGGGTCGCCGCGGGCACGGGGTGGTTGCCGCTGAGCGCGCGGGAGGTGGTGGCCGTCGACACTCCGGCCCGCTCGGCGACCTCACGGATGGTGATCCGCCCCTTGGGCACCGGAGCGTCGGCAGCGGGGGGCGCCGGCCCGTCGGGCACCGCCGCCTCGGACGCCGCCGCCTCGGGCACCGTCGACCGGAGTACCAGTCCCTCCGGCATCGGCTCGGACCGCGTCGGCTCGGACCTCGTCTGCTCGGACCGCGTCTGCTCGGACCGCGTCTGCTCGGACCGCGTCTGCTCGGGCGCCATGTCGTTCCCCATCCCCCGCGTCTCCTGTTCCGCTTCCGCCGCCGACCGCCGGCCTCTGCTCACGTATTGGCCGCGTAGTCCTTCGCGAACTCCTCGGCCATTCTGTCGCCGCCCCGCTGCCGCCACTTCTTCACGGTCGCGTCCCATTCGGACATCGGGAGGCGACCGGCGACGATGCCGGTGATCGTGTCCTCGACGAGGGCCTTGAGGGTCGTCCCCTGGGAGTTCTTCGTGGCGGACTGGAGGCCGAAGGAGGCGTTGCGGACGGCGTGCGGCACGACCTTCCGCTGCCAGGTGTGCAGCGCCCGTACGGCGTCCGGCATACCCGGGACGAACAGCACCTGGGGGCCCTCCGCGAGGTACTTCAGCGGCAGATTGGTGTTGTTCTCGACCTCGCCGAGCCTGGTGACCTGCGGGGAGCCGTCGGCGGCGCGGGTGAAGTGGGTCCCCTCGACGCCGTAGTGGACGAGTTCCCACTCCTGGCTGCCGAAGGGCGCGGCGAGGTGGTCCAGGACGCGCAGCAGCAGCTCGATCCGTTCCTTCCCTGCCTTCTTCAGCACGGTGTAGCCGAAGGAGCGGCGGGCGGCGACGACACCACCGGGCTCTCCGCCGACGCTGTACGGCAGGGCCGCCGCCGGGGTCAGCTTGCCCTTGCTCTCCCGGTACTTGGGGAGGTAGGCGCCGAAGCCGTCCTGCATGGAGCCGACCGTGCCGTTGTAGTAGAGCGTGGTCAGGTCGATCTGGGAGACGGACGTGGCGTCGGGGTGGTACGAGCCGTCCTTGCGCAGCCGTGCCTGGAAGGCGATCGCCGCCTTGAAGCGCTCGTCGGACCAGGCGGATTCGAAGGTGCCGCTCTTGGTGACGGCCCATTCCAGGGGGGAGTTGTGGGCGGCCGCGTGGACGGCGTTGCCGAAGAGGGAACCTGCGGCGGCGCCGAGGGCGTAGGTGCGGCCGCCGGTGGCCCGTTCGGCCACGGCGGCGAAGTCGTCGGAGGTCCAGCCCTCCGTCATGCCCGCGTCGGCGAACATGCCCTGGTTGAGCCAGAGGGTGGAGCCGGGCAGCGGGCGCTCCAGCGGGATGCCGTAGAGGAGGCCGCCGATGCGGCCCATGTCCCGCCAGGCGTGGGTGGGGATGTTCGCGAGGTTCGGGTAGTCGGCGATCGCGTCGCCGGAGAGGAACGGGGTGAGGTCCTCGGCGCGGCGCCGGACGAACTCGGCCTCTCGGGGCAGGACGAAGCCGGAGAAGACGTTGATGATGTCGGGCAGGGCGTCGGCGTCACCGGCCATCACCGTCGCCATCTTCTTCTGGTAGTCGGCCTGGGGGACGATCGTGTACTCGATCTTCACCCCGAGGGCCTTCTCGACCGCCGCCCAGAACCGGTTGGCGGAGGCGGGCTTCGGCGGCGTTCCGAACGACACGGACATGACCCTGACCGTGGAGCCGTCACCCGGGGTGCGGGAGACGGATCTGACGAGGTCGGCGGGGTAGGTGGTGTAGCCGGCCTGGACGCCGGCCTCGGTGGGCGCGAGGTCCGGCTTCGGGCCGCGCGCCGGGGTGTACGTCGGCCAGGGCGCCAGCTTCTTGCCCGCGTTGGACACGTCGCTGTCGCCGGAGCCCGTGGAACAGGCGGTCAGCACGCCCGGGACGGAGGCGGCGGCCAGGGAACCGAGCAGAGTACGTCGGGACATGCTGGGCATGGATGAACCCCTCGTGTCGGTGTGGATCGGCGTGGGTCAGCTCTTGACGGCGCCGGTGAGCACGCCCTTGGTGAAGTACTTCTGGAGGAAGGGGTAGACGAGCAGGATCGGTACGGTGGCGATCACCAGCACCGCCATCTGCACGGTCTGCGGTGCGGTGACGGTGCCCTCGCCGGTCGTCGCGTCGGTGAGGCCGGAGCCGGCCACCACGTAGGTGCGCAGGACCTGTTGGAGGGGCCAGTGGTCGCTCTCCAGGTACAGCGAGGCGTAGAACCAGGAGTTCCAGTACGCCACCGCGTAGAACAGCCCGACCACGGCGAGCGCGGCCTTGGACAGGGGCAGGACGACCGAGAACAGCACCCGCCAGTCCCCCGCCCCGTCGAGCCGCGCGGCCTCGTACAGCTCCTCCGGGATGCCCTGGAAGAAGCCGCGCAGGACGACGAGGTTGAAGACGTTCACCAGGACGGGCAGCACGAGCGAGGCGTAACTGTCCAGCAGGCCCAGCTCCTTGACCAGCAGGAAGCTCGGGATCATGCCGGGCGGGAACAGGAAGGTGAACAGGATCAGCAGCAGCGCCGGCCGGCCGCCGAAGACGCCGGGACGGGAGAGCGCGTAGGCGAGGGTGACCGTGCAGGCGAGACTGAGCAGCGTGCCGGCGAGCGTGACGCCGGCGCTGACGCCGAGGGCGTGGGTGACGATGCCGCCGTCGAGGATGTCGCGGTACGCGTCCAGGCTCGGCTCGGTCGGCCACAGCACCCAGCCGCCGTTGGCCACCACCTCGTCGGTCGAGGCGAGGGACGTCGACACGATCACCAGGAACGGCACGCACACCAGGAGGACGACGACGGCGAGGGCGACGGCCTTGGCGGCCCGGGTCACCGGCCTCGGCTTCTCCATCCAGCCGGGCCGTACGGCGGTACGGCGGGTACCGCGTCCCGCGGTCCGGGTGCGGGTACCGGTGCGGGCGCTCACTTGTAGACCCCCTGTTCGCCGAGGCGGTGGGCGACCTTGTTGGCCGCGTACACGAGCAGCGCGCCGATGACGCCCTTGAACAGGCCCGCGGCGGCCGCGAATCCGTAGTCGCCGCCGACGATGCCCTGGTAGTAGACGAAGGTGTCGATGATCTCGGCGGCCTCCGGGCCGACGGCGTCGCGCTGGAGCAGCATCTGCTCGAAGCCGACGGAGAGGATGTCGCCGAGCCGCATGATGAGCAGCAGCACGATCACCGCACGGATGGCGGGCAGTGTGACGTGCCAGAAGCGGCGCCAGGGGCCGGCCCCGTCGATCGCGGCGGCCTCGTACTGCTGCTCGTCGACCTGGGCGAGCGCGGCGAGGAAGATGATCGTGCCCCAGCCGGCGTCCTTCCAGATGGCCTGGGCGACGGTGAGGGAGCGGAAGGCGTCCGGGTTGCCGATGATGTCGACGGTGCTCAGCCCCATGCCGTCGAGCGAGGAGTTGAGCAGGCCGGTGTCTCCGAGCAGCTGCTGGAACAGGGCGACCACGATCACCCATGAGATGAAGTGCGGCAGGTAGGCCACCGACTGCACGAAGCGGCGGACGCTGCTCCGGGTGAGGCTGTGCAGCAGCAGGGCGAGGGCGAGCGGTACCGGGAAGTAGAAGACGAGCTGGAGGACGGCGATCCGGACCGTGTTGAGGACGGCCGCCCAGAACGCCCCGTCCTCGAACATCCGTTGGAAGTTGCCGGTGCCGACCCAGGGGCTGCCCCAGATGCCGTCGAACGGCACGTACTCCTTGAACGCGATGAGGTTGCCGGCCAGGGCGCCGTAGTGGAACAGCAGGAAGTAGCCGAGGCCGGGGAGCATGAGCAGGACGAGCGTGCGGGAGCCCCGTATCCGGCCCCGGCTCTGTAAACCTTTTCGTCGCGGTGGCGGACCGTCCGTCCGACGGTTCGCCGACCCGACCCCCTTCGTACGTGCGCGTTCCCGTAGTACAGCGGCCACGGGTCCCCCTCACATCTCGACGTCGGGTGAGAGGAAATTAAAACGTTTTCAGTGCACGGTCAACACTCCTGACACACAACGGAGTTGGAAAGCGGCGGCCGACGGCCGTCGACCGCCCGGGTACGGCCGGTGGTGAGGCCGCTCCTAGCCGACCACCCGTCCGTTCAGGACCACCCTCGACGGCGCCGCCAGGACGCGCACGTCCGTGCGGGGGTCCTCCGCGTAGACCACCAGGTCGGCGGGGGCGCCCTCGGTGAGGCCGGGGCGGGCCAGCCAGTCGCGGGCGGCCCAGGTGGTGGCCGCGAGGGCCTCGACGGGCGGGATGCCGGCGGTGACCAGTTCGGCGACCTCGGCGGCGACCAGGCCGTGGGCGAGGGAGCCGCCGGCGTCGGTGCCGACGTAGACGGGGATGCCGGCGTCGTAGGCGTCGCGGACCGTGTCGTAGCGGCGTTCGTGCAGCCGGCGCATATGGGCGGACCAGCGCGGGAACTTCGCCTCGCCGCCGTCCGCCATGGCCGGGAACGTGGCGATGTTGACCAGGGTCGGGACGATCGCGACCCCGCGGGCGGCGAAGAGCGGGATCAGGTCCGCGGTCAGCCCCGTCGCGTGCTCGACGCAGTCGATGCCCGCCTCGACGAGGTCCCGCAGGGAGTCCTCCGCGAAGCAGTGGGCGGTGACCCGGGCGCCCAGCACGTGCGCCTCCGCGATGGCCGCCTCGACGGCCTCCCGGGGCCAGCACGCGGTCAGATCGCCGACGCCCCGGTCGATCCAGTCCCCCACCAGCTTCACCCAGCCGTCCCCGCGCCGGGCCTCCTGGGCGACGTACGCGACGAGATCCTCCGGCTCGATCTCGTGGGCGAAGTTCCGGATGTAGCGCCGGGTGCGGGCGATGTGACGGCCCGCCCGGATGATCTTCGGGAGGTCGTCGCGGTCGTCGATCCAGCGGGTGTCGGAGGGGGAACCCGCGTCGCGGATCAGCAGGGTGCCGGCCTCGCGGTCGGTCAGCGCCTGCTTCTCGGCGACGTCCTCCGGGACGGGCCCGTGCGCCCCGAGGCCCACGTGGCAGTGCGCGTCGACCAGGCCGGGAAGCGTCCAGCCCTCGACGGTACGGACGTCCTGGACGCCGCGTGGACGGTCGTAGGAGACGCGCCCGTCCACGACCCACAGTTCGTCGCGGACGTCCTGCGGACCGACGAGGATCCGCCCCTTCACGTGCAGCACCGCGTGATCGCTCATGCACCGCACGATAAGGCTCCCCCGGGGCGCCCTGTCGACCGCGGGTGCGTGAGGGTCCGTCGCGCGTCCTACGGAGTGCCGTCGTCCTCCTCGACGTCCGCCATCGCCGGGTCCAGCAGACGCGAGAGGAAGTGACGTGTCCGCTCGTGGCTCGGGTGGGCGATGACCTGGTCCGGGGTGCCGTCCTCGACGACGACCCCGCCGTCCATGAAGACCACCCGGTCCGCGACCTCCCGCGCGAACGTCATCTCGTGCGTCACGACCATCATGGTCATGCCCTCCCGCGCGAGCATGCGCATCACCGCCAGGACGTCCCCGACCAGCTCCGGGTCCAGGGCGGAGGTCGGCTCGTCGAAGAGCATCACCTCGGGGCCCATCGACAGCGAGCGGGCGATGGCCACCCGCTGCTGCTGGCCGCCGGAGAGGGAGGCCGGGTAGGCGTCCGCCTTCTCGGACAGGCCCACGCGCTCCAGGTTCTCGGCGGCCACCTTCGCCGCGTCGGTTCTGCCGCGCTTGAGCACCCTGCGCTGCGGCAGCGTGAGGTTCTCGGTCACCGTGAGGTGCGGGAACAGGTTGAACTGCTGGAAGACCATGCCGATGCGGCGGCGTACCGCGTCGATGTCGACGTCGGGGTCGGTGAGTTCGGTGCCGCCGACGAGGACCTGGCCCTTCGTCGGCTCCTCCAGGAGGTTCACACAGCGCAGGAGGGTCGACTTGCCGGAGCCCGACGGGCCGATGACACACACCACCTCGCCGCGCCCGATCTCCAGGTCGATGCCCTTCAGCACCTCGTTGGTGCCGAACGACTTGTGCAGGCCGCGTACTTCGATCTCCGGGCGCCCGCCGGGGGACGTCCCGCCCAGGGTCTTCTCGGTCATTTGACGGCCTCCTGGGCCTTGGCCTCCATACGGCGTACGACGAAGCCGAGCGGGATGGTCACCAGCAGGTAGCACAGGCCGGCGACCAGGATCGGCGTGGAGTTGGCGGTGGTGCTGGCCAGGTCGCGGCCGTACTTGGACAGTTCGCGCTCCTCCAGCGTGACGCCGAGGAACAGCACGAGCGAGGAGTCCTTGAACAGGAGCACCAGTTCGTTGGTGAGCGGCGGGAGGATGATCCGGAACGCCTGCGGGATGACGATCGAGACCATCGCGCGCGCGGGTGAGAAGCCCAGCGAACGGGCCGCCTCCAGCTGTCCCTTGGGGACCGCCTGGATGCCCGCGCGGATCGTCTCCGCCATGTACGCGGCGGCCACCAGACCGAGGGCGAGGGCCACCTTGCCGTAGGTGCCGCCGGGGATCTCCGTACCGGGGAAGGCCAGCGGGACGGCGACGCCGATGAAGATGAAGATCAGCAGGGCGGGCAGGCCCCGGAAGATCTCGATGTAGACACCGGCGAACCAGCGGTACGGGCCGACCGACGACAGCCGCATCAGCGCGATGACCATGCCGAGGACGAGCCCGAACACGAAGCCGGACAGCGTGTACAGGACGGTGTTCTTGAGCGCGAGCGTGATGACGTCGGGGAACATCTGCTCGGCGATGTCCCACTGGGCGAACTGGTTCTTCAGCCGGGCCCAGTCCGCGGACGCCGCGAAGGCGACGACGGCGGCGACGAACACGACGTACTGCGCGCCCCGGGACAGGGCGCGCCTGCGGCTTCGGCTCAGGCCCTTCCTCTTCGGCTGGAGCGGCGTGTCCGTGTCGGCCTGGCTCATGATGCGGACGGGGAGGCGGAGGCCGCGTTCTCGTCGTACGGGCCGATCCACTGCTCGTACAGCTTCTTGTACGTGCCGTCGGACTTGGCCTTCGCCAGCGCCTTGTCGATGGCGGCGAGGAGCTTGGTGTTGCCCTTCTTCACCGTGAAGCCGTACTGCTCACCGGTGTTGATCTGGTCGGCGACCTCGAAGGCGTCGGCGTTCGCCTTGTCCTTGAGCCAGCCCTGGACGACCGGGTAGTCGATGATCACGGCGTCGACCTGCTTGGTGCGCAGGCCGTTGAGGACGGCGTCGGAGGACTCGAAGGAGACCGAATCGATGCCCTTGCTCTTGGCGTAGTCCTCGCCCGTGGTCTGCGCCTGGGTACCGACCTTCTTGCCCTTGAGGTCGGCGAAGGAGGCGATGCCGGCCTTCTTGTCGGCGAGGACGGCCTGGGTGGCCTCGAAGTACGGGTCGGAGAAGTCGACGTTCTTCTTGCGCTCGTCGGTGATCGTCATACCGGCGGCGGCGAGGTCGCACTCGCCGGAGTTCAGGAAGGCGCCCGTCTTGAAGTTCTCGAACGGGGTGTCGAGGATCTCCTGCTTCACGCCCAGGTTCTCGGCGACGAGGTCGATCAGCGACACGTCGAAGCCCTGCACCTTGCCGTCGATCTCCGACTGGAAGGGCGGGTACGGCAGGTGGGTGCAGGTCGTGAGCTGACCGGCCTTCACCAGCTCGACCCCGCCGGCCGCGGTCTTGGTGCCGCCGCTGCCGCCGTCGCCCTCCGAGCCACAGCCGGCCACGAGCAGCAGGCCGGCCGCGGCGGTGGTGGCGGCCAGGGTGCGGGTCCGGCGTCCGAGGACCGAGTTCACGGGGAGACCTCCTGTGAGGGGACTTGAGACAATCGATTATAAGGAGATGTTTGACTTCCCCAAACCAATCCGATGGGTACCGGGCCGCTTGACCTCGGATGTCGCCGGTGAGGGGGGCGAGGGTGCCGTCGGTACCCTCGACACCATCTACCCCATAGGTGAAGAGAGCACCCCGTGACACACCCGTTTCTGGATCTGGCCCCGCTGAGCGCGGCACACTTCGCGTCGATCGAGGACCGGGTGGCCCGGCTGCTCTCCACCACGCAGGACGTCGTGATCACCCAGGGCGAGGCACTGCTGCCCCTGGAGGGCGCGATCCGCGGGGCCGCCGGGCCCGGCACGACCGCGCTGAACGTGATCACCGGGCCGTACGGGCAGACCTTCGGGGACTGGCTGCGGGACTGCGGGGCGACCGTGATCGACCTGAGCGTCCCCTTCCACACGGCGGTCACGGCCGCGCGGATCCGGGAGGCCTTCGCCGCCGACCCGGCGATCGACTTCGTCTCGCTGGTCCATGCCGAGGCGGCGACCGGCAACACCAACCCCGTGGCGGAGATCGGCGAGGCCGTCCGCGAGCAGGGCGCCCTGTTCTACCTGGACGCGGTCGCCTCCGTCGGCGCCGAGCCGGTACTGCCGGACGCGTGGGGTGTCGACCTGTGCGTCATCGGCGCGCAGAAGGCCATGGGCGGGCCGGCCGGGGTGTCGGCGATCTCCGTGAGCGAGCGGGCGTGGGCGAGGATGGCGGCCAACCCGCGCGCCCCGCGCCGCTCCTACCTCTCCCTGCTGGACTGGAAGGAGCGCTGGATCGACGGCGGCCGCCGCGCGCTCCTGCACGCGCCGGCCCAGCTGGAGATGCTGGCGCTGGAGGCCTGTCTGGAGCGCATCGAGACGGAGGGACTCGACACGGTGATGTCCCGGCACGCGTCCGCCGCCGCGGCGACCCGGGCGGGGGCGCTCGCGCTGGGCGGCGGTCTGGAGCCGTACGTCCACGCGGCGGCCGACGCGGCGCCCGTCGCCACGACCCTGCGGGCGCCCGCCGGGGCCGACGCGGCGGAGCTGGTCGCCAAGGCGCTCGCCGCGGACCCCGCCCTGCCGCTGGCCGCGGGCGGCGGCGCCCTTGCCTCGGAGATGATCCGCGTGAACCACTACGGCGCCGACGCGACCCCGCAGGTCGTGCACGCGGCCCTCGCGGGGCTGGGGGCGGCGCTGGCCGAGCGCGGCGGAACGGTCGACCCGGAAGGGGCCCGTCGCGCGGCGGCGCAGGCCTGGGTGTAAAGCGGCGGGCAGCTGGACGCGGAAAGGACCGTCCCGAGAATTTCCGATATCTTCCACGGGGGAATTCAGTGAATTCAGCGGGTAGAACCCCGTATTCTTCTTCCCGCTCTCCCCTTCCCTAAACGCAAAGATTTCGCGAACGCGACGGGGCGTAATTCGAGCAGATCTCGTGAGGGTTGCACACGTGTGACCGACTCCACAACGTGCCCTTTTCGTGCGGTAATTTCCGGACGAAAAGCATCAGATCCACCTCGGTTCGCCGGAGCGCTCGCGCCCGCGTGATAACACGTGCTCGGCGCATACGTAACCCCGCGGGGCGATGCAATTCGAAATTTCGCTGGGTAAATTCAAGCCGTATGACCGCCGCACAAGCAGACCTGCACACCCAACCCCTGGAAGCCCCTCAGGAAATCGCGGAAGGGATTCGGATCGACCGCCCGAGCGTGGCGGACGGCGCTGCGCTGTGGCGCATCGCCGGGGACTCCGGAGCCCTCGACCTGAACTCCTCGTACAGCTATCTGCTGTGGTGCCGGGACTTCGCCGACACCTCGGTGGTGGCGCGGGACGACTCCGGAGAGCCGGTCGGGTTCGTGACCGGGTACGTGCGGCCCGAGCGGCCGGACACCCTGCTCGTGTGGCAGGTGGCCGTCGACGAGGCGCACCGGGGGCTCGGCCTCGCGGCGGCGCTGCTGGACGGACTGACCGAACGGGTCGCACGACGGCACCCCCTGACCACCGTCGAGACCACCATCACGCCGGGCAACACCGCCTCCGAGCGTCTGTTCGCCGGGTACGCCGCCCGTCATGGCGCGGACCTCGAGCGCACGGTGCTGTTCGAGGCGGGGGACTTCCCGGACGGCCCGCACCCGCCCGAGATGCTCCACCGCATCGGACCGCTGTCCCTCTGAGCACCACCCGCACTCCCCCCTCCCCCTTTCTCTCCCTCCCCCCACGCACCGAGGAGCGATTCGACGTGACCATCACCCAGCCGGACCTGAGCGTCTTCGAGACCCTGGAGTCCGAGGTGCGCAGCTACTGCCGCGGCTGGCCCACCGTCTTCGACCGCGCGCAGGGCAGCCGCATGTTCGACGAGGACGGCCGCACGTACCTGGACTTCTTCGCCGGCGCCGGTTCACTCAACTACGGCCACAACAACCCCGTGCTCAAACGCGCGCTCATCGACTATCTGGAGCGGGACGGCGTCACCCACGGGCTCGACATGTCGACGACCGCCAAGCGGGCGTTCCTGGAGTCCTTCCAGAACCTGGTGCTGCGGCCGCGCGACCTGCCGTACAAGGTGATGTTCCCGGGTCCGACGGGCACCAACGCGGTGGAGTCGGCGCTGAAGCTGGCGCGGAAGGTGAAGGGCCGGGAGTCGGTCGTGTCGTTCACGAACGCCTTCCACGGCATGTCGCTCGGCTCGCTGGCCGTGACCGGCAACGCCTTCAAGCGGGCCGGAGCGGGCATCCCTCTGGTGCACGGCACCCCGATGCCCTTCGACAACTACTTCGACGGCACGGTCGAGGACTTCCTGTGGTTCGAGCGACTGCTGGAGGACCAGGGCTCCGGGCTCAACAAGCCCGCCGCGGTGATCGTGGAGACCGTGCAGGGCGAGGGCGGCATCAACGTCGCCCGCCCGGAGTGGCTGCGGGCACTGGCCGCGCTGTGCGAGCGGCAGGACATGCTGCTGATCGTCGACGACATCCAGATGGGCTGCGGTCGCACGGGTGCCTTCTTCTCGTTCGAGGAGTCGGGCATCACCCCCGACATCGTGACCGTCTCCAAGTCCATCAGCGGCTACGGGCTGCCGATGTCGCTGTGCCTGTTCAAGCCGGAGCTGGACATCTGGGAGCCGGGCGAGCACAACGGCACCTTCCGCGGCAACAACCCGGCGTTCGTGACGGCGACGGCCGCCCTGGAGGCGTACTGGGCGGACGGCTCCGCCATGGAGAAGCAGACCCGGGCGCGCGGTGAGCAGGTCGAGGAGGCGCTGATCTCGATCACCGAGGAGAACCTCGCCGACGTGAAGGAGTACCGGGGCCGGGGCCTGGTGTGGGGCCTGGAGTTCCACGACAAGGCCCGCGCGGGACGGGTCGCCCACCGGGCCTTCGAGCTGGGGCTGCTGATCGAGACGTCCGGCCCGGAGAGCGAGGTCGTCAAACTGCTGCCCGCTCTCACCATCACCCCCGACGAACTGGACGAGGGGCTGCGCGTCCTCGCCCGGGCCGTGCGGGAGACGGTCTGAGACCGCACCGGATCACCCCGAGCACCTGAAGCACCTGAAGCACCTGAAGCACCTAACTAGGAGGCATCGCAACACCGTGATCGTCCGTTCGTTCAAGGACATCGAAGGAACAGACCGGCATGTGAAGTCGGCGTCCGGCACCTGGGAGAGCAAGCGGATCGTGCTCGCCCGGGAGCGGGTCGGCTTCTCCCTCCACGAGACGGTCCTGTACGCGGGGACCGAGACGTCGATGTGGTACGCGAACCACGTCGAGGCCGTCGTGTGCGTCGAGGGCGAGGCCGAGCTCACCGACCAGGAGACCGGGCGGAGTTACACGATCACGCCCGGCACCATGTACCTCCTCGACGGGCACGAGCGGCACACACTGCGGGTGAAGGAGGACTTCCGCTGCATCTGCGTGTTCAACCCGCCCGTGACCGGCAGGGAGGACCACGACGAGAACGGCGTCTACCCGCTGCTCACCGAGCCCGAGGAGGTGTGACATCACCATGACCACGACCACCACGATGAACACTGCCACCACCGTGCCCGACCTCTACCCCAGCCGTGGGGCCACCGAGGTGTCGGTCCCGCGTCAGGACCCGGTCGTCTGGGGCTCCCCCGCCACGCCCGGCCCGGTCTCCCTCGCCGAACTCCAGGCCTACGAGCGCGACGGCTTCCTGCCCGTCGAGCAGCTCATCGCGCCGGACGAGGTCGCCGTCTACCGGCAGGAGCTGGAGCGGCTCGTCGCCGATCCGGCGATCCGCGCCGACGAGCGCTCGATCGTCGAGCCGCAGTCGCAGGAGATCCGGTCGGTCTTCGAGGTGCACCGGATCAGCGAGATCTTCGCCCGGCTGGTGCGCGACGAGCGGGTCGTCGGACGGGCCCGGCAGATCCTCGGCTCGGACGTCTACGTCCACCAGTCGCGGATCAACGTCAAGCCGGGGTTCGGCGCCTCCGGCTTCTACTGGCATTCCGACTTCGAGACCTGGCACGCCGAGGACGGTCTGCCGAACATGCGGACGGTGTCCGTCTCGATCGCCCTGACCGAGAACCACGACACCAACGGCGGCCTGATGATCATGCCGGGGTCGCACCGGACGTTCCTCGGCTGTGCGGGGGCCACCCCCAAGGACAACTACAAGAAGTCGCTGCAGATGCAGGACGCCGGCACCCCGTCGGACGAGGCGCTGACGGCCATGGCCTCCGAGTACGGCATCAAGCTGTTCACGGGCAAGGCCGGTTCGGCGACCTGGTTCGACTGCAACTGCATGCACGGCTCCGGCGACAACATCACGCCGTTCCCGCGCAGCAACGTCTTCATCGTCTTCAACAGCGTGGAGAACACGGCGGTCGAGCCGTTCTCGGCGCCGGTACGGCGGCCCGAGTTCATCGGCGCGCGAGACTTCACCCCGGTGCGCTGAGCACCGGATCCGGGCCCGTGCGGTGACCTCACCGTCACCCGGGCCGGACCGGGCGGCCGCTGCCCCTGAGCGGCCGCCCGGCCCTTTCGCGCGTTCACAGCCAGGCCAGTGACGCCGCCCTGTCCAGCACGTTCCGGGCGGCGGCCTCGTCGCCCGTGATGCCTCTGGGGACGTCCCCCGGGGTGTGGCGGCCGCCGACCAGGAGACAGAAGTCCACGGGGTCCAGGGTGAGTTCGGCCCGTACGGGACCGGTGTCGTCACCGAGGATCCAGCTGGTGCCGGTGGGGCCGGTGACCTCGAAGAGGACGGGGGCCGCGTCGTGGAGGGCCAGGCCGAGGATGCGGACGGCCAGGCGGACCAGGGACCAGAGGTGTTCGTCCGGGGGCGGGGGGACCGGGAGGCCGAGCGCGCGGCCGATGTCGTCCGTGTGGATCCATGCCTCGAAGGCGCGGACCACGAAGTGGTCGGCGACCGGCAGCCGCAGGCCCATCACCGAGACGGGGCGGGCGGCGAGTTCGGGGTCGGCGGCCTCGGGGGTGGCCAGCAGCGCGGCGGCCTGCGCGGCCCAGGTGGCGACCGTCTCCCCGGGGGTGCGCCCGTGCTCGTGGGCGATGACGTCGGCGGTGCGCCGGGCCCAGGCCTCCCCGGCGGGCATCCCCTCCGGGATGTGCGAGGCGGGCAGCGGCGAGTCCAGGCCGAGGCGTACGGCGAGGTGCTCGTCGGCGGCGACGAGGTGGGCGACCGTGGCGTGCGCGTCCCAGTCGTGCACCACCGGTGTGCCCCAGCGGCCGGCCACCTCCGGAACCAGCGCCTGGAGTCCGGCCACGGCGGCGGCGTAGGGGGCGGCGTGGTGGGCGATCTCGGCGGCGCGGGGGCGGCGGGAGCGCAGGGCGAGCGCGAGGACGCCGTCGGCGCCGGTGTCCGGGGCGTCGGCACCGTCACGGGCGGGGACCGGCCCGCCGTCCAGCAGGCGTACGGTGTCGCGGAGCCGTTCGGCCTCCGCCGCGCACGACTCGCAGCCGGCCAGGTGCAGGGGGACCGTCCGCCGGTCGCCGGGGGGCAGCGCGCCGACCGCCCAGGCGGCCAGGAGCTCCCGTACCCCGTCGTGGTCGTTGGTCATCGCGCGCCGCCCTTTCGCCCTGCCCCGTCCACGATACGCACGACCGGCGCGGTCCCGGCGGTCACGTACGCCCCCATCACGCGCCCCTCACCGCCGCCGGGTCCGGTGGGTCCGCGAGGGACCGGGCCAGGGTGCGCAGGGCCGAGCGGAGCCGGGTCTTCGCGGTGCCCTCGGGTATGCCCAGTTCGACGGCGGCCTGGCGGTAGGTGCGGCCCGCGAAGTAGGCGAGGTGGACCACCTCCCGCTGGGGGCGCGGGAGTCCGGCGAGGGCGGTGTGCAGCAGCAGGGAGCGCTCACGGTCGACGACCGCCTCGTCCGGGCCGGGCCGGGGGTCGGGGACGGCGTGCAGCGCGGAGTCGTCCGCGCGGGCGTCCCTGCGGTGCCGGGCCTCGTCGCGCACCCAGTCCACGGCCCGCCGGTGGGCGAGCATGGAGAGCCAGGTGCGCAGCGAGCCCCGGCGCGCGTCGAAGCCGTACGGTCTGCTCCACAGCTGGGCGAAGACCTCCTGCGCCACGTCCTCGGCGGCCGCCGGGCTGCGGGTGACCCGGGCGGCCACCCGCCGGACGAGTCCCCCGTACACCGCGTACGCCTCACGCAGCGCGGACTCGTCCCCGTACACCAGCCGCCGATGCAACTCCACATCGATGGACGGCTGTTCGAGCGTCGGCTCCACCGGCACCACCACCTCGTGCAGCCTTCCTAGCGCCCTCGCCCGGTCCCGCGCCAGTGGGTCTCGTGAACTCAGCCGGACAGGACGTCCAGGAGGCGGTCGACATCCGTGGGCGTGTTGTACAGGTGGAAGGCGGCCCGCAGGTGGCCCGCGCGATCGGAGACCTCGACGCCCGCCCGGCTCAGTTCCGCCTGGCGGTGGCCGAGTCCGGGCACCGAGACGATCGCCGATCCGGGCGCCGGAACGGGCTCGTGGCCGAGGCCGGCGAGGCCCGCGCGGAACCGGCCGGCCAGCGCCAGGTCGTGGTCCCGCACGCGCGAGGCGCCCAGCTCCTCGATCAGCGCCAGGGACCGGCGTGCGCCGGCGTACGAGAACAGGCTCGGGCTCTCGTCGAACCGGCGGGCGGAGCGGGCGAGTTCCTCGACCGGGCCGTAGCAGCTGTCCCACGGCTCCTGTCCCGCGACCCAGCCGGCGAAGAGGGGGGTGAGGCCGCCGAGGTCCTCCGGGACGACGAGGAAGGTCACTCCGCGCGGGCAGAGAAGCCACTTGAAGGCGACGGAGACGACGTAGTCGTACGCGTCCGCCTCGATCGGGAGCCAGCCGGCGGACTGCGACGCGTCGACGTACGTACGCGCGCCGTGCGTCAGCGCGGCCTCCCGGATCGCGGCCAGGTCGGCGATCCGGCCGTCGGCGGACTGGGCGGCGCTCACCGCGACGAGCGCCGTGCCGGGGCGCACCGACTCGGCGACGCGCTCCAGCGGGACCTGGCGCACCTTGAGGTCGCCGCGCACGTGGAAGGGGTTCACGAGGGAGGTGAAGTCGGCCTCGGCGGTCAGCACCTCGGCGCCCTCGGGCAGCGAGGCGGCGACCAGTCCGCTGTAGACGGCGACCGAGGCGCCGGCCGCCACACGGCTGTCCGGCACCCCGACGATCCGCCCGAAGGCCGCCCGCGCGGCCTCCACGTCGGCGAACATGTCCTGCGGCTGCCCGGCCGCGACCGAGTCCACGCCGGCCTTCATCGCGTCGACCGTGCGGGCAGGCAGCAGTCCCGTACTCGCGGTGTTCAGATAGGTGTTCTTCGGGGCGAACTCGGTCCGGACGAGGCTCTCGAAGGTCTCCATGGCTCCACTGTGGGGCCCCGGCGCATCCCACGTCCATGGAGATGTTCTGCGCGATTTCCCCAAGCGATGCTTATGGATGGCCGCTGACCTGCGCCGCAGACCTCACCGCGGCTACTGCGGCACGGCACATCCGTCGGGTCCGCAGGCCTCCGCGCCCTCGGCCGCGACGACCTTCAGGGGCGCGGGCCGCTCGCCCCACGCCTGCGTGAGCGCCCGCTCGAACACCTCGGCGGGCTGGGCGCCGGACACCCCGTACGTGCGGTCCAGCACGAAGAACGGCACCCCGTTCGCCCCCAGCTCCGCCGCCTCGCGCTCGTCCGCGCGGACGGCGTCGGCGTACGCGCCGGAGTCGGCGAGCACGGTGCGGACCGCGCTCTCCTCCAGCCCCGCCGCGACGGCCAGCTCGACCAGATACTCGTCCGCGTCGGCGTACACGGACCGCTCCTCGGCGAAGTTCGCCCGGTAGAAGGCCTGGAGCAGCTCGCTCTGGCGTCCCTGCTCCTTGGCGAAGTGCAGCAGGCGGTGCATGTCGAAGGTGCTGCCGTGGTCGCGGCCCTCGGCCCGGTAGGCAAGGCCCTCGGCGCCGGCCTGCTCGCGCAGGTTGTGCTCGCCGGCCTGGGCCTGCGCCTCGCTCATCCCGTACTTCTTGCTCAGCATGGTGAGGACCGGCTGGATGTCGTCCTTGGCGCGGCCCGGGTCGAGCTCGTAGGAGCGGTGCACCACCTCGACGCCGTCGCGGTGCGGGAAGGCGGCGAGGGCCTTCTCGAAGCGGGCCTTGCCCACGTAGCACCAGGGGCAGGCGATGTCGCTCCAGATCTCGACGCGCATGGTGTCAGCTCTCTCCAGGTCGTACGGGTACGGAGACGGCCCCCGCCTCCCTGGTTGGTGAACGTTCAAGCAGCTCGGCTCATTCCCTGCCACGCCCGTCTCCGGTCACCGTGAGGGCGGTCACTGTGAGGGCCCGAGGCGCGCCTCAGCTGCCGTTCCTCAGGTCCTTGGGCCAGTTCGGGCGGAACTCGATCTCGTCGTAGGTGACCACGCAGCCCTCGCCCATCGGGGACTGGGTCATGAAGCCGACGAGGGCGGCACCGCTCTCGTACTCGCCGGCGAGGGTGAAGAGGCGGACGAAGGTCCAGCGCTTGCCGTCGCGCGAGGCGTGGAAGGCGAAGGCACGGCCGGTGCGGCTGACCCGCAGCCATACCGAACTGCCCTCCACCGTGAAGGAGTTCGCGTCGTCCGAGTGACCCCGGGTGACCACCGTGCACACGGTCGGCACGTCCGGCGAGTACTCCAGGCAGAGCTTCGCCCAGGCCCGCTCCCCCACGTGCACGTACAGCACGCCCGCGTCGAATCCGGCGCCGAACCCGACCGTGACCCGCGCTATCAGCTGGAAGTCCCCTTCCGGCGCCCCCAACAGCCTGGGCGCGTCCGAAGCGGGGTCCAGAGCCTCGTCGGTGGGTGGCACGAACCGGTCCTGCCGGGCACCGGCCCACCCGGTGAGCACCCCGTCCTCATGGGACCAGTGCCCATCGGGACCGTATGTGCGCAGGGGGAAGGGGAGTTCGGGAATTTCGACGTCCATTGGGGGATTCTTACAGCTCCCGGCCCCCTGCCGCGCCCCTGCGAGGGGCGCGGGGAACTGCGCGAGCAACCACGACGCTCGCGCAGCCCGGAAACGGGACCGAACCCCTACGGCGCTCCCCGCGAAGCGCTAGCGCTCCAGACGGCCGTCGAAGCGGCGCGGCAGCCCCAGCGGGTTGTCGTCGCGCAGCTCCGGCGGGAGCAGCGCCTCGGGCGCCCCCTGGTACGCGACCGGCCGCAGCCACCGCTCGATCGCGGTCCCGCCCACCGAGGTGGACGTGGAGGTCGTCGCCGGGTAGGGCCCGCCGTGGTGCTGGGCGGCGGCCACGGCCACGCCCGTCGGCCAGCCGTTCACGAGCACGCGGCCCGCCAGCGGCGTCAGCTCGGCCAGCAGCTCCGGTCCGCGCCCGCCCTCGGCGGCCTCCTCGCCGGAGACGTGCACGGTCGCGGTGAGGTTGCCCGGCAGCCGCGACAGCACGGACTTGGCCTCGTCCTCGTCCGTGTAGCGCGCCACGACCGTGAGCGGCCCGAAGCACTCCTCCAGGAGCAGGTCGTGCTCGCCCTCGGCCGCCAGCTTCTCCGCGGGGACGGTCAGGAATCCGGGGCTGACGGTGTGGTCGCCGCCCGCGCCGGCGGTCACCGGCGACTCCACCTCGGGCAGTTCGGCGCGCTCGGCGACACCGGCGAGGAAGTTGTCGCGCATCCGGTGGTCCAGCAGGACCCCGGAGCCGACGTCGCTGACCGCGTCGGTGAGCGACTTGAGCAGACGGTCACCGGCGTCACCGGCGGGCGCCAGCACCAGGCCGGGCTTCACGCAGAACTGGCCGACGCCGAGGGTCATCGACCCGGCGAGTCCGGCGCCGATCGCCTCGGCGCGCTCGGCGGCGGCGGCCTCGGTGATGAGCACGGGGTTCAGGGAGCCCAGCTCGCCGTGGAACGGGATCGGCACGGGCCGGGCGGCCGCCGCGTCGAACAGGGCCCGGCCGCCGCGTACCGAACCGGTGAAGCCGGCGGCGGTGACGAGGGGGTGCTTGACCAGCTCGACACCCGCCTCGAAGCCGTGCACGAGGCCGAGGACGCCCTCGGGGATGCCGTGCTCGGTGGCGGCCCGGCGCAGCACGATCGCGACCAGCTCGGACAGCGCCGGGTGGTCGGGGTGGGCCTTGACGACCACCGGGCAGCCGGCGGCCAGCGCGCTCGCGGTGTCGCCGCCGGGGACGGAGAACGCGAAGGGGAAGTTGGACGCCGAGTAGACGGCGACGACGCCGAGCGGGACCTTGTAGCGGCGCAGGTCCGGGATGGGCGGGGTGGCGGTGTCGTCGGGGTGGTTGATCACCACGTCGAGGAAGGCGCCCTCGTCCACGATGTCGGCGAAGGCCCGCAGCTGGTAGCAGGTGCGGGCGAGTTCGCCGGTGAGCCGGACCGGGCCGAGCGCCGTCTCGGCGTCGGCGACCTCGACGAGCTGGTCCTTGGCCGCCTGGAGCTGGTCGGCGGCGGAGCGCAGGAAGGCCGCGCGGACCGCGCGGTCGGCCAGGGAGGCGCGGGCGGCGTGCGCCGCGCGGACGGCGGCGTCCACCTCCTGGGCTGTGGCCTCCACCGCAACCTGCTCGCGCTGCTTCCCGGTTCGAGGGTCGACACTCCAGACTGGTGCTGCTGCCACCGCGGGTTCCTCCACGTATATCTGGGTCAATTCCCAGGGGTATTTCTGGGTCATTCACCAGGGTCGTTCGATATGCTGAACGCTGTCTCTGATGATGAATACTCGGTCGGAGACTATTTCCCGTCCAACGAAGGGGTCAAGGGCGATGTCGGCAGTCGAGACGGGCGGCGGAGCGCAGGTCAAGTCGGCGGTGAGGACCGTTGAGCTGCTCGAATACTTCGCCGGGCGCCCCGGAATGCACTCCCTGGCGGCCGTCCAGGAAGCCGTCGGTTACCCCAAATCCAGTCTCTACATGTTGCTCCGCACCCTGGTGGAGCTGGGCTGGGTCGAGACGGACGCGACGGGCACCCGGTACGGCATCGGGGTGCGGGCGCTGCTCGTGGGCACGTCGTACATCGACGGCGACGAGGTGGTGGCGCTGGCCCGGCCGACGCTGGACCGGCTGTCGGACGACACCACCGAGACGATCCACCTGGCCCGCCTCGACGGCACGAACGTCGTCTACCTGGCCACCCGGCAGTCGCAGCACTATCTGCGTCCGTTCACCCGGGTCGGCCGCCGGCTGCCCGCCCACTCCACCTCGCTCGGCAAGGCGCTGCTGGCCACGCACACCGACGAGCAGGTCCGCAAGATGCTCCCGGAGACCCTGCCCGCGCTGACCGAGCACACGATCACCGACCGGGAGCGGCTCATCGAGGAGCTGCGCCAGATCCGTGACCAGGGCTTCTCCGTGGACCGCGAGGAGAACACGCTCGGACTGCGCTGCTTCGGCGTGGCGATCCCGTACCGCACGCCCGCCCGTGACGCCATCAGCTGCTCGGTCCCGGTGGCCCGGCTGACGCCCGCCCACGAGCAGCTGGTCAAGGACGCCCTCTTCGACGCACGGGACCGGCTGACGCTGGCGACGCGGCGGCTCTGAGCCGGCCGGGCGCGCACCCCGGCCGACGCCCCGGGGTCAACCCCGCTTTCATGAGGAACCCATGAGAAAACCGGCCGAGGGGAACGACTGATCGCGTTCCGCTCGTCCTTACGGGTGCCATGAACAAGACGATCAGGCGCTCCGCCGTCTTCATCCTGCTGCTCGTGGTCGCCCTGCTGGTGCGGGCGACCTGGGTGCAGTTCTACGAGGGCACGGCGCTCGCGGACGACCAGAACAACCGGCGCAACGCGATCAAGACGTACGCGGACCCGCTGGGGAACATCATCGTGGCCGGCGACTCGGTCACCGGCTCGGGCCGGACGAAGGGCAGCGACCTCGCGTACAAGCGCACGTACAAGGACGGCGAGCTGTACGCGGCGGTCACGGGCTACGCCTCGCAGGCCTACGCGCCGACGCAGCTGGAGGGCGTCTACAAGGACCTGCTCGACGGCACCGACCTGCGGCTGAGGACCGTGATGGACACGGTCACCGGCGAGCGGGCCGAGCCGGGCAACGTGATCACCACGATCGAACCGGCCGTGCAGAAGGCCGCGTTCGACGCCCTCGGCGACAAGTTGGGCGCGGCCGTGGCGATCGACCCGGCCACCGGACGGATCCTCGCGGTGGTGTCGACGCCGTCGTACGACCCGTCCTCGCTCACGGACGCGGGCACCGCCGGTACGGCCTGGAAGAAGCTGAACGCCGACCCGGACAAGCCGCTGACCAACCGGGCGCTGCGCCAGCCGCTGCCGCCGGGGTCGACGTTCAAGCTGGTCGTGGCGGCGGCCGCGCTGGAGGACGGGCTGTACGCGTCGGTGGACACCAGGACCGACAGCCCGGACCCGTACACCCTGCCGGGCACGCGCACGGAGCTGTCGAACGAGAACCCGAGCGCGCCCTGCACGAACGCCACGATCCGTACGGCGCTGCAGTACTCGTGCAACAACGTCTTCGCGAGGATGGCCGTCAAGCTCGGGCAGGACAAGGTCCGGGCGATGGCCGAGAAGTTCGGCTTCGACGACAGGACGCAGGACGTGCCGGTGCGGGCGTACGAGAGCGTCTACCCCTCGGACATGGACGAATCCTCCACAGCCCTGACAGGCATCGGCCAGTACGACGTCACCGCGACGCCACTGCAGATGGCGATGGTGTCGGCGGCGATCGCGAACGGCGGCAAGCTGGTCTCGCCGCACATGGTCGCGCAGATCACCGACGGCGGTGGCGACGTCCTGGAGGACTACGACGAGGACGCGGACACGAAGGAGATCATGAGCGCCGACACCGCGGAGCAGTTGCAGTCGGCGATGCGGACGGTCGTCGAGGACGGCACGGGCACGAACGCGCGGATCGGCGGGGCGACCGTCGGCGGCAAGACCGGTACGGCCCAGCACGGCGAGAACAACAGCAAGACCCCGTACGCCTGGTTCACGTCGTACGCGAAGGCCGACGGCAAGGAGGTCGCCGTCGCGGTCGTCGTGGAGCAGTCGAACGCGGCCCGGTCGGAGGTCAGCGGCAACGGGCTGGCGGCGCCGGTGGCCAGGGCGGTCATGGAGGCCGCGCTGAAGAACTGAGGCACCCCTGAACCATCCGAAGAAGAAGGGCCGCCCTCACTCCCCCCGGAGGGCGGCCCTTCGCCGTCAGCGCGCGAGCGGTGTCACTTCACCCCGAACAGCTGCTGGATCGGGTTGATCGCGAAATAGACCAGGAACAGGGCCGAGGTGGCCCACAGCAGCCAGTGGACCTCCTTCGCCCTGCCGAGGACCGTCTTGATGAGGACGTAGGCGAGGAACCCGGCGCCGATGCCGTTGGTGATGGAGTAGGTGAACGGCATGACGGCGATGGTGAGGAACGCCGGGATGGCTATCTCGTACTTGTCCCAGTCGATGTGCTTGACCTGGGTCATCATCAGGAAGCCGACGGCGACGAGCGCGGGCGCGGCGGCCTGCATGGGGACGATGGTCAGCAGCGGGGTCAGGAAGAGCGCCACCGCGAAGAGGCCGCCGGTGACCAGGTTGGAGAAGCCGGTGCGCGCGCCCTCGCCGACGCCGGCCGCGGACTCGATGTAGGAGGTCGCGGAGGACGAGGAGGCGGCGCCGCCCGCGACGGCCGCCGCGCCGTCGATGAGGAGGACCCGGCCGAGGTTCGGGACCTTGCCCTCTTCGTCCAGCAGGCCCGCCTCGGCGGTGATGCCGACGACCGTGCCCATGGTGTCGAAGAAGTCCGACAGCAGCAGCGTGAAGATCAGCAGGACGACCGTGATGACGGTGGTCTCGCCGAACGAGCCGAACAGGCTGAAGTCGCCGATCAGTCCGAACTCGGGGGCGGCGACGAGGTCGGCCGGGACCTTCGGGGTGGTGAGGCCCCAGCTCTTGATGTCGGCCACCGAGTTGATCACGATCGCAACGACCGTCATCGTCAGGATGCTGATGAGGATCGCGCCCCGCACCTTGCGGGCCAGCAGGGCGACGGTCAGCAGGACACCGAGACAGAAGACGAGTACGGGCCAGCCGGACAGCGCGCCGCCGGCGCCGAGTTGGACCGGCACGGTGGTGCCGGCGATGTCGGGTATGCGGCTGACGAACCCGGCGTCGACGAAACCGATGAAGGCGATGAACAGGCCGATGCCGACGCTGATCGCCTGCTTGAGCGGTTGCGGGATGGCGTGCATGACGGCCTCGCGCAGGCCCGTGGCCACCAGGACGCAGATCAGCAGGCCTTCGAGGACGACCAGGCCCATCGCGTCGGGCCAGCTCATCAGCGGGGCTATCTGGAAGGCGACGACCGCGTTGAGTCCGAGGCCGGCGGCGAGGGCGAGCGGCAGGTTGCCGCCGACGCCCATGATGATCGTCATCACCGCGGCCACGAGGGCGGTGGCGGTGACGAGTTCGGCGCCGTCGAGGGTGTGGCCGAACTTGTCCTTGGCGTTGCCGAGGATGATGGGATTCAGGACAAGGATGTACGCCATCGTGAAGAACGTGGCGAGGCCGCCGCGTATCTCACGGGCGAAGGTGGACCCCCGGGCGCTGATCTTGAAGAAGCGATCGACGCTGTTCGCCCCGGGTGGTTCGGCTGCGGGCCGGTCGGCCACCTTCTGTGCGTCGGACATGAACGGTGCTCCTAGTGACATGCGTGGACTACGCGCGGATGCTGGCTGGATTGTTCCCCCGTTGAACCTGGTTCAGGTTTTCTCCGTGTTACGAAAACGAAGTTCGGCCTGCAAGACGGCGTTCGAAGCCGCGTACGAACCTCGTTCACGATCACTGCTACTCTTCCGGATCTCGTCGGGGGTCGACCTCGGACGATCACATGTCATTCACATGACTCGCACAGGCAGCCGGACGGGCTGCCGTGGCCGCAGCGAGAAGAGAGGTCCCGTGGGCACTGTCGTCGACGACGCAGCCTCCGTGGAGTTCCACGCCTTCTTCGAACGGCACTATGCCGAACTCTCCCGCCTCGCGCACCTGTTGACGGGTGAGGCGGACGCGGCCGACGACCTGGCAGCGGACGCGTTGCTCGCGATGTGGCACCGCTGGGACCGGGTCCGCGCTGCGGACCATCCGGTGGCGTACGCCCGTGGCGTCGTCGCCAACCTGGCCCGCACCCGGATCCGCAGCGCGGTCCGCGAGCGCCGCAGGATCACGCTGTTCTGGTCGCAGCGTGAGGAGAAGACCGAGAATCCCGATGTGCCCGGCGTGGTCGACGTCCAGTCGGCGCTGCGCAGACTGCCCTTCCGCAAGCGGGCGTGTGTGGTGCTGCGGCATGCTTTCGACCTCTCGGAGAAGGACACGGCGCTGGCCCTCGGTGTCTCGGTCGGTACCGTGAAGAGCCAGACGTCCAAGGGGATGGCCGAACTGCAGAAGCTGCTCGGCACCGAGAACGCGCCACGGCGTATGCACGCCGGCATCACGGGCGGGGGCGTGAGGGGCGCGAGTGTGACCGGTGCGGGCGCGCCGGGCAGTGGAGGAAGGGACCGATGAGGGACGTGCACGAGGATCTGCGCGCCCGGCTGCGTGAGTCGGCCGAGGCGCACGAGCCCGACCGTGCCCGCATCCTGGCCCGGATCGAGCGCGGTATGGCGGCCCCCGAGGAGCGCCGGAGCCGCAAGGCGACCCGGCCGCCGCTGTGGGGCTGGGTGCGGGTGGTCACGGCCACCGCCGGTGTCGCGAGCGTGCTCGCGGTGGGCGGCTACGCGGTCGCCTCCGCGGTGAAGGGCGAGGAGACGGCGCCGGCCGACCGGGGGACCGTTGTCGTCTCCCCGGACCCGGTCGACTCCCCGGCTGCGACGAGCCGGGCCCCGATCCCTCCCGACCGTCCGAGCCCGAGCGCCGGCGGGAAGCAGGAGACGAAACCCCGCTCGACCCCGTCGCAGAGCCCGCCGGCCAAGGACACGACCGCGCCGACGCTGCCCTCCTCGGGGGACGAGACGGACGGTCCGCTCTGGTCGGACGGCTCGGTCGACCCGCACAGCAACGACTTCTGGGCGCAGAGCAACCTCACCCTGAGGACGAGCGAGCAGCTCACCGAGCTGACCGTGCAGCTGCGGATCGCCCGGACCGGCGGGGTCACCTCGGCCGGCGCCTGGCGCTCGCTGCCGGAGCAGGACTTCGACCTCACGGTCGCCACGGACGACGGCTTCCTGGTCTACACCTGGGTGCTCAAGGACGGCCGTACGGTCCCCGAGGGCGAGTTCGTCTTCGCCGGGCAGTACAACCACGAGCGCGGCGGCCGGGACGCTGGCGGCGACCGCTACGCGATGGCCGCGAAGGCCGGCGGCGACGACCTCGCGGTGGCGGGCGGCTTCGAGGCCCACGACGACGAAAGCTCCTCGGACGAGGACAAGGACGAGGACGACTCGTAGGAAGATCCGCGGCGGCGGCAACCCTTTCTCCCCCGGTGGCGACCAGGAGGCAGCACAGTCACCACCAGCGGGGGTTCGGGCACATGAACGCGGCTGCGGAACGGACCGGGGTCACGGACGCGTTCGCGGGCGATCGGCCGCGGGTATCCCCGTACGGCCGGGTGAACAACCACGCGTGCGTGTACGGCGTCCTTGTCGGTGCAAGGCATTCGAACACCAGTCAGTACGACGTCCTCGGTCCGGGCCTGGTGCCCGACCGTGCGGACCTGCCGGCCCGAGCCCCCCTCGGCCGGCAGCGGTGCCGACCGGAGCCCCCCTCGGGGTCGGCACGAACAGCGCCCCCCGCCGGTGACGACCGGCGGGGGGCGCCTTCGCGCGCGTGCTGCGGCGGTTCAGCGCATCGTCGCTCCGATGGTGGTGGAGCCCGTGGTCAGGAACGAGGTGGCGGGCAGCGACCCGTCCGCCCGCCGCGCGCCGTACACGGTGGTCGGGGTCGTCGATCGGAAGGCGGGCGCGCTCACGCCGCTGTCCCAGTTGTTCGCGGTGGACACCGTGGAGGGGCCCAGCTCGGCCCTGTCCGCCCCGTTGTCCACCGCCAGGTTGCGGGCCAGACGGGCCTCGCCCGCCGCGAAGGAGAAGCCGCTCTTTCCGTTGGCGTAGGCCGTGTTGCGGTCCAGCCGGCTCGCGCCGGTGTTGGAGTCCCCGGTGAACCCGTGGAGCGCGTTGTCCCAGGCCGCGTTGGAGTCGACCGCGTGCGCGACCGTCGCCCCTCCCCCGCCCAGCTCGAACCCGTTGCCCCGGCCCTCGGACGCGGGGTCGTGCCGGTGGTCCCTGCCGTTGCCGAAGGCCCAGGAGTGCTCGACGGTGACGGGCGAGGAGAACTGCCAGAGGTCGAGACCGTCGTCCGCGTTGCCGTACAGGCGTGCGCCGGTGATCCTGTTGCCGGTGCCGGAGCCGAACTTCACGGCGATGCCGTCGGCGTTGCGGCCGTGGTCGGCGGTGTCGTAGTTGCCGTGGCTGTCCAGGTTCGCCACGAGGTTGTCGGTGGTGCCGTCGCCGCGCAGGGTGAACCCGGTGTCGCCGTTGTCCGCGGTGACGAGGTTCTCGAAGATCCCGCCGGTCGACGACGTGGCCACGAAGCCCTGCGCCGGGGAGTTCTGGAAGGTGAGGCCGGAGACCGTCCAGTAGTCACCGTGGATCCCGGCGAGCCAGGAGCCGGCGGCCAGCCCGGACCCGTCGATCCGGACCTTCTCGTCGCCGTACGCGGTGAGCGTGATCCGGGCCGAGGCGGTGCCGTTCGCCGTGGATCGCAGGGTGTGTGCGGGCCGGTAGGTGCCACCGCGCACCTGGATCGTCGTACCGGCGACGGCGTGCGCGACGGCCGACTCCAGCGACGCGGTGTCGGAGACGGTGACCGTGACCGCGGTGGCCGCGGCCCGGGCGTCGTCGTGCGCGAGGCCGAGGTGGACGCCGCCCGCCCCCGCCGCGACGGACACGGCGGCGGCGATCGACAGGGTTCGCGCTCTTCGATGGCGTCCGTGGCTGTGACGCACGGGGTTCCTTTCGCAGGCGACGCGTCTCGGGGAGACGGGGACGAAGCGGGCCGGAGGGGCCGCTCCGGCCCGCTTCTGCCCACTGGTCGCCGCCCGGCGGGAAAGGGTTGCCGCGCGCCCGCGAAACCGTTCGAAAAGTTTCGCGGCGAAGTTCAGTTCATCGTCGCGCCGATCGTGGTGCTGCCCGTGGTCAGGAAGGTGGTCGCGGGCAGGGTGCCGCTGGACGAGCGGGCGTTGAACGTCGTCGAGGCGCTGGTCGAGCGGAAGGCCGGGGTCGAGACGCCCGAGTCCCAGTTGTTGCCGGACGACACGACCGACGAGCCCTTGCTGACCGAGCCGCCGCTGTTGCTCACCGCCAGGTTCTTGCCCAGGCGGGCCGCGCCGGTGGCGAAGTAGTAGCCCCATTTGGCGTTGGCGTAGGCGGTGGTGCGGTTGATGACGATGGCGCCCTTGTTGCTGTTCTCGGTGAAGCCGTTGCCCGCGTTGTCCCAGGCGGCCGAGTTGTTGATCACATGGGCGACGGTCTCGCCGTCGCCGCCCAGCTTGTAGCCGTTGCCGTCCCCCGCGAACGCGGAGTCGCCCCAGCGGTTCCTGCCGTTGCCCATCGCCCAGGTGTGCTCGACGGTCACCGGTGAGGAGAAGGACCAGAAGTCCAGGCCGTCGTCCGAGTTGTTGTAGAGGCGGGCACCGGTGATGAGGTTGCCGGAGCCGGAGCCGAACTTCACGGCGATGCCGTCGGCGTTCTCCCCGTGGTTGGCCGGGTCGTAGTGGCCGTAGGAGTCGATGTTCCGGACGGTGTTGTTGGTGGTGCTGTCGCCGGTGAGGGTGAAGCCGGAGTCGCCGCCGTTGATGGTCTTGATGTTGTCCCAGACCGTGGAGGCGCAGGACTGGCAGACGACCGCGCTGTCCGGGGAGTTCTGGAAGGTGATCCCGGAGACGGTCCAGTAGTCGGCGGTCAGCTTGAAGATCCAGCCGCCGGCGGGGAGGTTCGAGCCGTCGATCTTCACGGTCTCGGAGCCGTACGGCTGGAGGTATATCCGGCTGGAGGAGCTGCCGTTGGCCGTCGACTGGACGGTCGCCGTGGGGTAGTAGGTGCCGCCGCGCACCTGGATGGTGGTGCCGGCGGTGGCGTTCTTGATGGCGTTGGAGAGGTCGGTGGTGTTGCTGACGACGACCGTGGCGGCGTGCGCCTGGGTGGGGAGCACGGCCAGGCCGGCGCCGAGGGCGAGGGCGGTGCCCAGGGCGAGAGCGGTACGACGAGACATGGGGAGCGGTTCCTTTCTCGTGCGGGTGGGGTCGTTCACAGGACGGAGTCGAGCCAGTCGAAGACCTCGTCCTGCTGAGGCGCGGTGAAGACATGACCGAGGTCCGGCCAGGTCCTCAGCCGCAGCCGCTCCTCGGCGTGGCGGGACCGCCAGACGGCGCGCAGCTTGTCGTGGGCCACGCGGACGCCGTCGGCGGGGAACAGCGGATCGAGGCCGCCGTTCAGGAAGAACATCGGCTTGGGGGCGCCGATGCTCGCCACGTCGGGGAAGTCCAGGTGCCGGGCGAGCCCGGGGTGGAGCATGTAGTAGGAGGACTGGCCGCGCAGGATGTTGTTGCCGGGGACCATGACCTCCTTGAGCCCGGTCATCCAACAGACGCTCACGGTGGCCGCGATGTCGTCGCTGAGCGCGGCCGTCTGCCAGGCCCGGAACGCGCCCATCGAGAAACCGAGGGCGGCCACGCGGCGCCGGTCCACCCGGTCGAGACCGGCCAGGAAGCCCGCCGCGCGCACGTCCTCCCTGGCCATGAGCCCGGCGAGGGACGAGCCGAGGTTGTAGAGGTTGGCGGCCAGGGCCTGCTGCTCCTCGTAGGCGACCGGGCCCCGGTCGCCCCAGCCGAGCGCGTCGACGGCGAGGACGACGTAGCCGCGCCGGGCCAGTTCGTCGCCGACGAACAGTCCGCCGAAGTACCGGTCGGCCCAGGCCTGCGCGGAGGGCAGCCTGCTCTCGTCGAACCAGGGCCGGACCAGTTTCTCCTTCCCGATGTCGAACCTGGCGCCGTGGTCGTGCAGGAGGAGGACGGCGGGGAAGGGGCCGGTCCCGTGCGGGGTGAGCAGGGCACCCCGGACACGGCCGTACCGGGTCAGGGAGAGGGTGACCGTCTCCCGCGTGAACCCGTCGCCTTCACCGCTCCGCTCGCCGAACTCGGGTGCGTACGGCGTGTCGTCACGGGCGACGAACAGGTGCTCCTCGACCTTCGCCCGCGCCACCCGCCGCCAGGTGCGGAAGTCCCGGAGGGGAGAGGTGCCCCAGGCCAGCGGGAAGCGGAGTTCCTCCTTGAGGAGGGGGTGGAAGTCGGGAAAGGTACCCGGCGGGGCGGCCGAGGCGGGGACGGAGCCCCCGACGACCGCGTCGGGCTCCGCCCCGGCAGCGGCCGCCGCCGTTCCCGCCCCCGCCAGGAGCGCCGCCGCCCCCGCGCCCACGACGAAGGAGCGGCGCCCCACGGGGTCACGGCCTCCGGTCGGATCACCGGTGGCCATAGGGCCTCCAGTCCTCCAGATACGTCCGCCGCGTGTGCGTCGCGGCCTCGGCCTCCGTCAGCTGCGGCCGGTTCTCCGGCACCGCGACCACCGCGCCCGGACCGGAGTTGGCGTACTCCCGAAAGCGCATGGTCTGCCAGGGGTGGGCCTCCCGCATGTTGGTGTACGGGGCGGCCGTGTCGATCCCGGGCCCGATCCAGGTGTCCCGCACGACCAATGAGGGCCAGGCGGTCGTCTCGTACGAGGGCACCCAGGGCCGGGCGATCTTGTACGCGGCGTCCTCGGCGGCGGAGGTGATCCGGCCGCGCAGGGCGAGGAAGCCGTAGGGGTTGGCGCGGGCGGTGGCCGGGGCGAAGACCATGCCCTTGGGGGTGAAGGGCACGTCCCGCTGGAGCGTGCGGAAGTGACACTCCTCGAAGACGGCCCGGGCCCGCCCGAACACGAAGTCGACGTCGCCCTCGATGTGGCAGTGCCGGTAGTACTGCCGGTCGAAGGCGTCGAGCGCGGTGGTGTCCGCGAAGAGGGTGTCCTGGTGGGCGAGGAACCGGACGTTCTCGAAGTGCGAGCGGTCCCCCGTGACGTACGCGGCGACCGCCTGGGTCCCCGTGTAGTCCGGATGGTCCGCGCGCAGCCAGTCGTTGGCGAGGGTCAGGTCGCGTACGGTCAGCCCGGCCGCCGCCGAGGTGAAGGTGGCGGAGCCCGCGGTGCCGTACGTGCCTCCCTCGGGCCTCGGGGTGCCGTTGGCCCGGTCGAAGACGACGACGGCGGCGCGGGGGTCGTGGGACGCCCCGCGCAGCGTCAACTCCTCTTTTCCCACAGGGATGTCGACGACCTCGCGGTACGTCCCCGGGTGGACGACGATGGTCCACCCGGGGCCGGTGACGGCGTCGACGGCGGCCTGGACGGACCCGCCGGGCCGCACGTGCAGGACCCGGCGGGCACGGCCGTGGGCGAGGGCGGGGGTGGTGGTGCCGACGGCCGCCAGGCCGCCGGCGAGCCCGGTGAGCAGGGTGCGCCGGCGCATGTCAGCACCTCTCCCACGGGGTCCAGTCGCCGAGGTACGCCTCGCGGGTCGCCGACGCGGCTTCCTCGCGCGTGAGCTGGGGCCGGTTCTCGGGGACGGAGACGAGGGCGCCCGGCCCGGTGTTCCGGTACTCGGCGAACCGCTGGTCCTGCCAGGGAAAGCCGGCCGACATGTTCGTGTACGGGGCGACCGCGTCGATCCCCCGCCCGAGGCGGGTCTCGCGCACGGTGAGCATGGGCCGGGCGGTGGTGTCCGAACTGGGCACCCAGGGGCGGGCCAGCTTGTAGTAGGCGTCCGGGGCCTCGCTGGTGATCCGGCCGCCGGTGACGAGGTAGCCGCGCGGGTTGGCGCCCGCGGTGGAGGGCGCGAACACGAACCCGTACGGGGCTGACCCCAGATCGGTCCTGGTCAGCGTGTGGAAGTGGCAGCGCTCGAACACGGCCGTGGCCCGCCCGAAGACGAAGTCCACGTCCCCTTCGGCGTAGCAGTCGCGGAAGTACTGCCGCGCGAAGGTGCCGAGGGCCATCGAGTCGGCGTACAGCGTGTCCTGATGTCCGAGGAACCGGCACCGCAGGAACGCCGCCCGGTCGCCCTGCACCTTGATCGCGACGGCCTGCGTGCCGCTGATCTCAGGATGATCGGCGCGCAGCCAGTCGTTGGCGAAGGTGATGTCCCGCGCGGTGAACCCCTCGGCCTGCACCAGGGTCGTGGCGGACCCGGTGGTGCCGTAGGTGCCGCCGCCCGGCTTCGGCGTACCGGCCGCGTTGTCGTACACGACCACCACGTCCCGGGCGTTCCCGGAGGCTCCGATCCAGGTCATCCCGGTACGGGCGACACTGACGGCGACGGTCTCGCGGTACACGCCCGGCGCGACGACCAGCGTGTACCCGCTACCTCCCCCAGTGCTGAACGCCTGGGAGGTACCCCCAGCCGCGGTCACCGCGGCCTGGACGGTGGTGAAGTCACCGGCACCGGCGGCGTCCACGTACAGGGTCCGCGCGTCGAGCCGGGCGGCGGGCGATCCGTACCGGCCGAAGACGCGGCGACCATGGGCGGCTCGGGCGGGGGTTGTGAGGGTGAGGGCGAGGGTGGTGCCGAGGCCGGCGGTCAGGAGGGACCGTCTGCCGACCCCGCGGCCGGAGCCTCCCATCAGCACACCTTCCCGGCACCCGCGCCGTTCCCGACGATGCCCGGCACGGCACGCGGGGAGTCGACCTTGGTGCGCAGGGTGGGCGTCCACCCGGCGCCGGACTGCAGGATCTCCGTGGGGATCTCGGCGTTGTGGACGGCGATCAGGTCCGTCGGCTTGCCGTTGACGTAGTTGTTCTGGGCCGTGAGCGGGGACTCGTTCCACTTCTTCAGGGCCTTGCCGACGCTCGCGCCCGCCGGCAGTGTGATCGCGTTGTCGCTGGCGTGGAGCTGCGAGCGGATGCCGACGCCGAAGATGTAGTAGTCGGACTTCTGCGCCTCGCCGACCACGTAGTGGTTGTTGTAGACGTCGACCTGGCCGAACCGCACGCGCGGGGAGCGCTGGAGGATCCCGTCGAAGCGGTTGTGGTGCATGGTGACCTTGAGCTTGCCGGAGTCGGTGGTGGCGGTGCTGTCGCTGTTGCCGATCAGCATGTTCTTGTCGTGGTCCTGGAAGCGGTTCCAGGACACGGTCACGTGGTTGGCGCCGCGCACGATGTCCGTCAGCCCGTCGTGCTGCTGGAAGACCTTGCCGAAGTAGACCGGCCGCTCGCTGTCGGGGTAGCGCCCGTCGGTGAACGTGTTGTGGTCGAGCCACACGTGGTCGGTGCCGTAGACGACCACGGCGTCGTACTCGGAGTTCCAGTTGCCGGTGTTGTTGTCGTCGGTGGGGTCCCACTTGGGGAAGCAGTCGAGCGGCGCCTCGATGGTGAGGTTGCGCATGATGACGTTGGAGACGCCCTTGATCTGGATGCTGCCGCCGAGGATGCCGGAGTGCTTGCCGACGCCGACGATGGTGGTGTTGCTCGGGATGTTGGCCTTGATCTCCGAGTCCTGGCGGGCGGCGGAGGCGACCCGCGCGTCCTCCTGCGGGCCCTTGGCGACCTGGTCGTTGCCGTACACGGCCGGGTCGTAGTCCTTGAGGTACTGCTGGAGGTCGTAGCCGCCGGTGACGAAGGCCTCGCATCCCTCGGAGACGGCGTCGATCATGCCCTTGACCTTGATGATCTTCGGCGCGTCACCGCCGTCCCGCAGCGCGGCCTTGAACTCGGCCCAGGTGGTGACGGTGTAGACATGGCCGGCGTCGGCCGTCGAGCCACCGGTGGTGCCGCCTTCGGCCGAGCCCCAGCCGTCACCCGCGCCGAGGACCTGCCGGCCGAGGTCGCGTCCCTGGGCCTGGGCGACACCGGTGCCCGTGACGCCGAGGACGAGGGCGGTGCAGCCGATGACGGAGGTCATGACGTGGGCATGCCAGATACGAGGACGCATGGATGTGGTTCCTTTCGAAGCAAAGGGGGGTCTTCAAGGGCGCGCGAAAGCCGCGCGCGGGGAGCTATGCCTGGGGCCAGGTGATCCAGGAGTCGGGGATCGCCTCGGTCAGCCGGCGCAGGTCGAGCCGCGACAGGACCCGGCGCCGCAGCAGCTCGGAGGCGACCAGCCGCGCCACGGCGATGGCTCCCGGCGGGTTGAAGTGGGTGTTGTCCTGCTCGGTCGCGGTCCAGTTGAAGTACTTCTTGGTCTCCTCGACGCCGAGCCTCTGCCACAGCGCGATGGACAGCGCCTGGATGTCGAGGAGCGGGACACCCTCCTGCGCGGCGAGCGCGATCGCCGCCGCCGGATACTCGCCGTGGGTGGGCAGCGCGGTGCCCGCCGCGTCGAACTTCCTGCGTTCGACGGAGGTCGCGAGCACCGGCCGGGCCCCCCGGGCCCGTGCGCCGTCGATGTACCGGCGCAGATGGTCCTGATAGGTCGTCCACGGCTCGGTGTAGCGCGTGGGGTCCGCGATCTTGGAGTCGTTGTGCCCGAACTGGATGACGAGCAGGTCTCCGTGACCGATGGCGTCGAGGATGACGTCCAGTCGCCCCTCGTCGATGAAACTCTTCGAACTACGGCCGTTCACCGCGTGGTTGGAGACCTTCAGCCCGGAGCGGAGGAAGAACGGAAGCGCCATGCCCCACCCCGTTTCGGGGGCGGCGTCGGCGTACTTCTGCGCGGCGGTGGAGTCGCCGGCGATGTAGAGGGTGCGTTCCCGGCGCGCCCCGCGGGACGCGGCCGCGGCGGACGCGGGCCCCGTGGCGGCGACGGCGAGCGGAACGGCGGCGAGCGCCGCGGTGGTGACCTGTCTACGGGTGAGTGACACGTGCGGGTGCCTTTCCAGTAGGCCCCGCGCCCCGATCTGGGGCGCGGGGAACTGCGCGACCGGCCGAGTACGAACCGGTGGCCGGGGAGACCGGCCTACCGGCAAAGGGTCAGCCCTTCTGCTCGTTCCATTCGGCCTGCGCCTTGTTCAGCTGGTCGGCCAGGGCGTCCAGGAACTCCTTCGCGCTGGTCTGGCCGTCCATCACCTTCTGGAAGGCCGGCTCGTTGTCGGTCTTGGAGATCGTGTTCCAGTCGGGCAGGTAGTACGGCAGCTGCACGATGGTGGTGGATCCGTCGGTCAGCGCGGCGGCGGCGAGCTTGGTCGGCTCGGCCTCGGAGATCCAGCTGTCCTTGGCGGCGTCGTTGTTCGACGGCACCTGCCCCGCCGACTTGTTGAACTTGGAGTTCTCCTCGTGCGAGGTGGCGAACTCGATGAACTTCCAGGCGGCCTCCTTGTTCTTCGAGCTCTTGAACAGCCCGAGCCCGTCGACCGGGTTGGAGACCTGGACCCGCTTGCCGTCGGAGCCGGTCGGCTGCGGGATGCCCCGGAACTTGTCGACGCCGAACGCCTTCACGTGGTCCTGGTAGGAGCCCAGGTTGTGGTTGAGCATGCCGATGGTGCCGGAGTCGAACTGGGCGACCATCTTGGTGAAGTCGTTGTTGAGGTCGGCGGCCGGCGTGACCTTCTTGTAGAGGCCGACGTACTTCTCCAGAGCCTTCACGTTCTTCGGGTCGTTGACGGTGCTCTTCTCACCGCTCGCGTCCCAGAACGAGGTGATCCCGGACTGCCCGTACATCGCGTCCAGCGCCTGCGCGATGGAACCGGCGCCACCACGGATGGTGTAGCCGAACTCGTTCTTGCCCTTGTTCGTGAGCTTCTCGGCGGCCGCGTAGAACTTGTCCCAGTCGGTCGGCGCGTCCAGGCCCGCCTTCTTGAACAGGTCGGTGCGGTAGTAGAGGACACCGTTGTTGGCGGAGGTCGGGATCGAGTAGAGGGCGTCACCGCCGCCGGCGGACTTCAGCGACTCGACCATCGCCTCGTTGAGCTTGCCGTTCAGGGAGGACTTGGCGAGCCGGTCGTCGAGCGGCTCCAGGGTGTTCTGGGCCGCGAACCCGGCGGCCATGGCCGCGCCGACACCGCCGACGTCCGGCAGGCCGCCGCCCTGGATGGCGGTGTCGACCTTGGACTGGTACTCGGTGGAGGCGATCCCGACGTACTCGACCTCGATGTCCGGGTTGGCCTTCTCGAAGTCGGCGATGATCTCCTTCCAGATGTCGGTGCGGACACCGCCGTTGTTGTCCCAGAAGAGGACCTTGCCCTTGCCGCTGCCCTCGGAGCCCTTGTCGCCGCCCGCGCCGCTGCCGTCGTCACCGCAGGCGGTGGCGGTCAGCGCGAGGACGGATCCCAGGGCGACGGCCACGGCGGCGCGCCTGCTTCTGCGGTTGCTGATCTTCATGGAACGGCTCTCTTCTGCTGGATACGAGGGTTATGAAGTTGTGGGGGGTCTGTGCTGTCCCCGGAAGCGGACTCAGTGGCCGGCGCGCCGGCTGTGCGGCGCCCAGCCGTCCGTCCCCGCGAGGTAGGTGGTGACCGTGTGGGCCGACGCCCGGGAGGCGTCGAGCTGCGGCCGGTCGGCGCTCACGCCGGCCCCGGGCCCGTACGTCCGGTACTCCGTGAACCGCGCGTCCTTCCACGAGAAGCCGCTCATGTCGGTCCACGGCGACGACTTGACCGCGGCGGGCAGTTCGGTGTCCCGGAAGAGCACCTGGGCGACGGCGTCCGGCTCGCCGCCCGGGTGCCAGGGCCGGCCGAGGTGGAAGGTCCCGGCGGGCGCGTCACTGACGACCTTCGACCGGGTGATCAGGAAGCCGTAGGGGTTGTCCTTCCAGGTGGAGGCGGCCGTGATGTAGCCGTTGTTGCTGTCCGAGCCCCGGCTGAGCGCCTTGATCAGGGAGCGCTCGATCACCGTCGTGGCCCGGCCGTAGATGAAGTCGACATCGCCCTCGATGTACGAGTCGCGGATGTAGACCCGGCTGACGACGTCGAGCTTGGGACTGTCCGTCATCAGGGTGTCCTGGTTGCCCAGGAAGGCCGTGTTCTCGAAGACGATCCGGTCGCCGGTGGTCTTCATCGCGAGCGCCTGCTCGCCGTTCACCTCGTTGGCGGCCTCGTCGAAGTCGTTGCTGAAGGTGAGGTTGCGGGCGGTGACGTCACTGGCGAGGATCCGCACGGTGGCGCTGCCGTTGGAGCCGCCGTTCGCGGCGGGCGTGTCGAAGACGATGACGGTGTCCGAGCGGTCCTGTCCAGTCCCCCGCAGCACCAGGTTCGGCTTGTTCGCGGGGATCAGGACCTTGGCCCGGTAGGTGCCGGGCGCGATGCTGATCGTGACCGTGCCGTCGTTGCCGGCGGGCACGGCGTCGACGGCGGCCTGCACGGTCGCGTGGTCGGCGGGGACGTTCAGCACGGTGTTCGTGCCGAGTGTCTTCTGCGGGCCGGAGAACCGGGTGACCAGCGCGGGGACGGCGGCGGCAGGGTCGAGCCGGTAGCGGTAGAAGTCCCTGGGGTCGAAGGCGGCGCCCCAGGCGTCCTGCCGTCCGCCGACGTTCTTCAGGATCGACCCGCGCTGCACCAACTCGGCGGTGGCGTCGGCCTGGTAGGGGTGCTGGACGCCGTCGTAGTAGCTGTTCTCGATGACCATCTTCGTCCGGCCGCGCGACCAGTTCCCGTACGTCCACACGGGGTCGCCGTCGGCCACCTGCGCCGAGAGGTAGTTGTTGTAGAGGTGCGCGTAGGCGCAGTTGTCGGCGGAGGGGTTGCGCTGTTTGGTGCCGGTGAACCAGTTGTGGTCGATGGTGATCTCGGTTTGGACATTGGTGGTCCAGCCGATGCCGAGGGCCTTGTTGTGGTTCCTGAACTGGTTGTGGGAGACCGTGATGTACCGGCTGTCCTTGCGGATGTCGAGCAGCCCGTCGCCCATGTGCTCGAAGCGGTTGTGGTCGATCCAGACGTGGTCGACGGTGTCCATCTGGATCGCGTCGAAGTCGGTGGTCTTGCCGTCCCAGTCGCCCTCGACGTAGGAGTCCCGGATCGTCAGGTTGCGGATGATGACGTTGCCGGTCCCGGGGCCGAGGTGCAGTTCGCCGTGGACGATCTCGCCGGTGCCGCCGACGCCGATGATCGTCTTGTTCGAGGTCACGGCGATGTCCGAGCCGAAGGGCGCCACGTCGATCGTCCCGGCCACGCGGATGACGTAGGGCTCCTCGGCGGAGGCGTACCGCATCAGCGAGGCCTGGTCGGTGACGGTCACGACCTTGCCGCCGGCGCCCCCCGTGGTGCCGCCGTCGAGGGAGGCGAAGCCGTGCGGCCGGTCGCTCCAGCGGGGTTTCGCCGTGGTGGAGGCGGCCTCGGCGGGCTGTGCGGCCTCCGCCGGGGTGAACGCGCCGACCAGGAACGAGGCGATCAGGGCGGTGACGGCGGTTAAGGCTCTCCCTCGATGCGGCAAGCGCTTGCTACGGAGGTGCGTCATTGCGGCTCCCAACAGGCGTACGAAGTCTGGGGGTCAGGCGGTCGTGGCGCGTGTGGCGGTGATCCGGAACTGGGTGAACGTGGCCGCTCCGGCGTGTCCGCCGCCGGTGGGCGCGACCGCGAAGAGGCCGAGCAGGGCGCCGACCCAGCGCCAGGGGGTGGCGGCGAAGACCTGTCCCGAGGACTGCCATCCCTCCCCCAGGTCGTAGGAGAAGCGGCAGCGGGCCCCGGCGGCGGTCTCGATCCGCAGCCGGACCCGTCCCTCCGGCGCCGGGCGGGGATGGCCGGCGTCCCGTTCCCGGTCCGCCACGGTCTCGGCGAACCGGTGGACGAGGTGCACGGTCCCGTCGGCCCCCCGCTGGAGTCCGATCCAGCGGAACGCGTCCCCGAGCACGGCGAGCCCCGCCCGCGCCCCCGGTTCCTCGCTGTCGAGCCTCAGCTCCACCTCGATGACGGCCGGGATCCCCGGCAGCCGCTGTGTGAGCACATTCGCCAGTTTCCGCAGGTCGTGCGCGTGCACGGAGCGCACGCACGTGAGCCGCAGTCCGTCCCCGGAGTGCTGGGTGGCCCAGCCGTCCTGAGGGTTCGCGGTCCACTGCCACTGGCGTCCGAAGCGGCCGCCGGGGAAGTCGTCGTCGGTCGCGGGCGCGGCCGGCGGCTGTGCCGGCAGCGCCGGCTTGCGGTGGACGGCGACCGGGGCGCCGTCGTCGCCGATCACCGGCCAGCCGCCCGCGGCATCCCAGCGCATCGGCTGGAGGTGGACGACCCTGCCGTACGCGCCGCGCTGCTGGAAGTGCAGGAACCAGTCCTCGCCGGCCGCCGTACGCACCCAGCCGCCCTGGTGCGGCCCGTTGACCTCGGTGTCCTTCTGCTCCAGGGCGATGTGTTCCTCGTACGGGCCGAAGAATTCGCGGGAGCGGAAGACGCCCTGCCAGCCGGTCTCCACACCCCCGGCGGGGGCGAAGATCCAGTACCAGCCGTCGTTGCGGTAGAGCTTGGGCCCCTCCAGGGTGAACCAGCCGGGGAGCCGGTCCGCGTCGACGACGACCTTGCCCTCGTCGAGCAGTCCGGTGCCGTCCGGCCGCATGCGGTGCCCGGTGAGCCGGTTCTTGATCCCGGAGCGGGACCTGGCCCAGGCGTGCACGAGGTACGCCTCGCCGGTCTCCTCGTCCCACAGCGGGCAGGGGTCGATGAGTCCCTTGCCCTCCTTGACCAGGTGCGGCCGGGTCCACGGGCCTCGGATTCCGGGGGCGTTGACCTGGAAGATGCCCTGGTCCGGGTCGCCCCAGAAGATCCAGAACCGGTCGTCGAAGTGCCGCAGCGAGGGTGCCCACACCCCGCAGTCGTGACGCGGGACCCTGAACTCGGCCGCCGGTTCCAGGAGTTCGAGCGCGTGGCCGACGAGCGTCCAGTTGACCAGGTCCCGGGAGTGGAGCAGGGGAAGGCCCGGGGCCCGGCCGAAGCTGGAGGCCGTCAGATAGAAGTCGTCGCCCACGCACAGCACGTCGGGGTCGGACCAGTCGGCGTCGAGGACCGGGTTGCGGTAGGTGCCGTCGCCCTGGTCGGCGCAGAAGGCGGCGGACGCGGTGCCGGCGGACGCGGTGCCGGCGCCGGCAGTGGCGGCGGACAGGCCGCTCATGCGTTCACCGCCTTCCGCGCGAGGGCAGCGGCCTCGCCCCGGTCGAGGATGCCGTCGGCGACGACGGTGACGACCCGGCGTACGGCGGTCTCGCCCGGCCCGATCGGAAGGCGCTCGCTGTGGGCGAGGGAGGAGCCGACTCCCGGGTACTCCTCGGCGCGCACGAACCACGGGTCGCGGCGGGTGGTGTCGGTGGCCCCCGCGAAGACGAGCGTCCAGTTGCTTCCGGCCAGGGCGAGCCAGTCGGCGCGGTGCCCGTGGACCGCCGACTCGCCCTCCGCGTCGGCGGTGAAGACGCGGGGTGCGGCGGCTTCCTTGCGGGCCCGCCAGAAGAAGCCGCCGTACGCGGCGCCGGGGCGGCCGTTGGTGGCGGGGCTGCCGATCGAGACCGGGGCGTCGGTGGTGTTGGTGAGGGAGAAGGTGAAGTCCAGCGCCCAGGCGGATTCGGTGAGTTCGGTGGCCGCGACCGTACGGCGTTCGCGCAGCAGCTCTCCGGGGGACGCCACCCAGCGCAGTTCCTCGACGAAGCCGTCGGGGTCCCGCAGCTGGAAGGCGGTGTGGCGCTGGGAGCCGTGGTTGGCGAGTTCGGTCGGGCCCCGGTCGCGGACGTAGGTGCGTCCGCCCCAGAAGTTGTGCCCCTCGACGTCGGGAACGGCGACACCGACGCCGAGGTGGTGGGTGTGGTCGGCGGGGCTCAGTTCGGTGACCGCCGTACCGGACAGGGTGGTGACGGGGTGCAGAAAGGGGCGGGGCGAGTGCCGTTCCGGCAGTTCGGGCCGGGTGAGGTAGCGGCCCACCGGACGGCCCGCCACCCGCAGGACGAGGGATGCGTCGGTCATCATGTGCTCACCTCTTTCGCCGGTGCTTCGGGCAGCGCCCAGGAGGCGCCGAGTTCGGAGTAGAGGGCGAGGTTGTCGGCGGCGGCCGCGACCAGGCCGTCGATGCCGTCGACGACCCGGCGGTCCTCGTCGGGCAGCCGGTGCCAGGCGCCGGCCGGGAGCGCGACCGGGTCCGGCGCGACCCGGATCGCCTCGACGACCTTCATGAACGCGCCGGTCACCGCCGGCGGGACCAGCAGCTCGGTGCCGTCGACGAGGTGGTCGACGAGGTTCTCCAGCAGGTCCGTGCGGTCGTACTCGATCTCCTCCGGGCCGTGCCCGGCCCGCTGGACCAGCACGCGGTCCTGCTTGTACCAGAAGGTGATCCGGCCGCTGGTGCCGTGGACGACGTTGTACGGCTCGTCCGGGTCCTCCGCGCACAGGGTGGCGGCGACGGTGATCCGGCCGCCGTCGGCGGTGGTGACCCGCACGCACGAGGTGTCGTCGGACTCGATGTCGTTGGCGCGCAGCAGCTCGGTCTCGATGCCGGTGACGTCCTCGGCGCGGCCCGCGCCGGCGAGCGCGAGCCCGGTGGCGACGGCGTGCGCGAGGGGGTTGGTGAGCGCCCCGTCGATCACGTCCACGCCGTTCAGGCGACGCTTGCCGGCCCAGGGCGCCCGCCGGTAGTACGCCTCGGCGCGCGCCCAGGCACCGGCTCCGCCGATGCCGACGACCTCGCCGATCAGGCCCTCCGCGACCATCTTGCGGATGGCGGGCAGGGCGTGCGAGCCCAGCGACTGGAAGCCGATCTGGCAGACCGTGCCGGCGTCCGCGACCCCGTCCGCCATGCGGCGGAACTCGGCGTACGACGGGGCCGGCGGCTTCTCCAGCAGCACGTGCACGCCCCGCCGGGCCGCCGTCAGGGCCAGGTCGGTGTGGGTCGGGATCGGGGTGCAGATCACCGCGATCGCGGCGCCCGTCGCGTCGAGGAGCGCCCCGAAGTCGGCGGACTGCTCGGGTGTGCCGAGACCGTCCGGGATCTCGTCCGCGCCCAGCGGGGTCAGCTCGCAGATCCCGGCGAGCCGGACGATCCCCTTGTCCTGCAGCCGCCGGATGTTCTCCAGGTGCCAGCGGCCGTGACCGCGGGCGCCCGCGAGGACGAGCGGCAACGGGGTGTCGTAGGCGGTGGTCTCACGGTTCATCGGGGTCATCGGATCCTCCCTGCGCCCGCGCCGCGGGCCACCTCTCGGTCGGCCCTCCCGGCGCTGTCGATCTTTTGGTGCAGGGTAGGCGTCCAGCCGACGTCGGCCGTGAGATCACGCTCGCTGCCGGAGTTGTAGGCGTTGTGGATGGCCAGGAGATCCACCGGATAGCCGTTGAAGAGGGTGCCCGTCTGGTGCAGGGCGGTGCCGTTCCAGCTCTTGACCAGGTCGGCGGCCTCGATGTGGCCGGGGGTGGTGAAGGCGTTGTTCTCGGCGTACACGGCGGACTCGGTGGAGACGCCGACGGAGTAGCGGAAGTCGTGGGCGTCGGCCGGGACGACGTAGCGGTTGTTGTAGAGGTGCACCTGGCCGAAGCGGACGCGCGGCGCGCGCTGCACGACGTTCTCGAACTCGTTGTGGTGCAGCGTCACCCGCAGCCTGCCCCGGTCGCCGGTGGCCGTGTCCCCGTTGCCGATCAGGATGGCCTTGTCGTGGTCGGCGAAGCGGCTCCAGGAGACGGTGACCAGGTCGGAGGCGTTGGTGATGTCGAGCAGACCGTCGTGGCGAAGGTGGTTGCGGCCGAAGTACGTCGGCTCGTCCTCGTCGGAGTGCCCCTGGTCGGAGATCGTGACGTGGTCGATCCAGACATGGCTGGAGCCGCGCACCCAGATGTTGTCGTACGCCGTCTTCCAGTCGCCGAGTCCGCCGGTGTTGGGCTGCCAGACGGGGAAGCAGTCGTAGGCGTCGCGGAGTTCGAGGTCGCGGACGATGACGTTGTCCACGCCCTTGAGCTGGAGGCTCGCGCCCTTCAGGACGGCCCCCTTGAGGCCGACGAGAGTGGTGTTGGGGCCGACGGCCAGCTCGACCCGTTCGGCCTGCTTCGCCGCCGACGCCTGACGGGCCTCCTCCTGGGGTCCGGCGGGCTTGGCGGAGCCCCAGCTGCGCGGGTCGTACGCGGCCAGGTACCTCTTCAGGTCGTAGCCGTCGGTCGCGTAGTCGGCGCAGTCGAGCCGGTCCCCGTCGTCGTCGGTGTTGGCGTCGACGGTCCCCGCGATCCGGATGATCTTCGGGGTGGCACTGCCGCCGTCCAGGGCCCGGACCAGCTCGCTCCGGGTCCGGACGGTGAAGACATGGGCGTCGTCTGCGGTGGAACCCCCCGTGGTACCACCGTCGGCGGCCGCCCAGCCGTCGTCCGTCGCGAGCGTGTCCCGGCCGATGTCCCGGGCCTCGGCCCCGGCCGGGGTGGTGAGCGTGGCGCCCAGCACCCCGGCGAGGGCGAGGAGCTGCGCCGCTCTGCGGCGTGCGGTCATCCCTTCACCGCCCCGGCGCTGAAGCCCGTGATCAGCCACTTCTGGATGAAGGCGAAGACGATGACCACCGGGACGGCGGCGATGATGCCGCCGGCCGCCAGCGCGCCGAGGTCCACGCTGTCCGCGCTGAGCAGGGTGTTGAGGCCGACCGGGATCGTCTGCTTGTCCTGGTTGCTGAGGAACATCAGGGCGAACAGGAAGTGGTTCCAGGAGTGCACGAAGGCGAAGGAGCCGACGGCGATCAGGCCGGGCCGCAGCAGCGGCAGCACGACCACCCGGAACGCGGTGAAGCGGTTGCAGCCGTCCACCCAGGCCGCTTCCTCCAGCGTGTACGGCACGTTCTTGATGAAGTTGCTGATCAGGATGATCGACAGCGGCAGCTGGAAGACCGTCTCGGCGAGGATGACACTGCCGAGCGAGTTGATCATCCGCAGCTCGGCGAAGATCTGGAACAGCGGGACGAGGAGCAGTGCGCCCGGGACGAACTGGGAGCACAGCAGCGCCAGCATGAACCCGCGCTTGATCTTGAAGTCGAAGCGGGCGAGGGCGTAGCCGCCGGCCAGGGCGACGAGCGTGGTCATCAGCAGGGTGACGACACCGACGAGCACGCTGTTCTGGAAGTAGACCCCGAAGCTGCGCTCGTTCCACACCTTCTCGAAGTGCTCGAACGTCACCGGCCACGGCACGAGCGAGGTCGAGCCGGGCTTGCGCAGCGCGAAGAGCAGGATCCAGTAGAAGGGGACGAGGGTGAAGACGAGGTAGATCCCCAGCGGCAGGTAGATCTGCCAGCGCGGCACCTCGTCCCAGGCGCGGCGGACCTTGTGCGGGCGCTGCGGGGGCTCCTCGGCCGCGGGCGCGGACGTCACCGGTACGGTCCTCTCGGCGTCCTTGGTGATCACTTGGACTCGCCTCCGAACTTGCTGAGCCGCAGATAGACCATCGAGCAGAAGAGCAGGATCACGAACGCGACCGTGGTCAGGGCGGACGCGTAACCGAAGTTGTGGGCGTCGACCGAGGTGTTGGCGATGTAGAGGGGGAGTGTCGTGGTCTCCCCCGCCGGTCCGCCGCCGGTCAGGGTGTAGAGGAGGTCGACGTTGTTGAACTCCCACACCGCGCGCAGCAGCGTGGAGAGGATGATCGCGTCCTTCAGGTGCGGCAGCGTGATGTGCAGGAACTGCCGGACCCGGCTGGCGCCGTCGACCTCGGCGGCCTCGTACAGGTCCTTCGAGACGGACTGGAGGTCGGCGAGGATGAGGATCGCGAAGAAGGGGACACCGCGCCACAGGTCGGCGACGACCGCCGCCGAGAAGACGGTGGAGGTGTCGGAGAGCCAGCTGGTGCCGTACTCGCCGATGCCCATGTCCGCGAGGTAACGGGTGATGCCCGTCTGGGAGTTGTAGAGGAGCACCCAGATCGCGGAGGTCAGCACGCCGGAGACGGCCCAGGGCGAGAAGACCAGGGCCCGGCCGACGGCCCGGCCGACGAAGGTCTGGTTGACGATGAGCGCGAGTGCCAGGCCGAACAGCAGCTGCAGCGAGACCTCGACGACCACCCACTTGGCGCTGAAGACGAGGGTGTCCCAGAAGAGGGGGTCCTCGGTGAAGGCGTGGACGAAGTTGTCGAAGCCGGCGAAGCCGTTCCGCCAGGGCTTGGTGGGGTTGTAGTGCTGCAGGCTGTAGTAGAAGACGCTGATGACCGGGTAGGCGATGAAGCCCAGCATGAGCAGGGCTGCCGGGGCGATCAGCAGGTAGGGCAGCCTGCGCGGTGTCGCGGAGGCACGGCGCGCACGGCTCCGCCGGGGTGGCGCGGGCGGTTTCGCCACGGCTGCGGCTTGGGCCATGACTGGGGCTCCGTTTCTGGGTACGTCGTGGTGCGTCTTGGTGCGTCTGGTGCGTCTGGTGCGTCGTGGTGCAGGAAGCGCTTTCTCGATGGGCATGGGGTGCTCGGGTGCGCGGTACGGGGTGCCACTTGTGGTGCGTTCGCGGGTGCGGGTGCGTTGTGGCTGGTCGCGCAGTTCCCCGCCCCCTACAGCGCGCTCAGCCCGCGTAGGGGTCCGGGACCTTGCCCGGTCTGGCCAGGAACTCGAAGTCGCAGCCGGTGTCCGCCTGGGTGATCTGGTCGTTGTAGAGGGCGCCGTAGCCGCGCTCGTAACGGGTGGGCGGTGGGGTCCAGTCCGCCCGTCGGCGCTCCAACTCCTCTTCGTCCACGTTGAGTTGCAGAGCCCGCGCCTCGACGTCCAGGGTGATCGAGTCGCCGGTGCGCACGAGGGCGAGGGGCCCGCCGACGTACGACTCCGGTGCCACGTGCAGGGCGCAGGCGCCGTAGCTCGTGCCGCTCATCCGGGCGTCGGAGATCCGCACCATGTCCCGTACGCCCTGCTTCAGCAGGTGGTCGGGGATGGGCAGCATCCCGTACTCGGGCATGCCCGGTCCGCCCTTGGGCCCGGAGTTGCGCAGCACCAGCACGCTGTCGGCGGTGATGCCGAGGGACGGGTCGTTGATCGTGCGCTGCATCGTGCGGTAGTCGTCGAAGACGACCGCCGGGCCGGTGTGCCTGAGCAGGTGCGGTTCGGCGGAGATGTGCTTGATGACCGCACCGTCCGGGCAGAGGTTGCCGCGCAGGACGGCGACGCCGCCCTCCGTGGCGACCGGGTTGTCACGGGTGCGGATCACGTCGTCGTCGTGCACGAGCGCGCCGTCGAGCTGCTCGCGCATCGTGTCGAACGAGACGGTCGGCCGGTCCAGGTGGAGCAGGTCGGTGATCCGGGACAGGAACCCGGGGAGGCCTCCCGCGAAGTGGAAGTCCTCCATCAGGTACTTCTGGCCGCCGGGCCGGACGTTGGCGAGCACCGGGACGGTACGGGCGACGCGGTCGAAGTCGTCGAGGGTCAGCTTCACACCCGCGCGGCCGGCCATGGCGATGAGATGGATGACGGCGTTGGTGGAGCCGCCGAGTCCGAGGACGGTGGTGACGGCGTCCTCGAAGGCGTCGGCGGTGAGGATGTCGTTCAGCTTGCGGTCCTTGTGGACCAGTTCGACGATCCTGAGGCCGGCGGCGGCCGCCATGCGGTCGTGGCCCGAGTCGACGGCCGGGATGCTGGACGCGCCCGGCACCGTGACACCGAGCGCCTCGGCGGCGGCGGTGAGCGTGGAAGCCGTACCCATCGTCATGCAGTGGCCCGGGGAGCGCGCGAGACCGGACTCCAGCTCGGTCATCTCGCAGTCGCCGATGAGCCCGGCGCGCTTGTCGTCCCAGTACTTCCACATGTCGGTGCCGGAGCCGAGGACCTCGTTGCGCCAGTGGCCCGGCAGCATCGGCCCGGCGGGCACGAAGACGGCCGGGAGGTCGACGCTCGCCGCGCCCATCAGCAGCGCCGGGGTCGACTTGTCGCAGCCGCCCATCAGCACGGCCCCGTCGACCGGGTAGGAGCGAAGCAGCTCCTCCGTCTCCATCGCGAGCATGTTGCGGTAGAGCATGGGGGTCGGCTTCTGGAAGGTCTCGGAGAGGGTCGAGACCGGGAACTCCAGCGGGAAGCCGCCCGCCTGCCACACACCACGCTTGACCGCCTGGGCGCGATCCCGGAGGTGCACATGACAGGGGTTGATGTCGGACCAGGTGTTGAGGATCGCGATGACCGGCTTGCCGAGGTGCTCCTCGGGGAGATAGCCGAGCTGACGGGTGCGGGCGCGGTGGCTGAAGGAGCGCAGCCCGTCCGTGCCGTACCACTGGTGGCTCCGGAGTTCCTCCGGCCTCTTCGTGTGCTGCTCCTGCTTCATATCGACCACCCGGCGGCGATGGCGGCGACCTCGGCGCGTTCGTCCTCGGGCAGGTGCCTGCTGGGGGCCCGGACGTCGCGGCGGCACAGTCCGAGGGAGGCGAGGGCCTCCTTGACGACGGTGACGTTGTTGGCGGAGCCGTTGGCGGCGCGCAGTTCCTCGAAGCGGCGGATCTGCTCCCAGATCTTCATGGCACCCGGGAAGTCACCGGACCGCAGCGCTTCGATCATGTTCAGCGAGACGGCCGGGGCGACGTTCACCAGGCCCGACGTGAAGCCGGTGGCGCCGGCCGAGAAGTAGGAGGGTGCGTACGGCTCGGCGAGCCCCGCCACCCAGACGAAGCGCTCCAGGCCTGCGTCGCGGGCGAAGGCCGCGAAGCGCGCGGCGTCCGGCACGGCGTACTTGACCCCGACCACGTTGGGACAGGTGTCGGCGAGCCGGGCGAGCCGTTCGCCGGTGAGCTGCGCGTTGCGGATGTAGGGCACGACGCCCAGCTCGGGCACGGCCTCGGCGATCGCCCGGTGGTAGTCGACCCAGCCGTCCTGCGACACGTACGGGTGCACCGGCTGATGGACCATCACCATCTGCGCCCCGATCTCGCGGGCGTGCTCGGCGGAGGCCACGGCGGTGGGTACGTCGTGGCCGACCCCGACCAGGATCACGGCCCGGTCGCCGGCCTCGTCCATCGTCAACTCGGTGACCAGACGCCGCTCTTCAGGGGTGAGGGCGTAGAACTCGCCGGTGTTTCCGTTCGGGGTGAGGGTGGTGATCCCTCCGTCGAGCAGCCGGCGCAACAGGGCCCGGTGGGCACCCTGGTCGACGGTGCCGTCCTCGGCGAACGGAGTCACCGGGATCGCCACCACGTCGGCCAGGGCCGCCCGTTGGGTCTCGAACGTCACGCTGCTCATGGATGACCTTCCTCTGCAAGGACTTCTTGGAGGACCGCGGAGGTCCGGCGGGTCCGCCGCGTCGTGCGGGTTCGCCGTCGCCTCGTGGACTCGGGGGCTTACCGGGCCTGCTGGGGCCGCCGGGGCTGCTGGGCCTGGTCGTCCTCCCGCGCCCCGGGGAAGGCCCGTTCGACGAACGAGGCGATGTGCGCGTGCAGGGCGGCGGCAGCGCCGTCGGCGTCGCCGTCGAGGGCGAGCCGCAGGATCTCCCGGTGCTCGGCGGCCTCCCGTTCCCAGGAGGGGTCGGCGGCCCACGCCACGGCCGACACCAGGGCGGCCTGGTCGCGCACCTCGTCGAGCATCCGGCCGAGCAGCGGGTTGCCGCACGGCACGTACAGGGCGCGGTGGAACTCCCGGTTGGCCAGCGACCGTTCGGCGGTGTCCGTGGCCTCGTCGGCTCTGTTCAGCGCGTCGCCGGCCGCGTCCCAGGGGGCACCGCGCCGCACCGAGCGCCGCAGGGCCTCCGGCTCCAGGAGCAGCCGTACGTCATAGACCTCGCGCGCCATGTCCGCGTCCACCATGCGCACCGTGACGCCCTTGTACTGGCTCATCACGACGAGGCCGGTCCCGGCCAGCGTCTTGAGCGCCTCGCGCACCGGGGTCTTGGACACCCCGAACTGCGCGGCCAGCTCGGTCTCGACCAGGGCCTGACCGGGCGTCAACTGCCCGGTGAGGATGCGGTGCTTGATCCCTTCCAGCACGAACTGCGTGCGGGACGGGATCGGCGTGGGCACAGAGGTCATGCGCGCCTCTCGGTTCTCACGTATGGGATCTCAGGTATGGGATCTCACGTATCGCGTCTCATATATGACGTACGAAGTACGACGCGTTGAAGGTAGGAGGGGCGCGATGTTTCGTCAATGCTTCTGACAGAAGAAGATGTGCCGACCATCACATGATCTTGAGATCACACGGTCTGGGTGTCGCCCTCGTTCAGCAGCCGGCTCGCGCTCTTCGCGTACGTCCCGGCCTCCTCCGGCGTGAGGTGCACGTGGGGTTCACCTTCGCGATGCACGTCGGTGTCCGCCTCGCACAGGAACAGGTCCGCGCTGCCGGCGAGCCGGCTCAGCGCGTCGCACGGGCCGCTGTCCCCCGAGTACGCGAAGACACGGCCCCGGCACTCGGCGCGCAGCCCGTACGACTCCGCGTCGTGGACGACGGCATGGGCGGTGAGAGGGGGGTTCCAGTGCCGGACCGTGTGGCCGTCGTAGAGGGCCGGAAGCCGAAGACGCTGTTCAGGAAGGTCGTGTCCGGCCGCCCGAGGAATCCGGCGAGGCGCTCCGCGCGGCCGTCGGGCGCGTACACGGGCAACGGCGCGGGCAGGGTGAGGCCGCCGTACGCGAAGCCGTACATCGCGGCCACCGGGTCCGCGGTGGGGGTACCGCCCGGTCGAGCGAAGCCGAGACTGGGGGGAGGTCCGCGTGCAGAGGGGAGATCCCGACAGCCGTGAGCCGGGTGGGGTCCGTGTGCCGCCGCAACTCGGCGAACGTCCCGAACCCCGCGTCCACCCATGTCCCGGCGCCCCCGCGTCTCGGCGCCCCCGCCGCGCGGCCTACCGCTTCCAGAGCGGGTCGCGGCCGCTCAGGCCGATCGCCCGGTCCAGCAGCGGCGCGTCGTCCGGTACGGGCTGTACGGGGCCGAAGATCTCGCCGCGCGTCGGGTCGTCGGCCGAGGCGGCGAGGAAGGCGTGGGTCGCGGTGAGGGCCGCCGGATCGGGGTCGTACGCCTGGCCGGTCGCCCGTGCGAGGTCCCAGCCGTGCACGACCAGCTCGTCCGCGGCCACCGCGCCGGCGATCTCCCCCGGCAGGGACACCCCGCCCGCCCGGGTCTCCCCCACCCACGCGGCCGGGTCCTGCCAGGCCTCGGCGAGTTCGTCGAGGACTCGCGGCAGGGCCTCGCGCCAGCCCGGCCCGATGTCGGGCAGCGCCGCCTGCGGGTCGGTGTCCGTCGTGGGTCCCAGATCCTTCCGGCCCGCGTCGCGGAAGGCGACGGCCAGCCCGTGCAGATGTCCGAGGATGTGGCGCACGGCGTACTGCGGGCACGGGGTGGGGTCGGAGAGCTGATCGTCGCGGACGCCCCGGGCGAGGCGGGCGACGGCGCGGGCCTGCGGGGCGAGGTCGAGGGGGGCCGGTGCCTGGTCGGTCATGCGGAGCTCCTGGGTACGTCTCGAAGGTGCGTCGGGGGGTGCGCCTGCGTTCTCTGTCGTCATGTCGGTAGACCCCCGGCGTCCCGGGAACTCATCGCTCGCCCCGCCCTCGTTCCTCCCGGCGACGATTCCTAGGGCATCTGCCCGATCCGTGCGGCGGGGCCTCAGCACCACGATCACCAGCCATGACATCCATGAGATCGACGACATCGACGTCGGCCCGGGCCACGAGGCGTGTCCTCGGGGACCGGAACGCGGGGCCGTATCTCGCCGCCGTGGTGGTCTCGGGCCTCGGCTCGTCGGCGATGTGGCTGGTCGCGGGCGTCTGGGTCAAGGACCTCACCGGCTCGGACGCGCTGGCGGCCCTGTGCACGCTCGCCCTGTGGGCCCCGCTCCTCGCCGGCCCCCTCCTGGGCACCCTCGCGGACCGCCCCCGCCGCCGCGCCCTCCTCGTCACCACCGACCTGGGCCTGGCCGCCCTCCTGCTCACCCTCTTCGCCGTCGGCTCCCCGGACGACCTGTGGCTCCTCTACGCGGTCCTCCTCGTCTACGGCGCGGCAGGCGTCGTCCACGACGCGGCCGAGTCGGCTCTCGTCGCCACCGCCGTCGACCCTGCCCTCCTCGGCGACTTCAACGGCCTGCGCATGACGGCCGACGAGAGCATGAAACTGGTGGCCCCGCTGGCGGGAGCCGGTCTGTACGCGGCGTACGGCGGAGCGACGGTGGCCCTGCTGGACGCGGTGACGTTCGTCGCGGCGGCGGGGCTGTACGGGCTGGTGAGGGAGCCGAGGACGCCGCCGCCCAGCCCCTGCGAGGGCCCTGCCCCGGGCCTGTACGCCCGTACGGCCGAGGGTGCCCGGCACCTCCTCACCCACCCACGCCTGCGCCCCCTGGTCCTGGCCGGCGGCACGACGATGCTGCTCTCCGGGGTGAACGGCGCCCTGATCTACGCGGTGGTCGAGTCCCTGGGCCACTCCCCCGCGTACACCGGCCTCCTCTTCGTCGCCCAGGGCACCGGTTCGATCGCCGTCGGCCTGACCACGGGCCCCCTCCTGCGGCGCCTCGGCGAACTCCCCTTCGCGGCCTACGGCATCGCCCTGACGGGGGCGGCGGTGGCGGCCCGCACCGTCCCGAGCGACATCGCCGCCCTGGCCTGCGGCGCGGCGATCGGCGTCGGCCTCCCCTGCGTCCTGACCGCGGCGCTCACCGCGGTCCAGCGCGAGACCCCGCCCGATCGGCTGGGCCGCACCACGGCCACCGCCCACACCCTCCTCTTCGCCCCGACAGCGGTGGGCACGGCGATCGGCGCCGGCCTGGTGGACGTGGCCGGTCTCCCGGTGCTGCTGCCGGCCGTCGGCACACTTCTCCTCCTGACGGCGGCCTGGCTGCTGTGCCGTCGCTGACCCGTACGAGACGCTGGACGCATGAGCACAGTGATCTGCGACATCACGGTCTCGGTCGACGGCTACTCGGCCGGGCTCGACCAGACGGAGGAACGCCCGTTCGGCGACGACGGCGGTGACGGTTCGGGCGCCGCGCTGCACGCCTGGATGTTCGAGACTCCCGACGAGAACCGGGCCGAGATCGACCGGCTGAGCACCGCCGGGGCCTTCGTCATGGGGCGCAACATGTTCGGCCCGGTGCGCGGCGCGTGGGACCGGCCGTGGAACGGCTGGTGGGGCGACGACCCGCCGTTCCACGCGCCGGTGTTCGTGCTCACCCACCACGCGCGCGAGGCCCGGCCGATGGACGGGGGCACCACGTACCACTTCGTCACGGACGGCATCGCCTCCGCCCTGGCACAGGCCCGCACGGCGGCCGGTGACGGCGATGTCACCGTCCTCGGCGGCGCGACGACCGTCAACCAGTACCTCTCCGCCGGGCTGATCGACGAACTGCGCCTGCACATCGCCCCCTTCACCCTCGGCTCCGGCACCCGCCTCTTCGAGGGCGTCCCACCGCTGCGACTGGAACAGGTGTCCGCACGTTGGACGAGCCTCGTCACCCATGTGACCTACCGCGTGACGGGTTGCCTGTCGGACCCCGGTGCCCGAGAGTGAGGAACCGCCGACTCCCGCGTGCGGAGCGGGAGTTGACGGCACCGGGAGGGGATTTCTCATGGCACTGCGCAAGACGGCCGCGGCCCTGTTCGCGGCAGCGGCGATCGCGATCTCGACGGTCGGGTCGGCCGGTACGGCCGCCGCCCACACAGCGGGCACCGACGGCGGCACCGGCGTCCTCACGTCCGAGGACGCCCGGCAGCCGTCGCTGACGCCGGCCCAGATGAAGAACGCCGTCGTGCCCCGCGCGGCCGGGTCCGGCTCGGCCGCCGCCGCACCGCTGAACTGCGCGTACTACTACGTGTGCGGCAAGGGCGGCAACGGCAACAGATTCGACTACACCAGGTGCGGCGTGACGTACACCCTGCCCAACCTCGTGGGCTGGGGCTCCCTCCACAACAACCAGACGCCGGGCACCCGGGCGAACTTCTACGACGTGAACGGCGCCTGGATGTTCTCCCTCGACGCTCCCCTCAAGAACGACGTGTTCTGGACCCCGGTCTGGTACGTCATCGCCTGCTGAGCCGACGCGGGCGCGGCAGGGCGCGGCCCGGGTCCGTGCGCGGTGGGGTGAACGGGGCGGTTCACCCCACCGCCGTCAACGCCTCACGTACCGCCGCCAGATCCTGGTCCGAGGCCAACCCCGCGTGGTACAGCCGGAGTTCGGTCGCCCCCAGCTCCACCGCGCGCCCCGCGTCCTCGGCCAGGGTCACCGGGCTGCCGCCCATGCCCGACACGATGCCGAAGTTGGCGGCCAGCACGGCCCCGTCCGCCCCCGCCTTCGCGAACGCCGGCAGCAGCCCCGGCCCGCCCGCGCACGGTACGACGACACCGTCGGCCACGCCGAGGATGTGCTCGGGGTCCACCCCGGCGTTCGCCCCGCAGTGGTACATCACCGGGTCCGCGTGCAGAAGCACCTGGAACCCCGCGGGCGCGGCGGCCCGTACGGCCCCGACGGCCTCCTGCTGGAGCGAGCGGGCGATCGCGTCGCGCCACACCCGCGTGGCCGTCGCCTTCCCGGTCCCGAGGAGTTTCTCCACCGCGGGCCAGCTCTCGTCGACGGTCTCGCCGCGCCACAGCGGTTCCAGCCCCGCGCGTACGGCGGCCGCCAGCTCGTCGGGGTCCTGTCCGGCACCGGCGTACCCGTCGCGGCAGGTGCCGCAGAAACACAGCGACATCAGGTACTGCCCGGCGTCGCCGAGGCCCACCCCGCCCGTCTTGTCGTGGGCGTGGAGGTGGGAGAAGCCGTACCAGCCGAGCGACTCCAGCTCGGTGCCGCGCGCGCCGGGCCGGACCGCCGCCTCCACCGCCAGATCGACCAGGTACTCGCGGGTGTCCGGCTGCGCGACACAGGGGGCCCACGGGTAACGGTCCCCGTAGGCGTTGACCACGGAGGTCGAGGGATGTTCGGCGCCCATGCGGGAGTTGTGCGCCAGGACCACCCAGGTGTGCACTTCGAGCCCGGCGTGCGCGAGCGCGGTGGCCGCCTCGCCGAACGCGTCGCCGAACGCCCAGTCCCCCGCCGCGTACGGCCGCAGCGTGCGGCCCTCCCACCGCGCACCCGGCGGGTACAGCACGGCCGCGTGCTCGGCGGTGACGATGCGCTGCCGGGGGTGGCGGGGGGTGAGCGCGCGGGTGGAGTGGTACGCGGAGGCGAGCGTCGCCTGCCGTACCCCGAGCCCCGCGATGCGCTCGGCGGCGGCCGGATCCCCGTTGACGTCCCACGGGTAGACGAACGTCGACGCCTTCACTTGCCCTCCTGGCACTCTTCCAGCAGCGCGTGGCCGCGCTCGATCAACCGGCTCAGCTGCTTGACGTGTTCCTCGGCCGGTTCGTGCAGGGGTGGCCGCACCTCTCCGACGTCCAGCCCCCGTAGCCGTACCCCGGCCTTGACCAGTGACACCGCATAGCCGCGTCCCCGGGCGCGGAGTTCGACGAAGGGGCGGTAGAACCCGTCGATCAGCCGCTCCACGATCGCATCGTCCCCGGTGCCCAGCGCCCTGTGAAACGCGAGGGCGATCTCCGGGACGAAACAGAAGACGGCCGACGAGTACAGGGGGACCCCGACGGCCCGGTACGCGGGCTGGGTCAGCTCGGCGGTCGGCAGGCCGTTGAAGTAGAGGAAGTCGTCCGGGCCGGAGACCTCGCCGCGTACGGCGCTCACGATCCGCGTCATCAGGTCCAGGTCACCGAGGCCGTCCTTGAGGCCGACGATCCCCTCCGTGCGGGCCAGTTCGACCACCGTCTCCGGCGTGAACACGGCGTTGTCGCGCTGGTAGACGACGACGGGGAGGGAGGTCGCCGCGGCGAGTTCCCGGTAGTGGCGGAGCAGCCCCTCCTGGGCGGCCACGACCAGGTAGGGCGGCATGGCGAGGAGGCCGTCGGCCCCGGCCTCCTCGGCGAGATGTGCGTAGCGCACGGCGAGGGCGGTGCCGTAGCCCGCGCCGGCCACCACCGGCACCCGGCCGGCCGTCTCGGCGACGGCGGCCCGTACGCAGCGCTGGAACTCCTCGGGCGTGAGCGCGTGGAACTCGCCGGTGCCACAGCAGGCGAAGACCGCGGCGGCCCCGGCCTCGACGCCCTGGCGGACGTGCGCGCGATAGACGTCCAGATCGACCGCGCCGTCCGGGCCGTAGGCCGTGACGGGGAAGAACAGCGGTCCGCTGGGGACCCTGAGCCGGGCGGCGAGCGGGGCTGACGTCACGGGCTGTCCCAAGTCCACGGGCTCTCCCAGTCCAGGTCACTGATCAGTGTTTACATTTCTGAACAACAGCACGCTAAGGCGCCTCCTCGTGGGCGGTCAAGCCGGACAACCCGCGCCGCACCAGCGATTTCACGCCTCCGCAGCACACTTGACGCACGGGACCGCACTCCCTAGCGTGTCCATGAATGTGAATGTCGGACGCCCATGTGCACAGCTGGTGATGCAAGGAGATCCCCGGATGCCCGCTCCCCGCACCGTTCTGCTCACCGGCGCCGCCGGTGGGCTCGGCACCCTGATGCGGGACCTGCTCCCGGCCCACGGCTACGAGCTTCGCCTGATGGACCTGCTCCCCGTCGAGGGCGCGCCGGACGCGATCACGGCCGACCTCGCCGACAAGGAGGCCCTGCGCGAGGCCGTCCGGGGCGTCGACGCGATCATCCACCTCGCGGGCATCTCCCTGGAAGCCTCCTTCGAGAAGATCCTTAAGGCGAACATCGAGGGGACGTACAACCTGTACGAGGCCGCCCGCGCGGAGGGCGTGCCCCGTATCGTCTTCGCGTCCTCCAACCACGCGGTGGGCTTCACCCCCCGCCCGCAGGCCGAGGACCCGCTGATCCCCATCGACACCCCGCACCGCCCCGACACCTTCTACGGCCTGTCCAAGTCCTTCGGCGAGGACCTGGCGCAGCTGTACTGGGACAAGTACGGCCTGGAGACGGTCTCCGTGCGCATCGGCTCCTGCTTCCCCGAGCCCACCAGCGTCCGGATGCTCTCGCTGTGGATGAGCCCGGCCGACGGCGCCCGCCTCTTCCACGCGGCCCTGACCGCCGAGCACGTCGGCCACACCGTCGTCTACGGCTCCTCCGCCAACACCCGCCTGTGGTGGGACCTGTCCACCGCCCGCGCCCTCGGCTACGAGCCGAGGGACGACTCCGAGCCGTACGCCGAGAAACTGATCGCCGAGCAGGGCGAACTGGACCCCGGGAACGTGGCCCACGCCAACCTCGGCGGCCACTTCGTGAGCGACCCGCCGATCTGGCCGTACTGACCACACCGGCGAAGACCCAGGAGTTCGTGCGCCGTACGGGAAACGAGGGCCGTACGCCGTGCGGAAGGAGCGGGCGGGCACCGAACGGGCCCGCCCGCTCCCGTATGCGGGCACGCCCGCTGCCCGATCCCACGCCCGCCCCAGGTCCGTGACGGACCGGGGCGCCGCGAAACGGTCAGGGACGGGCATCATCGGTCGCGCAACAGGCCTGGTCGGCGCCGCGCACCGGCTGTAGAACTTCCCCCAGGGCCCGCACCGGGCCCGAACGGGCAGCACTACGGCGAGGGAGAGCGGGTGTCGGCCATGAGCGCGGAGGAGAGGCAACGCGAGATCGTCCGGGCCGCCCGCCGCACGGGCGCGGTCGACGTCGGCGAACTCGCCGCCGCGCTGGGCGTGGCCGAGGAGACCGTACGGCGTGATCTGCGCGCCCTGGAGGACCACGGACGGGTCCGCCGCACGCACGGCGGGGCGTATCCCGTGGAGAGCGCCGGGTTCGAGACGACGCTCGCCTTCCGCGCCACCAGCCACGTGCCCGAGAAGCGCCGGATCGCCGCGGCGGCGGCCGAGTTGCTGGGCGACGCGGAGACGGTCTTCGTCGACGAGGGCTTCACCCCGCAGCTCATCGCCGAGGCCCTGCCCCGGGACCGGCCGCTGACCACGCGGTCGCCCCCGTCGCGAGCTGCGTCCGGCTGCCGGAGCACGTCCGCACCCAGGACGCGGCGCTGGTGGAGCCGTTGTCCTGCGCGGTACGGGGCTACGACGTCCTCCGCGCCCGGCTGGGCGCCCATGCCCTGATCCACGGCTCCGGGACGATGGGGCTGATGATGCCGGAGCTGGCGAAGCGGACGGGCGCGGCGAGCGTGGACATGGTGGACGTGAATCCCGCGCGCCTGGAGACGGCACGGCGGCTGGGCGTCTCGGGAGCCGCCGCCGGCCCCGACGAGCTGGAGCGGCCCCGGGGCTGGGACGTCGTCGTGGACGCGACGGGCAACGCGGCGGCGATCCAGGACGGGCTGGGGCGGGTGGCCAAGGCAGGCACGTTCCTGCAGTTCGGGGTGGCCGACAACGCGACCCGGGTCACGATCGACCCGTACCGGATCTGCAACCAGGAGATCACCATCACCGGGTCGATGGCCGTGCTGCACAGCTTCGAACGGGCGGCGGAACTCTTCGCCGGCGGGGTCCTGGACCCGAAGGTCTTCATCAGCGACCGGGTGCCGCTGGCGCGGTAACCCGAGGCTCTGGAGCAGTTCGCGTCGGGGGTGGGACGGAAGATCGTCGTGGTGCCGTAGTCCGGCGAGCGGCAAGCCGGGGCAGGGGGTCGGGGCAGTACGGGCGGCGGCGGGTGCGGGCGCACCGCCGGCGACCGGGAGCGTGCGGCCGGGCCCACCGCCGGGCGACCGAAATTCGCTGGGCCGGCGCCGGCCCCGCGCCTACCATCCGGGACATGCCACGCCCCAGCGGATTCACCTATACCGAGCACTCCGAGAGCACCGTGACGATCGACCACCACGGCCGCGCGGCCACGACGCTGCGCGGCCCCCGAGCTGCCCGGTTCCTCGCCGAGGTGGCGGCGGGCGACCCCCAGCTGGTCATGGCCCGCTGGACCGGGAACTACCGGCGGGGCAACGAAAGCACGGCCCGGGAGCACCCCCGCAACCGCCGCTGACCCGAACGGCCGCCCGGCGCGCCCGGGTAAGGGAACGGTAAAGCGGCCTGAATCGTTCACCACGCATGACCGCTATGACCCCCGGCTCGAACATCCCGCTGCCCGTCACCCGCGTCGCGGTGGACGTCTCCGCCCCCGTGCGGCTCGACGTATCGGGCCTGCTGCTCACCGCCGACGGCAAGGTGCGCTCGGACGACGACTTCATCTTCTACAACCAGCCGTCCGGCCCGGGCGTGACGTACCGCTCCGGCGGCGGCGCGACACCCGACTCGATCACGGTGGACACCTCGGCCGTGCCCCCGGGCATCGAGAAGATCGTCGTCACGGCCAGCCCGGACGCGGCGGGCCAGTCCTTCCAGGGCATCGAACCGACGGCGACGATCCGCGACGCGGCCGACGGCGCCGTGATCTCCACGTTCACCCCGCCCCAGCTGGGCACGGAGACCGCTCTGGTGATCGTCGAGATCTATCTGCGCAACGGCGCGTGGAAGGCCCGAGCGGTCGGCCAGGGATACGCGAACGGTCTCGCGGGCATCGCGACGGACTTCGGGGTCACGGTGGAGGAGCCCGCCCCCGCCGCCCAGCCGGCCCCCGCCGCCCAGCCGGCCCCCGCCGCCCAGCCGACCCCCGCTCAGCCCGCCCCGGCCACGCGGCCCCCGGCGGCCCCGCCCGCCACGGACCCGCGGGTCACGGCGCCCCCGGTGCCGCCCGCCCCGCCTGCCGCGCCCCCGGCCCCCGCCCCGGGCGCCGGCAAGATCAACCTGGACAAGGGCCGCGTCAGCCTCCAGAAGAACCAGACGGTCTCCCTGGTCAAGGGCGGCCGCCCGCTGCTCTCCCAGGTCAAGATGGGCCTCGGGTGGGAGCCGGCGTACCGGGGCAAGGACATCGACCTCGACGCGTCGGTCATCGCGTACGGCCCGCAGCGCAACCACATCGACAGCTGCTACTTCGGCAAGCTGTCGATCGTGAACGGCGCGATCAAGCACTCCGGTGACAACCTCACCGGCGAGGGCGGCGGGGACGACGAGGTCATCGTGGTCGACCTCGGACGGCTTCCCCAGGAGGTCACCGGGCTGGTCTTCACCGTCAACTCCTTCTCCGGCCAGAAGTTCACCGAGGTCGCCAAGGCCTACTGCCGGCTGCTCGACGCCGCGACCGGCGAGGAGCTGGTCCGCTTCGACCTCACCAACGCCGAGGCCCAGACCGGCGTGATGATGGCCAAGCTGATCAAGCAGTTCTCCGGCGAGTGGGACATGACCGCGATGGGCGACTTCGTGAAGTCCCGCACGGTCAGGGGGATGGTGAAGCCGGCGGCGCAGGCCCTTTGAGGGTCGGCCTACGTGACGCCGGGCGCCCCGCACAAGGCAAGGGCGCCCGGCCGGCCGAGCGATCCCGGAGCCGAGCCCCTCTTCCCTACTGGATCACCCCGCTGTAGGCGTTCAGCGCGGGCTGGCCGCCGAGGTGGGCGTACAGCACGGTGGACTCCGGGCCGATCTCGCCGCGTTCGATCAGGTCGATCAGCCCGGCCATCGACTTGCCCTCGTACACGGGGTCGGTGACCATGCCCTCGGTGCGGGCGGCGAGCTGCATGGCGACGAGGGTGGCGTCGTCCGGGACCCCGTAGATCCCGGCGTGGTAGCGCTCGTCCAGTTCGACGTCGGCGACGGTCAACTCCCGCTCGACGCCGATGAGTTTCCCGGTGTTCTGGGCGATGCGGGCGATCTGCTCCCGCGTGGGCTCCGGCTTGGCCGAGGCGTCGATGCCGATCACCCGGCGCGGCCTGCCGCCCGCCTCCTCCAGCGCGGCGAAGCCGGCGACCATCCCGGCCTGGGTCGAGCCGGTCACCGAGCACACGATCACCGTGTCGAAGAAGACGCCCAACTCCTGCTCCTGCTCGGCGACTTCGTATGCCCAGCCGGCGAAGCCCAGGCCGCCGAGGGGATGGTCGGAGGCACCGGCCGGGATGGCGTACGGCTTGCCGCCACCCTCCTCGACCTCCCTGAGCGCCAGCTCCCAGCTCTCCTTGAAACCGATACCGAAGCCGGCCCGGACGAGCCGTACGTCGGCACCCGCCAGCCTGCTGATCAGGATGTTGCCGACCTTGTCGTACACCGCGTCCGGCCAGTCGACCCAGCTCTCCTGCACGAGCACGCACTTGAGCCCGGCTCGGGCGGCGACGGCGGCGACCTGGCGGGTGTGGTTGGACTGCACGCCGCCGATGGAGACGAGGGTGTCGCAGCCCTGGGCGATCGCGTCGGCGACCAGGTACTCCAGCTTGCGGGTCTTGTTGCCGCCGTACGCGATGCCGGAGTTGCAGTCCTCGCGCTTGGCCCAGACGGAGGCTCCGCCGAGGTGCTCGGTCAGCCGCTCCAGCGGGTGGACCGGCGAGGGCCCGAAGAGGAGGGGGTAGCGCTCGAAGGACGAGAGGGACACGGGTTCTCCCGGGTGGGGTGGGGCGAGGGCGGGGGTGTGGCGAGGCCGGTCGGGTCAGTGGTCCGCTCGGCGCACGGGCTCGTCGCCGGGTTCGGGGGCGGGCTGGTGGGCGGGCTGGTGGACAGGCTCGTGGGTGAGCCGGCGCGCGGACGCGGCGCCGCCCGCTCCCTCGGCGGACTCCGGCCCCGACCCCTCACCCGACTTCGCGACCGGCTCTGCGACCGGCTTTTCTTCCGGCTCGGCGTCCGGTTCGGCGTCCGGCTCGTCGGCGAGTGCGGCCAGGCCGCGCCAGATCTCCGCCGTGACGCGGACCGCCTCGTCCGTGTCACCGGCCGCGCAGGCCGCGATCAGCTGCTCGTGCAGTCCGGCCGAGCGGCAGTTGCCGCCCTCGCCGAAGCGCCGTCGTTCCAGCCGGCGGATGAGCGGGGTGTAGCGGGCGACGGTGGCGGCCGCCGCGCGGTTGCCGCTCACCCGGACGAGCACGTCGTGCAGTGCGTCGTCGGCGACCAGGGCCGCGTCGACGTCACCGGTGCGGACGGCCGTCGCGAACCGCTCGTTGGCCGAGCGCATCATCTCGACGTCCGCCGCGAACAGCCGGGGCACGGCGGTCCGGGCGACCAGCTCGTGCATGGCCCCGACCACGGCGGCGGCGTCCCGCACATCGGAGGCGACGACGGCCGTGACCCGGGTGTAGCTCTGCGGCTTGCTCTCCAGGAGCCCTTCGTCCACCAGCCGGGAGAACGCCTCCCGCACCGGCGCCCGGGACAGTCCGAGCAGCTCCGCGAACTCGGCGTCCCGCACCACCGCGCCCGGCTCGATCTCCCCGGCCACGATGGCGTCCCGGATGGCTTGGTAGGCGCGGTCCCTCAGCAGGGTGCGCGCGACCGGTCGTATGGCCTCCATGAACTGAAATGTTAGATGCCAGTGCGACTCCGAACAAGAGTGTGGCCCGTGTCCCCACTGGGACACGGGCCACACTCACCCCCCGTTCTCGTGCTCCGCCGGTCCGCGGACCGGCGTCACTCGACCGCCCACGGCCACTCGGCGTTCCGCGCCCCCTCCAGCAACGGCACCATGCGGAAGGCCGCGTCGGAGAGGCCGCCGAAGGTGTGGCGGTTCGCCGTGCCGGAGGGGCCGTGGCCCGCCCGGTACCCGGCGAGGTTCCAGGTGTAGACGGGCACCTGGGCCGGGATCTGCTCGGTCGGGTCGCCGTAGTGGCTGTACGTGGCCTGCTCGTCGGTGACGATCAGCACCCGGTCGTGGCGGCGGTAGTGGCGGCGGACGGCCTCGGTGGTGTCGGTGCCGCCCAGGTCGCCGAACCGGCCGATGATCTTCAACACGGACTCGCCCGCGCCGAACCTCACCACCCGGCTCGTGCTCCCGAACTCGATGAGGTCCGCGTCCGCCGCCCGCAGCGCGAGCGCCGTACCGAAGATCGCGGCCGCGTCGGCGTACGTGAGCGACGAGCGGTCGGTCAGCCGGGAGCAGAACATCGAGCCCGAGCGGTCGACCAGGACCAGGGTCCGGCCGGGCAGCGCGGGCACGTTGGCCAGCGAGTGACCGAGCGCCTGCTCCAGCGGGTACGCCCAGCGCAGCGAGGGCGCGTGGCGGTACGCCGAGAGGTAGCGGAACGGGAACTGCCGCGACCGCGCGACCTCCGCCGGGTCGCTGATCCGAGCCGCCACCCGAGCCGCGACCTCGTCCGAGACGCCCGCCGCGTCGAAGTTGCGCAGGTTCCGGGTCAGCGCCATGGCGCCCATGGACGGGATGACGGCCTCCCAGGCCGCCTTGTCCATCGGCCCCTGCAGCCAGCCCGCCAGCGCCTCCCAGGTGATCCCCGCGTCCGCGAGGCGCTGGGCACCGCCCGCCCCGGTCACGACCCTGCGCCGCTCGGCGGGCCGCAGCTCCATGAGGTCACGGTGTGCGGCGAGCATGGGCAGCGATCTCGGCACGACGGCCGTGTCCGGGTTGTGGCGCCGGTCGAGGGCGTACTGGAACAGGTCCCCCTGCCACGGCTTGTCCGGGTCCGGCGCCGCGTGCACCAGGTTCAGGATGTCGCCGAAGCGGTAGCCCTTGGACGCGGTGTCGTACTTCAGCAGCGCCTTGGGGCTGTAGAGGCGTCGTACGGCGTCGGCGACGCCCCGCTTCAGCGGCTTGGGGAGGGTACGGCCGTACCGGGAGGTCCAGTAGGCGAGCAGTTCGCCGGGCTCGTCGGGGCGCCGCAGCACGGAGGCGACCACCTGGCGGTTGGTCGGCCCGTCGCTGACGCCCGCGTCGAGCCGCGCCTTCACGTACTCGGCGGCGCCCACGAGGGAGGCCGTACGGAGGTTGCCCTCGCCGCGCAGCCAGGCGAGCAGGCCGGCCGTCCACGCCGGGTCGGTGACGGCGAGCCGGCGCACCAGCGCGGCGAACCGGTCGTCCCGGTCCTCACCGCTCTCGTAGAAGGTCTTCTGCGCGACGAAGTTGGCGATCGACAGCAGGAAGAGTTCGGAGCGCTCGTCCCGCTCGCGTCCGCGGCCGCCCTCGTACGTACGGAGCACACGGCCCGTGGAGGTGACACGGGAGGTGGGCTGGGCCTTGCCGGCCTTCGTGTTGAATCGCGCCATGATGAACTCCCCCCGAATTCCCCGGCACATCTCACTTCGTGCGTGGAATCCCTGTTCCTGAATTCTGAATTTTGGTTCGGGGGAGGCGCGGCAGTCGGAGGGTGCCCGAGGTCGAAGTCGGCGGCGGTGCTTATAACTGGCGCGTCTTCCGTTCCGCCACACCGACCCGTGGTCGATGACGGGATTCGAACCCGCATGAGGATCTCTCCCCACCAGTTCCCGAAGTATCCGCTGCCTGCGCACCGGGCACCCACCATCTGCCGCGCCTCCCGAGATCGGATCGCACCGGGAGGTGCGTGAAGCTTTGGGTGTCCAGAGATCGAAGCCGGCGGAACCGACGTAGGTGCTCTAACCCCTGAGCTACACCGGCGTGTTGGTACCGGTGGCGGGACTCGAACCCGCGGCCGCCCCATTATGAGTGGAAGTAGGTCCTGCCTTCGCACCTGGACAGGCATCACTCTAGGAGGCGTACCACGGGCCGGGCCAATGAATTAACCACCGCTTCCGGCTATCGCTTCTGCCGCTTCCAGGGACCGGTGATCGCGAGCAGAATGCCCGGCGTCTGGATGTTGGCGTACAGGGTCTTTCCGTCGGGTGAGAAGGTGACGCCGGCGAACTCGCTGTACTCCGGCTCCTCCTCGGTGCCGATGTTCAGGTCGTTGCGCGCGATCGGGTACGTGCGGCCGCTGTCGGTGGCGCCGAACAGATGCGAGATCCCCTCGCCGTCCTCGGCGAGGACGATGCCGCCGTACGGGGAGACGGTGATGTTGTCGGGGCCGTCGAGGGCGCCGTCGACGGACGGGTCCGGGTTGACGCCGAGCAGGACCTTCAGGGTCAGGGTGCGGCGCTTGGGGTCGTAGAACCAGACCTGGCCGTCGTGCTGGACGGGGCTCTCCGAACGGGCGTAGGAGGAGACGACGTAGGTGCCGCCGTCGCCCCACCACATCCCCTCCAGCTTGCGGGCGCGGGTGATCTCGGTGTCGGCGAACTGCTTGCGGACGGCGACGGTTCCGGCGTCCCGGTCGGGCACGTCGACCCAGTCGACGCCGTACACCGTGCCGATGCGTGTGGCGCGGGACAGGTCGTCGACGAAGCGGCCGCCGGAGTCGTAGCACCGGGGTGCCTGGAGGACGCCCGCGTCGTCGGCGAGCGTGCGGAACCTGCCGGGGCCGTACTCGAACCCCCTGGGCGGGGTCCAGCGGAAGAAGAGGCCGTTGGGGGAGGCCGCGTCCTCGGTGAGGTAGGCGTGGCCGCGCCTGGGGTCGATGACGACGGCCTCGTGGTCGTAGCGGCCGAAGAACTTCAGCGGCTTCGGGGCGCGGTTGGCACGGCGGTCGCAGGGGTCGACCTCGAAGACGTAGCCGTGGTCCTTGGTCATGCCGTTGACGCCGGCCCGGTCGGAGTTCTCCTCGCAGGTGAGCCAGGTGCCCCACGGGGTGCTGCCGCCCGCGCAGTTGGTGGACGTGCCCGCGATGCCGACCCACTCGGCCACGCGGCCGTCGGGCCGTACCTCCACCACCGTGCAGCCGCCGGCCGCCGCCGGGTCGTACACGAGCCCTTCGGTGAGCGGCACCGGGAACTCCCAGTTGGCCCGGGGGCCCTTCAGCTCGTGGTTGTTGACGAGGAGGGTGGTGCCGCGGAGGCCGGGGAAGGCGGCGGTGCCGTCGTGCTTGCCGGGGGTGAACTCGCCCGACTCCAGCTTGGTCCTGCCGCTGTACGTGATGATCCGGTACTTGAATCCGGCGGGCAGCGCGAGGATGCCCCGGGGGTCGGGGAGGAGGGGGCCGTATCCGAGTCGGTCCGCCCCGTGCCCTGTGCGGTGGCCGGCCTCCACGCCCGGATCGAGGTCGGTGTCGGTGTCCGTCGCCGCGAGGGCGTTCGGCGCGGTGGCGAGCGCGCCGACGCTGCCGGCCAGCGCCACACCGGCTCCGGTGACCGCGGATCGTCTGGCGAAGTCCCTACGGGTGAGCGGCATGCTGTCTCCTGCGTGGCGGTGGAGGACCGTGGGGGCGGACCCGGGGTGTCGCGCCACGGTGGCGCCCGCGCCTGAACGCGGGCTGAACGCGGAGAGAAGGACGCCCCCCGACTTCGATGAACCGCCAAGGGGCTGCGCCCCTCCGCCCCGCTCGCGCCTCACCCCTCGACCATCCGGCCCCGCCGGCGACTGCGGCTCCGGCGGGGCTTCTCGCGCGGTTCCCCGCACCCCTGCCC